>CACZGD010000109.1 GCA_902780565.1 Oscillospiraceae bacterium
CCAGAAAGTCCCCGCCCATGGGCGTCATCTTCATGATCTCGCCCGCACCGAAGGCCTTATGCCGCACCCTGTCGCCCACCGCGAAGCTCTGCGCCGGGGCAGCCGGTTTTGCCGTGGAGGGCGCGGGATAGGCGGGCGCATGCCCGCCGGGGGCAGGCGACTGCCCCTGCGCCTGCGTATAGAACGCGGGCGTCTCCTCCGGGGTCAGCAGCCCCGTGGTCTCATTCTCATTGCCGCAGTTCGGGCAAAGTCCGTTTTGATCGAGCGGCGTACCGCAGTATGCGCAAGAGCCTGCCATTCCGAACACCTTCCTTTTTTTCATCATACCCGAAAGATCGGGAAATGTCAAACGGAATATCACGTTCCGCAAAAAAAAGAGGAAGACGCTTCGAAACGCCTTCCTCTTTATTACGTTTTACCATTCGCGGACCAGCTTCTCAGCCGTATAGCTGAGGATCGACCAATACCGCTCCCCGTCCGATTCGCGGACGGCGGCGTTCAGCGTGCCGGTCCCGTTCAGGAACTCCTCGCCCATGAACAGATACGCGTATTCGACCGTGAAGCGATAGCTGCCGTCCGGCAGGCGGGTCTGCTCCTTGATCCTGCCGCAGACGATCCCGTCCAGATCGAAGCCCGCGTCGGCAAACATGTCGTCGCCGACGAACTCGTGGATCGGCTCCCTGCCCTCCGAGGTCCAGCCGCGGAACGTGGCGGGATCGATGGGCTGCAGATGCAGCATATCGACCGCGATCCGGTTCAGCTTTTCGAGCGAGTAATGGAAATAAAACGGTCTCGACGCCTTTTTCGCGACCGGGTCGTTTTCGTTCAGATAGACCGAATCCCTGCCGTACACCGCCTGATACGCGATCGCCAGCGAGCAGAAAAACAGGGTATCCTGCGTGTCGTAGGTCTCGGTCAGCGGGCGGAAGTCGATGTGCATGTCCTCATAGCCGCCCTTCATGAGCGTGGCGTTCAGGGCGGTGATCAGACTTGAGTCGGAGAACTCCGTTCCGAGGATCTGCAGGTCCGCCGCGGTCGCCTCCAGATTCTGCGGATCGGGCGTCGCGGACGACGTCGGCTCCGACGGGGCGGCGGTTTCCGCCTCGGTGCTTTCGGCGGACGCCTCGGTGCTCTCGTCCGCCGCCTCGGTCGACGGCGGCAGGGTCGTTTCGGATGGCTCGGATGTCCCGGACGGTTCGGTCTGCGTTTTGTCCGCTTCGTCCGTTCCCTCATCCGTTCCTTCGGTATAACCGATGATCGGTCCGGTCTGCTCATGCGGCAGGAACGGGAGCTTCAGCACCCCGGCGCGGTCCAGCCCGAAAAACACGGCGAACAGGACCCCGAGAAGGATCAGCAGGATAAAGGCCAGATTGCGCGCCTTTTTCAGCGCGGAGGGTTCATCGTTTTGACTCATTTCAGCAATCCCCTTTTTTATTTTGTCTGTTATTTGTCGTTGCGGAAGCGGATCAGGGGCACGGCGCCGGTCCCTTCCGCGACATGGGCGGGCACGTCGCGGACGGCGGGCCCCTCCCCTGCGGCAAAGGTGAAGCCGTACATCGCGAATTTCTGATTGATCGCGGTCACGTAGTCCGTGTAGCGTCCCTGCACGCCCTCGTAATCCGCATAGTACAGGCAGCCGGCGTCCATCACGGCGGAATCGTTCGAGGCAAAAGCGGCGTATTCATACAGCCCCGTGCCGCTGGTATAGCCGGGATCATACAGGTGCGCAACCTCCGCAAGCTGCCCGTAGCGGTAGCGAAGCAGCAGATAATGCGCGCTCCATTCGTTCATGCGGAAATTCATATTCACCGAGATATAGCCCGCGTCGTTGACGTAGACCTCCAGCCGCTCCGCCCAGTCGCCGTTTTCGACGGTCGGGGGCGTATCGAAATCGCCGAACATGTCATCATAGACGCCGGGCTCGACGGTGAAGGAGGCCTTTTGCACGGCCTGCCCGTTTTCGACCGTGTAGCCGGAAAGCCGGACGGAGAGGATGTGCTTCGCGCCGTTCACGGCGGCGACGGCGACGACCATATCGTCCGTGCCGTCGGTATCCAGATCCGAGATATAATACCCCGCAAGCGTTTCGGCGCCGTAGTCCCTGTCAAACGCGGCGGCCAGCAGGTCCCTTGCGTCGGGCGCTTCGGTGACCGGCGCAGTCGTTTCGGTGACGGGCGCAGCCGCGGAGGTCGTTTCGGTGACCGGCGCGGCGGAGGCGGGCGTTTCGGCGGGCTCCGCCCCAAGCAGGCGCACGGACGCGACGGACAGCGGCCCCGCGGCGGGCAAGGTCGCGCCGGTGATCACGACGGCTTTGCCGAGATACGCGGCGAAATCCTCCGCCAGTGAGAGCTTATCCATGAACTGCGGCTTCAGCGCGCCGCTTTCCAGCAGCGAAACGGGCGTATCCAGCAGCAGGAACAGACCGTCGGCACGCTGCCGGACCGTGCCGGTGAACACGGCGCTGCCGAACGTTTCGGGCGTGAGGTCCGCCGGGGGCGTTTCGCCCTTTCTTGCCCAGACATAATACCGGTATTCGATCTCGTTTTCGTCCTTGCTCAGATCCGCCTTGATCACGTTTCCGTCGTCGTCATACGTCAGCACGGCGTCGGCGGGCGGGGCGTAAGCGCCGTAGACCTCGTCGTACTGCGTCACGATGGGATCCGGTGAGCTGCCGTCGGAATTGACGATCTCGGCCGTGGAGGTCTGCAGCCGACCGGCAGGCGTGTACGCATAGGTCCTGCGCGTGCCGAGCGCGCCGTCCCGATACGTCTCCGAAATCTGCAGGCGGGCGTTCGCATCGTATTCGTAAATATCCGTCTGCACGCCGGAAACAAGCTGATAGGTCACGGTGCCCTTCGACCCGGTTGCCGTATCCTCATAGGTCACGCGGCCCTCGCCGAACTGGGTGAGGATACTCGCGATCCGTCCTTTTTCGTCATAGGCGGTGCGGATCGGATCGATGCGGTCGCCGGAGAGCACGGCGCGACCCTGTTCGTCAAACTCGACGGTATCGGTCCCTTCGCCGTAGGAGGCGGAGTCCCAATGGTTGTAGACGCGGTAGAGATACCAACCGCCCTTTGCGGCGGGCGCGCCGTCCTTCACGCGGATGACGCCGGTGAGGAACAGCAGGCCGACGATCAGCCCGACGCCGAGCAGGACGCAGATCGCGGCGATGGCGAGCTTCGCGCCTTTGCCGAGTCCCTTTTTCTGCGGTACGGCGACGCGGGGCTTTTCCCTGCGCTGCGTTTTATCCGGCTGCGCGGCGGTGGTCTGCCAGGCGCGGGCAGGATGCTCCATATAGAATTCGGGCATATCGTCGGATTTCAGCACCGTGGTGCCCTCGTCCTCCTCCCCCGGGAGCACGGGCTCGAATTTCGGGCGATGATCGTAAGGGCCAGGGATCGGCGGCGTAAAGGCGCCCAGCGCCGCGCTGGGGGTGGGGGCGGCGTCGCAGCGGGGGCAGCGCCCCTCGCCGTCCAGCGGCGTACCGCAGGTCGTGCAGTAATAAGCCATAATCTTGTCCTTTCCGGGAAAATCCGCTTTGCGATCCCGCTCAGTGCGCGGACAAAAAGTCCGTGTAATCCACGATCAGGATGCGGGTCTCTTTTTGGTCGGGGTCCGTTTGGGCGCCGCATTCGGCAATGCGCCTGCCGCCCGCGGGGAAGGGCACGAGCGCGTAGTTTTCCGTGTCCGTCGCCACACCGTAGGGCGCGAAGGCGTTTCGCACCTGCGTGTTGAAGTATTCAAAGAACGCGCGCTGCCCGTCGGTCGCTTTTTTCGCGTCGTAGGGGCGCAGGGCGTTTTCGGAGAGCAGCGCGCCGCCGTCCAGCCTTGCCGTGGACTTGCCGCCGGAGACGGACGTTTCCAGCGTGTGGGCAGCGCTGAGCCTGCCGTTTTTCAGCTCATACAGCGTATAGACCGCGGTGGGCGATGCCTCCTTCTGCCGCGCGTCGGCAGCGTCCGAGAACACGGACGCAAGCAGATACTGCCGACCGGAGGCGGCGGACAGAGCGAGGGTGAAATAACTGGAGGAATGCTCGAAGCATCTGATCGCGCACACCTGCTGCGTGCGCAGGCTTCCCCGCTGTGCCGTGTGCAGCTCCACCGTCGCGGTGACGCCGGAGGCGGCCTTGGACAGACGCACGGTCAGCAGCTCCGGCGCGTCGTCGCCGTCCAGATCCGTCACGGTCGCGGCGACGAGCCCGTAGGCGTCTGCAGGCAGGTCTGCCGTGAGATCCGCGGACCCGCCCGGCTGCAGGGAGTCGAGCGCCTCGTTCAGGTAGCGGGATCTGCCGTACTTCGCGATGAGATTCGTTTCAAGCTGCTCCATCAGGAAGGCGGTGGGGTCCGCGATCGGCGCGGCGGTGGTGGGGTCCGTGGTGGGCACGGTCGTCGCTTCGGTCGTGGGGACCGTGGTGGGGACCGTGGTCGGCTCCGTAGTGGGTTCCGTTGTCGGCGCGGCGGTCGTCGGCTCCGTGACCGGCTCCGTGGACGGATATTCGGTCGGCGCAGCGGAGATGGGCGGCATGGCGTCCGGGTCGAAGGCGGTGGCAGAGGGCTCGCCCGGCGACGGCTGCGCGTCCGGCGACGGCACGATGAAATACAGGACCGTCAGGGCGATCACGACCGCGAGCAGCAGCCCCGCGACCGTGAGCAGGACCTTATTGCGCCGGCTGAGCGCCCCGCCGCCCTGCTTTGCGGGCGGCTGTGCCTGTTCCTTTGGCTTTGCCGCGTCGCCGGGCGCGGGATAGGCGTACTCCGGCGGAAGCTTCGGCTTCGGCGGCGCGGGACGATAGGTGGACGGTTCTTCCGGCGCGTCCGGCGCCTCAAAGCGGAAGTCGTCCGGCTCCTGATAATCTGCGGGTTCGGGACGCAGGGGCACCTGCGCGCCGCAGTTCGGGCACACGCCGCCGGCACCCAGCGGCGTGCCGCAATCGGGACATAAATTTGCCATAGCTTTTTCCTTTCGTGTCAGCGGTGGAAGAAGAACCACACCGCGGCCATGATGAGCAGATGCAGGACCATGATCGCGGGCAGCCCCGCCATGAATTTGACGTGCTTCGTTTTATGCCGGATGATCTTCATGGTGATGTATTCCGGCAGCGCGAAGCCGAACAGCGCGGTCAGGATCAGTTGCTTTTCGGGCACGCGGCGGCGGGAATCCACCTTGGAGATCTTTTTGTCGTGCACCGTGAGGATCACGGAGACGACGCTGAGAAAAATGCCGAGCGCCAGCAGCACCGGCTCCAGAAATTTCAGAAACAGAGTCATAACGCAACCTCCACCTTCACGTCGCCCGGCACGGCGGGCACGGTGAGCAGGAAGCAGCCGTCCGCGTCCGTCAGCGCCCAGCCGTCCGGCGCGGACACCGCGGCGGGCTTTGCCGGGAGATAGATCTCCGTCGGCGCGTCGGCCGGTTCGCCCGTGTAGGTCAGCGTGAACACGTTTTTCACGCGGTCATAGCCGTAGGCGAGGTCCCGCCCCGCGACCGCGCGGGGATGGGGACGGTTCAGGATCTCGAAAATGCGGCTGTCCGCGATCTCGCGCGAATAATGCCAATAGGTCTGGGACCAGCCGTTGCCGTCGAATTTGGCGATCAGGTGCTCGAGCGCGGGATAGGCGTCGCCGCCCGCGACCATGCCGCCCCACTCGCCGACCAGCACGGGCAGCCCCATGCGGCGCTGCTTGTCGGCGTGCTCGTTGAAGATGAAATCCACCCGGTGGGTGCTGGCGGTGTTGGTGAGGGGCGTGTCCACCGTCAGGTCGTAGCCGTGCGGCGCGAAGGCGAGGTTCGGTTCGGTTGCGCCGTCCGCATAGACGGGGCGCGGCACCGCGCAGGGGATGCCGAGATTCCCGTAATAGGAATTCTCAAAAAACAGCACGCCCTTGTCCGTGACGCCGCGGATCGCCTGCCCGGCGCGGCACAGAAAATCGTAATACACGCCGATATCGAAGGCGTTGATGCGCCGCCTCGCGGGGTCGACGATCCCGTGGTAGACGGCGGGGTCGTCCAGCACGCCCAGCGCGTCCATGATCCGTTTATCCTTCAGTTGCTGCAGACGGGTGAGCTTTTCCTTCGTCGGGAGCTTCAGGAGCGTGGACACGCCGCTTCTGACAAGCTTGCGGAAGACCTTGCCGCCCTCGCTGCCGGGATAGGGCTCGTTGAGCACGTCGTAGCCCATGATATTCTCCGCCCCGGAGAGGTACTTTACGGTAAAGGCGAGCATATCGCAGAAGCGGTCCTGCACGCCGCGCCCGGCGAGGTCCCGGTTGTGCCAGAACGCGTCGAAGCACTCGAACACCGCGCCGCCGAAGAAATAGCCCTCCGCCCAGATGAAGCGGGGCTTTTTCATTTTCTTTTTCGTCAGGCACGCCCACGCGGGGGCGCCGTCCCCCACGCCGAGCCCGAAGCCGGAATAGAGGTCCTGATGCCAGTCGAGGAAGACGTAGATCCCCTCCCTCGCGGCGGCGTCGATCACCTGCCGCACCTCGTCCAGATAGACGCGGTTATACTTCCCCATTTCGGGCTCGATCCCCGCCCACGTCATGCCGAGGCGCAGGATATTGACGCCCTTTTGCCGGAGGTCCCACAGGTTCTCTTCTGTCAGCGGGTGATGATAATGGACGATCCCGTCCGCATCCGGCTTCTCGCCCTTGAATACGTAGTTGACGCCGTTGAAGATCCGCGTCCTGCCGTGCGGGTCCGTGAAAACCGTCCCCTTCGTTGTGATCTGTTCAAACATCGCGGCTGTATCCCCTTTCAAGGACCTGATAGTCCTATTTTAAGATATTGTAGCATAAACGGCACGCATATTTCAACATCAAAATATAAAAAAGGACGCCCGCGCGGACGTCCTTATTTTACAAAAGGTTTTATTTCAGCGAATCGATATACGCCTTCACGGCGGCGACGCCGGCGTAGACCTTGGTGTCGCCCGCTTCCTCCACCACGAGGGAGGGCGCCTGCTTGAGGCCGAGGGCGGTCGCCTCGTCCTTATGCTCGGAGACGAAGCGCTTCTCGAACGGGACGTTCGCCTTTTCGAGCCACGCGGCGGCGAGCTTGCAGTTCGGGCAGGTCTCGGTCGCGTACAGGATCGCGGCGGGGGTCTTTTCGGCGGCGGGCGCCTCGGCGGAGGCGTCGGGATAGACCTCGAACAGCGGTTCCGCGCCGCAGCAGTCCATGGGGCCCGTGTGGGTCAGCTTGGACGTGCCGATGTTATAGACCTTTCTGTCCTTGAATTCCTGCGCCTTGCCGTCGTTCCAGTTCTGGACCGGGCGGTAGTAGCCCGTGATGCGGGAGTAGACCTCGGTCACGCCGCCGCACTTGGGGCACTTATACTGCTCGCCCGCGATGTAGCCGTGCTGACGGCACACCGAATAGGTCGGGGACAGGGTGTAATAGGGCAGGCGGTAGTTATCGGAGATCTTTTTGACCAGCGTGGCGGCGCTTTTCCAGTCGGAGAGCTTTTCGCCGAGGAAGGCGTGGAACACGGTGCCGGAGGTATACAGCGTCTGCAGCTCGTCCTGCACGTCGAGGGCGGTGAAGATATCCTCCGTGTAGCCCACGGGCAGATGGCTGGAGTTCGTGTAATAGGGGGTGCCGCAGTCGCCCGCGGCGGTCTTGATGTCGGGATAGCGCGCCACGTCGTGCTTCGCAAGACGGTAGGAGGTGGATTCCGCCGGGGTCGCCTCGAGGTTATACAGGTCGCCGTACTGCTCCTGATAGTCGGACAGGCGCTCGCGCATGTGGTTGAGCACGCGCTTGGTGAATTCCTGCGTCTCCTTATGGGTCATATCCTTGCCGATCCACTTCGCGTTCAGACCGGCTTCGTTCATGCCGACAAGGCCGATGGTGGAGAAATGGTTGTCGAAGGTGCCGAGATAGCGCTTGGTGTAGGGATACAGGCCCTCCTCCAGGAGCTTGGTGATCACAGTGCGCTTAACCTTGAGGGAGCGGGCGGAGATATCCATCATTTTATCGAGGCGCTTCATGAATTCCGCCTCGTTTTCGCTCAGATAGGCGATGCGGGGCATGTTGATGGTCACGACGCCGATGGAGCCGGTGGATTCGCCGGAGCCGAAGAAGCCGCCGCTCTTTTTCCGCAGCTCTCTGAGGTCCAGACGCAGACGGCAGCACATGGAGCGCACGTCCGAGGGCTCCATGTCGGAGTTGACGTAGTTCGAGAAATAGGGCGTGCCGTATTTCGCGGTCATTTCAAACAGCAGGCGGTTGTTCTCGGTCTCGCTCCAGTCGAAGTCGCGGGTGATGGAATAGGTGGGGATCGGATACTGGAAGCCGCGGCCGTTCGCGTCGCCCTCGATCATGGTCTCGATGAACGCCTTGTTCACCATGTCCATTTCCTTCTTGCAGTCGCCGTAGGTGAAGTCCTGCGGCTTGCCGCCCACGATGGCGGGCTTGACGGCAAGGTCGTCCGGGCAGGTCCAGTCCAGCGTGATGTTGGAGAACGGCGCCTGCGTGCCCCAGCGGGAGGGCGTGTTCACGCCGTAGATGAAGGACTCGATGCACTTCTTGACCTCGTCGTAGCTGAGGTTATCGGTCTTCACGAAGGGCGCGAGATAGGTATCGAAGGAGGAGAACGCCTGCGCGCCCGCCCACTCGTTCTGCATGATGCCGAGGAAGTTGACCATCTGGTTGCAAAGCGTGGCCAGGTGCTTGGCGGGGGCGGAGGTGATTTTGTGGTTGCAAAGCGTGGCCAGGTGCTTGGCGGGGGCGGAGGTGATTTTGCCGACCACGCCGCCGAGACCCTCCTCGATGAGCTGGCGCAGGGACCAGCCCGCGCAGTAGCCGGTGAGCATGGACAGGTCGTGCAGATGGATATCCGCGTTCTTGTGCGCCTTCGCGATCTCCTCGTCATAGATCTCGCTGAGCCAGTAGTTCGCGGTGATGGCGCCGGAGTTCGAGAGGATCAGGCCGCCGACGGAATAGGTGACGGTGGAGTTCTCCTTCACGCGCCAGTCCGTGACCTTGACGTAGTTATCCACGATCTCCTTATAGTCGAGGATGGTGGAGCGCATATTGCGGATCTTTTCACGGTTCTTGCGGTACAGGATATAGGCCTTCGCCACGTCCGCGTAGCCGGCCTCGCCCAGCACGTGCTCCACGGAGTCCTGGATCGCCTCCACGTCGATCACGTCGTCGTGGATCTTGTCCTCGAAATCGGCGGTCACGCGCAGCGCGATGAAATCCACCGTGGACCGGTTATAGGGCTTATTCTGGGCCTCGAACGCCTTGGCAATGGCGTCCGCGATCTTGTTGATATCGAATTCCGCGAGCTTGCCGTCCCGCTTCATGACCTGGTACATAATCGGTTCTCCTTTTCATTTTTTTGTTATATATCTTCGTTGTTTCCGAAAAAAAGGCGGAAGAAATCCGCGTGCTATATACTATAGCACACGGATTCCCGGAAATCAATATGTTGATCGAAAATTTTTCAAATTATCGTATTTGCACAATATCTTGTGTGAAATTTGGCGACTTTTCTACTTGACAACTTTGCGCCGCCCCCTTTTCGTCTCACGCCGCGACGAGCATGGGCAGGGCGGAGAGCAGCAGCACCGCGAGGAAATAGGTGACCATGTTGAACATCTTGAGCGGATAGTTCTTTTTATGCTTTTCATTGAACATCAGGATGGCGATGGAGAAATCGGACGCCACGAACAGCGCCGCGCCCGCGATGGCGACGACGGCGGCGAACACCCCGTGGGGCAGCCCGGCTTTTGCGTACAGCACGCCCATGACAGAAGCCTTGCACAGCATGGTGGTGATGACGGCGGCGTAGATCAGCACCGGCACGACCAGCACGCTTTTGAGGTTCGTGCCGATCCTGATCGAGAACAGGATGAAGCCGACGCAGAACAGGACCACGGCGGCGACCTCCGGCACGGAGAAGAACGCGCGGTCCGGGGAGAGCGCCTTGATCTCGGTCAGGTACGCCCAGATGAAAATGAAGTGGGCGGACAGGAAGCCCAGAAAGCCGATCCCGTGGAAGATCTTGTGCTGCCACAGGTGCAGGAACAGGTCCCCGATCCAGCTCAGGCCCAACGCCAGCAGGATCAGCCACGAGAATTTCGTGAAGTTGTTCCCGATCAGCATCGCCAGCACGCAGGTGACGAGATAGCCCGTGGCGCACAGCATTTTCAGCAGCAGGCTCTTCGGGCAGGCGCCGTTTCGCTGCGCCTTGACGTAGACGGGGTTCAAAGCGTTCACGCCGACGAACACGGCGCAGAACAGGATGAGATACAGGGTCGTCATGGCGGGGGCTCCTTTCCGGAATTATTTTTTCCTTCTCTTAAAGAAATAGATCTGCACGACGACCACGGCGGCGGCGAAGGCGACGCACAGCAGGATGCGCGGCAGGGTGACGGTCTTTCCGGCGGCGCCGGATTCGATGGCCTCGTAGTTGAGCTCGATGGTCTTGAGGGCGGTGTTCAGCGCGGTGTAAGCGTCGCGCAGGTCCTGCAGGGAGGCGGACGCGTCGTCCAGCAGCGCCTTCGCGCCGTTCACGCCGTCGTGATAGGCCTTTTCGTAATCGTTGAGGATCTCGCCGTTGAACGCGGGGAGCTTTGCCTCCTTCGTGGCGTAGGTATACAGCGTCTCGAGGCGGGCGCGCGCGGCGTCGGCGTCCGTGAGATAGGCGCCGAACGCGGCGGGATCGTCCGTGATGATCACGCTGTAGCCCCGGGAGATGAGATCGTCCCACCACTTCACGGTATCGTCGCGCCAGCCGGCGGTCTCGCGGTCCGTGCAGTCGGCGACCGCGCGCAGGGTATCGAAGCGCTTCAGCGTGGAGCGGTAGAAATTCACGCCGTAGCGGTTCGTGGTCTTCAGGTTCACGCCGAGCGCCCCGGCGGCCTTCATGTCGTCCGTAAACGAGGTCACGGTGAAAATGACGTTGGAGCGGATGGCCGTCAGCACCGGGCGGGCGGCGGCGGTCTGCTGCGCGAACGCCTTTACGTCCTTCTCCCTGCCGGTCGGGAACAGCACGGCGGACGTGTCTTCGGTCGCCGCCAGCACGTCGGCGGCGATGGAAACGTCGAACTGCAGCACCGGGGTCAGGCCCGCGCCGGTCAGGGCGGGCAGGGCGGCTTCCAGCGTTGCGGCACGGTATTCGGTCGCGCCGTTGGCGGCGCCGCCGAGGCGGTTTTTCATGGGCAGGGAAAGGACCTCATCCTTCGTCAGGGACGAAACGGCCTCTTCCCCCGCGCCGAGCATCCGCTTCGCGCCGTCCGCCGCCAGCAGCACCAAAGCGCCGTCCGCCGTGCGGGAAACGTCCGCCAGCACGTACGTAAGCCCCGTCTCCTTCACCGCGAGGAGCCCCTCGAGGGAGTTTTCTGGATAGGCGGTCCACACCCCGCGCGCGGCGATCCCCACCACGCCCCCGGCGGGGTCGGCAAGATCGGCGGGCGCGGCCGCAGGCGGGTCCGCCGCGAAAACGGGCGCCGCGGCAACCAGCGGCAGCAGGATGGCAAGCAGCGCGGCAAGCGCGCGGAAAACACGTTGCTTCATGAATATCGTTTCTCCTGTATTCTCAAATGCTTCGGGGAACATTGTAGCACAAAACCGCAAATATTCTACCATACAAAATTGACAGAAACAAGTATAAAAATGACAATCCCTTCAAATCGGGCAAAAAATAGGATAAACTGCGCTTAAACCGGCAGTTCCTTTCCCGAAATCGCGGGAAAGCACTTGCAAGAATGAGAAAAAGGTGCTATACTGATATACTGAATGCGAATGCACCTTTATGGAGGATGAAACCCATGTCTTTGAAGAAGAAAGCGGTCGTTGCCGCCGCGGACCTCGCGCTGGACCGCATCTTTCAATATGTGGATAAGAACCCGGAGCAGAACCTTGTCAAGCTGCTTGACGGGGCGCACCGGATCTTCGGCGACAACGTGTTCCCGAAGGAGAATTTCGAGAAGATGCGCAAGGGCGCCGCGGACCCGAACAATATCTATACGCAGCTTGCGAAAAGCATTCTCAGCGACGTGGACCGCGGGATCGTGAAGCGTTTTCTGCTTTCGCTCGGCGTGGAGGGCGGCTACTTCGGCACGAAGGAGGTACGCGCCAACCGCGTCAAATACCATTGCAATATTCCGTGGATCATCCTGTTCGACCCCACCTCCGCCTGCAACCTGAAGTGCAAGGGCTGCTGGGCGGCGGAATACGGCTATCGCTCCAACCTGTCGAACTTCGAGATGCAAAGCATCGTGAGCCAGGCAAAGAGCCTCGGGACCCATTTCTTCATGCTCACGGGCGGCGAGCCGCTGATCCGCAAGAAGGATATTCTGGAGCTGTGCCGCAACAACCCGGACTGCGCGTTCATGTCCTATACCAACGGCACGCTGATCGACGACGACTTCTGCGAGGAGGTCAAAAAGGTCGGCAACCTCGCGTTCGCCCTGTCCATTGAAGGGACCGAGGAATCCAACGACTTCCGCCGCGGGGCGGGCGCGTATCAGAACACCATGCGCGCGATCGCCCTGCTGAAGAAGCACCGCTGCCTGTACGGCATTTCGGTGTGCTACACCCGCAAGAACTTCGATTACGTCATTTCGGACGAATTCGTGCAGACCATGATCGACGCGGGCGTGAAATACGCCTGGTATTTCAACTATATGCCCGTGGGCCACGGCGCGGACAAAGAGCTGATCCCCACGCCCACCCAGCGCAAGACCATGTATTTCTGGCTGCGCAAGATGCGCAATTCCGCCACCGGCAAGCCCCTGATGGTCATCGACTTCCAGGACGACGGCGAATACGTGGGCGGCTGCATCGCGGGCGGCAGGAACTATTTCCACATCAATTCCGCGGGCGACATGGAGCCCTGCGTGTTCATCCATTATTCGGACGCGAACATCCGCACCCACACGCTGCTGGAGGCCCTGCAGAGCCCCCTGTTCATGGCGTATCACAGAGGGCAGCCGTTCAACGACAATCACCTGCGCCCCTGCCCCATGCTGGAGAATCCCGACAAGCTGCGCGCAATCATCCGGGAGACCGGCGCGAAGAGCAGCGACCTGATCCACCACGAGGACGTGGAGACCCTGTGCGGCAAGTGCGACGAATTCGCCTACGCCTGGGCGCCCGTGGCGGATGAGATCTGGGCGAATACTTCCCACCCCATCACCCATACTAATTATTACCGCGACGGCGAAAAGGGCGTGCGGCAGTAAGGACCGCGCGCTTCACCGACCGGCGCATTCGATTTTCATGAAGGAGGGGCCCGTTATGCGCATCAAACAACTGCTCAGCGTTCTGTTGGCGTTCGCGCTGCTCACGGCGTCGTTTTCCGCCTGCGGCAGCTGGATGCCGGAGGAAAAGACGACCGGACCGGAAGCCGTCAGCGAGACGGAGGCCGAAACCGAATCCGACGTCAGTCAGGCGCCGCCGGTAGAGGTCACTCTGCCGGAGCCCACGACCGAGGAGCCCACGACCAAGGACCCGCTGGCCGGGACCGGCGTGACGGAGCTGGACGCCTTTGTGCCCATGCCCCTGAACAAGGAGGGCGTGATGGAGATGTATAAGTCCCTGCTGGACGACGTGAAGCTCCGCTGCCCCGGGTTCACCCGCAAGCAGGAGATGATCACGCAGGACGTGACCGCGGGCAAGGGCAGCATTCAGCTTGCGAACCGCATCCTGCAGCTCGTGGCGACCGAGATCATCAAGTCTGCGGGCGACGCGGACGGCAACGTCACGGTCAAGCCCCACAGCGATCTGGAGGTCCGCGCCAAATTCCCCGCCTACGGCGAGAACGAGGGCTGCACGCTGACGAACTACAATATCGTGAAAACCGCCGCCGCCTATACCGACGGCAAGACCCAGAAGCTGATCATCACGCTGGAGGACGTGAAGAACGCGGAGCCCGGCAAGGGCGACTTTTCCAAAATCATGACGCCCATCTCCCGCGAGAACATCGCAAACGGTATCGCGGAGTATTTCGTGGTGCTGGACAAGGACAGTTATAAATACGATTTCAATTATACCGGCAACGAGATTGTCTGCGAGGCGGACGCCCAGACCGGGCGGCTCCTCTCCCTCACGCAGAAAAGCGTGGTGGGCGTGGACGTGGATCTCGACATGGATCTCATCCTGTTCAAAACCAATTTCATCAAGGCCCACGGCACCATCATCAACCGCTGGACCTTCTCCGATTTCGTCTGGGACTGAGCGCCCGGACTTTTTTCGTGCGCCGGCAGCCGCGCCGGGCGCGGCGGGGCGCGGGAATCGGGGAAACAAAAATAGGAAAAAGAAAATGCGGGACCTGCGGTCGGCATTTTCATCGCCGTCAGGCGGAAAGGAGAACGGATACAGATGTTCAAGCCAAAGCTCGGGATTCAGCTTTACACCCTGCGGGACTGCTGCAAAACGCCGGAGGATTTTGACAAAACGCTGGCAAGGCTTGCCGCCATGGGCGTAAAGGACGTGCAGATCTCCGCGATCGGGGACTTCCCCGCCGAAACGCAGCGCGAGATCCTGGACAGGCACGGCATGGCCGTGTGCGTGACGCACAAGGGACTGGACCTGATCGAAAACGAGACGGACCGCATGATCGCGGAGCACAAAATCATCGGCTGCGACGCGCTGGGGCTCGGCTGGTCCCCGGAGGACCGGCGGGACACGCTTGCCCACGCGCAGGCGTTCGCCGCCGAGATCAACCGGATCGCCGGAAAGCTTGCGGCGAACGGCATGACCTTCCACTACCACAACCACGACTTTGAGTTCGCGCCGCTGCCGGACGGCGACGGGCGCAGCTTTTACGACGTGCTGGTCGAAGAGACCGACCCCGCTGCCGTGAAGTTCATTCCGGACGTGATGTGGATGCACTACGCGGGGCAGGACCCGGTTCAATGGCTGCGCCGCCTGCAGGGCCGCGTGAAGGTGCTGCACTTCAAGGATTACGTGCCCACGGAGACGCCCGAAAACGGCAGACCCGGCAGGCGCTTCGTCTCCCTCGGGCAGGGCGTGGTGGATCTGCCGGCGCTTTACCGCGCGGCGCGCGAAACGGAGATCCCCTTTATCGTCTACGAGCAGGACGACGGCTGGACCGACGGCGACGCGTTCAAGGCGACCGAAGAGAGCTGGGCGTATATGCAGGCGCTTGCGGCGTCGGCGGAATAAAAAAAATAACGGAGCACATCCGGATCATAAAGAAAAAAGGAGAAACTTATGGATAAGGTTCGTTTAGTCATCATCGGCGTCGGCAACATGGGCCGATCCCACATCAACTACTGTGCCAAGGGCCTGACCCCCGAGATCGACATTACCGCCGTGTGCGACATCGACGAAACGAAGTTCGCCGCCGCGCGG
>CACZGD010000110.1 GCA_902780565.1 Oscillospiraceae bacterium
GCGGCGCGCTGGGCAGCTGCGGCGTCAGCGGCCTGCTTCCGGGCGGCTTCCAGCTCCTCGGCGGCCTTCTTCGCGGCGGCTTCGGCATCCCGCTGCGCCTTTCTCTGGGCCTCTTCCAGCTTCTTCTGACCGGCGGCCTCGCCCTGCTGCCTGGCGGCCTTTTCGATTTTCAGCCGTTCCCCGTCCGGGATCTTCGGATTCTCCAGCGCGTTGTTGAGCTTCGCGGCGGTTTTCTCCAGATCCGCCGTCACGCTGGCAAGCTGCGCTTCTGCTTCCTCGGCCCTGTCCTGCAGCTCCTCCGCCCGGGCGGCCAGCTCCATGGCCTTATCCCTGGCAGCCTCGGCATCGTCCAGCGCTGCCTCATATTCGTCGGCCCGCCGGCGCTGTTCTTCTGCCAGCGCCCGGGCCTCGTTGCGTTCCCGGATGGCGGCCTCCAGCTCCCTGACGGAGAGATTGCCGGCGTCCACCTCCTCGGCGAACGCCTCCCGCTCCTCCTCCGGCACCGCCAGCAGCTTCAGGGCCTTGGTATAATCCAAATTCGCAATCGTTTGGGAATTTCCGAAAATCCCGAAAAGACTCATCTGCTGATTCCCGTAGGCCTCAAACAGCTTCATGTAGTTTCCGGCGGTGGATTGAGAAAACTCCACCTCTTTTTCCAGCCATTCGCCCCATGCGCCGTGGGGAAGGATGGCCTTTGCCTCGGCCAGCCGCCGGCCGATCTCGATGGCGTAGGTCAGCGCCATGGTCTGGGCCTGTCGTTTCAGTTCCCGGACCTCGGCGGTCACGACGCCGATCTCACGCTGCGGCGTCGCCGCGTTTACCGTCTGCATCTGATTGTCCACTTCTGTTTTCCTCCTTTTTCAGTTCTTCAATGTGCGCCAGCCAGCGCGTTTCAAATGTTTGCACCTGCTCGGTGCGGCCACTGTTTTTATAGCCGCGGTTCTGGATCACCTTGTCGTTTTTGTATTCCAGCGTAAAGAACGGCACGTCCGGCGCGTCGATCCGACGGATGAAGAAAATCGTCGTCTCGCCTCGGGCTACTCGTTTTGCATAAGTTGCGACGCAATGATCGAGCGCCGCCCCTTCCGCTTTCAGATCCTCCGCGCAGCGGGCGGGCGTGATCAGCAGCCCTGTTTCGGCGTCCTCCCACGCGTAGCGCCGCGCCTGTTCCGTGACCCGCTGGATCTTCTCGTTCAGCTCTTTGTTTACCCTGTCGGCGATCAGCTGTGTGAGCCACTCATGATGCCGCCAGAAATCCGCCGGAAACATCATGGAGACCGGCACCTCGCCGTAGTAATCCTTCAGCATGCGCCAGTGATCCAGCAGGTCGCTGGGATAGAATGTGAGCGTCGTGCCCGCCACTGCCATCTTCTGCCGGAAAACGTAATTGATCACCCGCACAGGCGAGACAGTCCGCCCGTAGTGCTTTTTGTCCTTCGTGATCTCCCGGCACTTCATCACGCCGATCCGCTCCGCCTTTTCCAGCAGATCCGGCGTCAAGCGGACGCCGTAATCGTCTTTGATGGAAAGATAATAGTTGATTGTCTCAAAGGCCCGGCCCGTCAGCATCCGGTATTCGTCCTTTTCCAGGTGCAGGATCTCGTGGGGCTTCGTCTTCTTCCAATCGGCGTAGGTTCTGGTGTTGTTTGGTGAAAAGTATTCGTAGCTCGTCCAGTAGCTACCGTCTCTCACCTGCGACGCCACGATCAGCCCTGTGACGAAACGGGCGTTCCCCGTTCTGACGAGGTTTTCCGCCTGCGGGAACCGGCACCACAGCTGCAGATAACTGCACGGCAGAAATCCGTCAGAATCATTGACGGATCTGCAGTAATCCTCAAAGCCGCTCTTGTCCGCATCTGTCCGCGCCACCAGCTCGTCCGCGAATGGGATCAGCTGACAACTCTTGCAAACCGCCGTCATGTCATATACCCGTCCCTTTCGCCGCGTCCATTTAAACCAGACGTCACCGCCTCCCATGGCCCGGCTGTGCCCGCTCACCCGGTAAAACGTCCTGTCGATGACAACGGCGCCCTCGTAGCCGTGGATATGATGATGGATCCCGCCGGTTTTGTCCACCTTCTTCTCCACGTACCAATCAAGCACGGCCAGATGGCCTCCCGCTTCGTGAACGGTAAGGCAGTGATCGCCGTCGATGTAAGTTTCAGCAGCAGCGCCGAAGGTGGAGACGTGCCGCGCCTTGACCTCCGCGCCGCACTGCGGGCACATGGTATCGTTTCCGTGCCAGACAGCCCCGTCGAAGTTTTCAAAACCGACGCTGTGCAGGGACCGGGAACACCCGGTCGTCGGTCCCGCGGAGATCTTTTCCGTCCACCAACTGTCCCCGCAGGCGGAGCAGTGACAGATGACGCCCTGCCGGCGCCGGTCCTGCAACGGGTCGTAAAACATATCGCATTTGTAGACGATCACGTCGCCATTCAGCAGGCCCCGTTCCTCCATCTGCCGGATCGCGGCTTTCGGATTGTCCGGCTGCTGCGGCAGCAGCTCCATGACCCGCTCGATCTCCTTCTCGCGTTCTTCCTTCGTCATGACCTTGCCTCCTTACAGGAAATCGGCCAGGTCGACCATCGGTGCCGCGGATCCCGCCGGCGGCCTGCTGTCTGTCGCGGCGTCCGCCTCCGGCAGGTGATAGAATCCCCGGAGGACCATTTCCGCCTCCGTCGGCGTCACGCAGACGCATTTCCCGCCGCTCTTTTTGTGTTTCTCGTCGGCGTATTCCTTGATTTTCGCCGCCGCCGCGGTCAGTTTCATTTCCGGCACTTCGAGGTCCTGCACCAGCAGCTCCGCGAGCTCCGGCTGCTGACGGGCCATATCCAACAGCTGCTCGCCGACGGTCCATTCTGGCTTGTCCTCTTTCCTGAGCCGCTGAAATTCGATGATTTGTGCCAATTCTTTATAACTCATGTTTTCCTCCGTTTTTATGATGGCAGCACGGCGCACCGCGCCGGCTGCAATGCGGTTTCGATTGATATTCCCAATCGTTTGCGATTATCAGTCTCTGTCCGTGACCGTAAATGTCTTTTTCCCCGTGGCGTCGTCGGTTCTGACGCCCACGTCCACCTTGGTGAGATCCGCTATCCTGCAGATAGTCGCCGGGCTGGAGCCTTGCAAAATCAGATAGACGATCCGCGCGGCGAAGGCGTCCGGGATGGCGGAATAGTTGTTGATTGTGATCTCGCTCATTTTCTTCCTCCGGCCATCGCGGCGTCACGGTCCTCCGCCAGCAAGTCCTCGGCGGTGATCAAAATCCGCTCCTGGATATCGTGACGGCTGAACGCCTCCAGGAACAGCCGCCGCACGTCCCGCTCATCGGCGAACGAGATCCCGTCCTCCGCCAGCGCGATTTGAAACCGGGCGATGGTCTGATCCATCACGTCCAGCAGCTCGGCGTCACTGCCTTCCCATTCTTTCAGGTTGAGTTTGCGTTTCATTTTTTCTCTCCTTTTTGATCTTTTCTTTCCCGGTAAAACCGGAACACACTTCTGCTGCATAGCAGACCTGCGGCTTGCCGTCTTTTTTTCCGAAGGGGCACCCGCACGTTGCCTCGCAGACGTTATACTCTTTCATTCGACGACCTCCAACGGCTCCACCCGGATGCTGGCCAGCGTCTGCCGCTGGCGCCTGATCGCCGCGTGAATCAGGCTGGGCGTCGGGTAGTCCTCCCGGATGGTCCGGAACAGTCTGCCGTCAGAATTCTGCATCCGCGTCACTTCGTCCAGATCCAGCGCGCCCTCCAGCCGCCGGATGAACTCCCTGCGGCCCTTACGTTGGCGTTCGGCTACGATCTCCGCGTCGCTCAGCGACTGCTGAGTGCTGATCACCCGATCGCCCTCCACGACGGCGAATCGGTACGGCGTGATCATATCCACAAACAGCAGCTTGCCGTTATAGTAGTATTTCATACCAGCGGGCCGGTGATCCGGTTCAGCAGCGCCGCCCTGTCGCTGTTCTGCTCCAGCCCCATGCGCACCGTGTCGATGCAGCGGTCGCAGGCCTGCAGGTCAGCGCACAGCACGTCGTTGATATACAGCAGCTTGTCCACCAGAGCCCGGGCAGATGCTTCCGTCTTTTGGGAACGCTGAAGCGAAGCCAGCGCCGCCTCCTTTTCCTGATTCATGGCGGAAAGATTACCCCGCAGCAGCTCGTTTTCAGTTTCCAGACGGTTGGCCGCGTTCTGCAGCCGGACGATCTCCCGTTCCGCGGTATTCAGTTCCCGCCGCAGTTGTTCTTTCTTTTTCATCTGGCTTTCCTCCCTCGTCTGATTGGTTCGTGTTTCGCCAGCAGCCAGTTGGGCTCGATCTGAAGCCCCGAACAAAGTTGCACAAAGTCTGGCAGATCGGGCAAACTTACTCCGGTCGCCCATTGGCTGATTTTGGCCAGCGGAATAATACATTTCTCCGCTGCCTCTTCCTGCGTCAGATTTTTCAGCCGCAGCAGCTCTTTCAGATTCTCGCGGAAATTGTTCGTGTCATAGATCCCGGCAGCGGCGTAAGGCCCCGGATTATAGTCGTCGTAGTATCTGTCAACGCCTTTCATTGTCTTTCTCCTCCTGTTCCTCCAACTTCACAAAACCGATACTGTCACAATACCATGACGTTTTTGGCGCTTCTTCGTTGTCGTAGTCCCACAGGTTTACGATATCGCTGACAGACATGCAGCGCCCTGTATAACCGGCCGGTATGGCGTCGCTGTTGTACATGTGATACAGCTTTTCACAGGCGGCTTTTTCGCTGCCAGCCTCGATCACACCATAGTCCGCGGTAAAGTAGCGGCTCTGGTCGATCGGTCCGAAATTCTCGACAGACCACTTATAATTCATGTACCGTAGGTGCTGGTTTTCTTCGATATCGCGGAGCTGGTCGAATGTGTATGTGAATTTCACGCGCTCCACCTCCCGATGATCTCCAGCAGCTCGTCGTCGGCGGCCTTCACCTTCAGCGGCGCCAGCGCCGTTTCGGTTTCGGTCATGGGCTGCACGGTGAGGCCTTCCGGGGCAAGCAGCCAGGCGGCGAGGTCACGGCGGACCTTGCGGATCCGACGATGCATCCAGGCATGCGCCCGGTCGCTGAACTTGTCCATCAGCACGATCGCCGCCGGCACCCCAAGAAAAACAAGCATAAAAGCGATATAGAGTATAATTACAAAAGTTTCCATTGCTTTTTCCTTTCTGTTGTGATAGAATAATGTCAAACCATTTTTGGCTTGCCGCCGACTGGGGCCCTCATCCCGCGGCGGCGTTTTTTTGTTTTGTTTTGTTCTGCGTGACGACAGCCGGTTCCAGCTGGGCCGCGAAGAACGCGTCAAAGTCCTTGACCTTCAGCAGCGTTTTTCCGCCGAGCTTCAGCGCCGGCGGGCAGCCGTCCATCTGGAACAGCTGATACAGCGTTGTCCTGCCGATTCCGTACCGCGTGCAGGCCTCCGAAATGCTGATATATAACTGCTCGATCATTTCCTTCTCACCTCCATTTGACTGATTTTTGTTTGTGTGCTATACTCCCCTCGAAAGGGGGTGAATGACATGAACACATGGAAAATTGATCCTACGGTTTCAGTTAGTGCTATCTTGGCCTGCGCCGCAATCATCTCTCCAATCCTTACTGCTTTGATAAACAACTGGCATAATAGGCGGATGCGTAAAATGGAGTTGGAACATGAGAAATATCAGGAAACAGTTGTTTACCAAAGAAAACTGTTAGAAAACTATCTCCAAAAAACAGCTAAATGCCTGAAATTTGACGGAACTGCGCAAATGGATGAATACTCTGAAAGTTTCGGAACCGCCATTTCTTATGTCCCTGATAAAATCCGAAATGAGATGATTGCAATAGATAAAGATATCAATGATCGTGAAATAGAAAAAGCTTATTCTCGCTTTATCCTTCTACTGCCTGAACTGACCACCAAAATACAAACGCTGTAAGACACAACAAGATAAATAACACATAACCACAATACAGCCAGAATGTATCTGGTTGTATTTTTTTCATGGCTACGAGACAGGCAGCCGCAATGGTCCATACCGCAGCAAGCTCGATTTTTGAAAACGGAAGCACGCACGACCACCAGAAAGCCAAAGTATCAAGCACCCTTCTCACCTCCTTTCAGAAAGTGAAGCCGGTATACACCGGGGTGTGTGCCTTCAGGTAAATGAAGTCGTTGATGTCGTCGAACCGCTGGCACTCGTACTTTTTGGTTTCCCTGTCGTAGCTGCCGCGGATAAACACCTGGTGCTCGTTCGGTTCATCGATCTCTTTTCGGGTAAAGAATTCGCCCTTTTTCACTTCCTTGATTGTCTTCTTCTGCATGATTTTCATTCCTCCTCATCAACCGGCAGGTTGAATCTTTTTTTTATGGTTTTTGTGTAGCGTTCTCTGAATTCGTCTGTCGGCGCTCCTACGCCTGTTTCTGCCAACCATGCCGCCGTCAGTCTTATGGCGGCTTTGTAAACAAAACATTTTGCAGCCAAAACCCCGACAATACAGCCCATCAGAATTAAAGCAATTTTCACCCTTCTCACCTCCGTTCTACTTTTGAAACTTGCGTTTTTCGCAAGTTATGACGCAAAAAAAATAGCAACAGATTCTTCCTGATTCAAATTCAGAACAGCTACTATTTTATTGATTGTGTCATAAGGGATTTTCTCCGGATTTTTTATGTAAGAGCTCAAGGTGTTTCTACTTACTCCTATCTGATCAGACAACGACGAAAGAGTAAATCTCCGCTCTGTGATCTTCCCGAGCAGCTTATCCACATCGACATGAAACATTATTTCACCTCCATTCTTCAAATCTTGCGTTATACGCAAGTTCATATTATCATCGTTTTTTTGTGTTGTCAATACCTTTTGCGCAAGTTTTTTTGCAATCTGCTAAAAATATCTTGCATTTTGCGAAACCATGTGATAATATAAGGCCGAGGTGAACGATATGGCATTATCTGATGTTATAAAGAAAAGACGTTCCGAACTCGGCCTAACATTGCTTGACATTGCCAAGAAGATGGAGGTCAATGAAGCTACAGTCCAGCGCTGGGAAAGTGGAAACATAAAATCATTACGGCAGGGACGGCTCGCTCAACTGGCTGAAATCCTAAAGGTTTCCCCTGCAGAACTGATGGGATGGACGAATGAAAGACAGCGCCATCTTATCCCTGTCCTCGGAGACGTTCCTGCTGGAATCCCCATCGAAGCAGCAACAAACATTATCGACTATGAGGAGATCAGCGAAGAGATGGCCCGCGCTGGTGATCATTTCGCCCTGCGGATCCGCGGCGACAGCATGGAGCCCCGCTTCAAGGAGGGCGACGTCGTGATCGTCCGCAAACAGGAAACCGTCGACAACGGTCAGGTGGCCGTGGTCATGGTCAACGGGAACGACGCCACTGTCAAGAAGTTTTACAAAACCGCCGCCGGCGTGATGCTGGTCGGCAACAACCCCACCTTTACCCCGCTGAACTACACACCGGAGCAGGTCGAGCAGCTCCCCGTCCGCGTCATCGGCCGCGTCGTCGAGCTCCGCGCGAAGTTTTAGATTTTGGAGGACATATCAATGGATAAAATCAAAGTACTATTTGATAAACTGAAACAGCGCGCGCTTGTCTTTTGGGAAGACTTCAAGACCTTCGATCCGATGAAAAAGGCGCTGACTGTCGGCATTGCAATTCTGATCCTCGCGGCAGTGATTACGCTGTTTGTTCTGCTTCGCGGCATCGTCGGAAGAATTATTGTTGGTGTCGGCTTGATCCTGTTTATCGCCGGTATCGTAATCGGCATTAAAGAGAAAAGCGCACTGCTTCTCATTATTATCCTTCTGATTTCCTTTATTTTCGTCGGCGTCGGTAACGTGCTGATCCCGGATAAAGTGGAGGAGCCAACGACTGCCGCCGTCGCAGATAAGTCGCTCTCCGATATCTTTGAAACGGAAATCGCTACCGAAGAAGAAACGACGGAAGCACCCACCACCGATCCGGAAACGACAACCGAAGAGGAAACGACGGAAGCACCTACCACCACCGAGCCGGAAACGACCGAAGCTCCTACCACCACCGAGCCGGAAACAGAAGCGCCGACCAAAGAGGCGCGTGATTATGTTGTCAATACTAATACAGGAAAATTCCATTATCCCTCTTGCGCCTCTGTCGGCAGAATAAAGTCTTATAACCGTTCTGATCGTCATTGTACTCGTGATGAGTTGATCGCAGCAGGGTATGAACCTTGCGGACAATGTCACCCTTAACAAACTATGAGAAAAAGAGTTTTTGAAATCATCGAAGCGTCGAAGGACGGCGACAAGCTGAGCACCGCCTACGATCTGTTTATGATGGCTGCCATTATTGTCAGTCTTGTGCCGCTTGGTTTTAAGACGGAAACCGCACCCTTACGCGTAATGGATAAGGCCTGCGTGGTGATCTTCGTGATTGACTATCTGCTGCGCTGGCTTTCCGTGATGGCCGTGATCGACCTGCTGTCGATCCTGCCCTCCGTCACCGTGCTGAATAAGGGCTTTAAGGTCCTCCGGGTGCTGCGGATGCTGCGGGCCTTGCGTGTACTGCGCGTGATGAAATTCGCACGGTATTCCAAGAGCATCAAGATCATCGCCAACGTGTTCAAAAAGTCCCGCGAGCCATTGACCGCTGTCGGCGCGCTGGCACTGGCCTACGTGGTCGTTTCCGCGCTGATCGTCATCAACGTGGAGCCGGATTCCTTCAACAGCTTTTTCGACGCGCTTTACTGGGCTACCGTTTCCCTCACCACCATGGGCTACGGTGATATTTACCCGGTGACGACCATCGGAAGATTGGTGACCATGGCGTCCTCCGTGTTCGGTATCGCCATCGTGGCGCTGCCCGCCGGTATCATCACCGCCGGCTACATGGACGAGATCAACAAGAGCAACAAAGACGACCAGGAATAAAAAAAGCCCTCCCGGTGCTGGAACCACCGAGAGGACAAGCCAAAACCCAACATGCAATATCAGGATCGGCAGAATTATTATACGCCGGTTCTGTGGAAAAGTCAACTTTTTTATAGGAGGGCGTTTTTTTATGCCGAAAGCCAGATATGAGAAAGACGAAAAGGGGCTCTATTACGTCTGCGTCCAGACAAACGAGTTCCGGAAAGACGGGTACCGGAAGTGGAAACGGCTGCGCGCCAAGTCGCAGGCCGAGCTTGACAAAAAGCTGAAGGAATACAACGAAAACCTCCGGCTCGGCGTCGTCAGCGACAAAACGACCGTGGACGAGTGGTTTCAGCGCTGGCTGCGCGATTACAAAGGTGGCTGCGCGGAGAACACCCGAAACAATTATGAGAATCTCTACACGGTCCACGTCAAGCCGGCGATCGGCGCCGCGCAGGTAAAAGACGTGCTTGAGATCGACGCGCAGGGGATCCTGAACCGCATGGCTCCGACCCACGCCGAGAGCACCGTGAAGGCCGTGCGGAAGATCCTGTTTTCGCTCTTCGATACAGCGCGCCGGAATAAGCTGCTCCCGTTTAACCCCTGCACAGATCTCACGACCGCCGGAAACCGCAAACCGAAAAGACGGGCCCTGACGCCGATCGAGCGCCGGCACTATCTCGCCCAGTGCAAAGAGGATCCCTTCGGCACCTTCGGCGCGCTGCTGTTCTTCTTCGGCCTTCGCCGCGGCGAGGCGCTGGCGCTCACCAAGGCCGATTTCAGAGGCGATCATATCGTGATCAACAAACAGATCACCTTCCCAAACAACAGCGTCCCCGTCCTCAAGATGACGCCGAAGACGGACGCCGGTTTCCGGGAGATCCCGATCCCGGAGAAGGCCCGCGAGTATATCGACGTTGACAACCTGCCCGGCGGGCTGCTGATCTCCGACGACAACGGCCAGCCACTCACCTATTCCCCGGTCGTCGACCGCTGGCGCCATCTGATCACGTCCGCCCTCGGCGAGGATACCGAGATCACCATGCACTACCTCCGGCATAACTACTGCACCATGCTGTTTGAGCAGGGCGTCGATATCCTGACCGTCAAGGCTCTCGCAGGTCACAACGATATCAAAACGACGCTTGAGATCTACACCCACTACACCGAGCAGCTTAAGAAAAAGGCCACCAAAAAGGTGCGGAATATCGGCTGATCCGGCCCTTTCAGGAGGCAACAAAAGAGGCAACAACGCTGTAAACAACAGCGAACAGCCGCGAACACCAAAAAGGCCCGCGAGCCCTTATTTTACAACGGTTTTCGGACAATTACGAACACCCACAAACACCCGCAAAAAACCGCTTATTTCTGGCTGGGGGTCAAGAGGCCGTGAGTTCAAGTCTCGCCACTCGGACCAGCGAAAAGCCTTGTGACATAAGGGATTTTACCTTGTCGCAAGGTTTTTTGTTT
>CACZGD010000111.1 GCA_902780565.1 Oscillospiraceae bacterium
CAGAAAGACTACGTTGCTTCGAACACGGTGAGTATGGCTCAGGCTTATGCCGTAAATGCAAGCGGCAGATTTGTTCAGTGTTTCGGTATCTACGATGGAGACACAGCGGTCGGATTTGCCATGATCGGACACCATTCCGAGGAATATAACGGTATGGCGGAAATATATCGCCACAGCTATTATCTTTGGCGATTTATGATCGATCACAGATTTCAAGGAAAAGGATTCGGAAGGGATGCACTGAACCTTCTTTTGGACTATGTTCTATCATTTCCGGATGGAGAGGAAGACACATGGAGTACATCATACGATCAGGAAAATGAAGCAGCCAGGCATCTGTACGCCTCATTTGGATTTGCGCCGAACGGTGAGAAAGACAGCGATTATGAAGATGCGGAGGAAGTCGCTGTGCTGCCGCTGAAATGATCTTTTCAGCAAAACCGAACAAGTTGACAAATACCAGTTTGCAGGGCTCCCCTGCTGGTGTACTTTTAGGCGGTCTTTCTATGCTTTGGTACAATTTTACGCGGTCTTACACATGAAAAAAGCACGCTTCGGCGTGCTTTTTTCAATGAAGTCGCCTTTTGCGGGGCTAATGAAGGGATGAAGACGCTTCGCTGATGAAGAAATGAAAACGAGAGAACGCTGAAAAGGTGAAGCTGCTCCTTTTTATCGTAAAGGGATGAAAGAACGTTAATGAGCGCTCAAATAAACAACAGATTCCAGGCCCCGGCGGCTGTCGCGATTTACGGTCGTAGCAGCGTATAGTCGTTTGCACGTAACGTCCGCAGAAGATCCGTATTGGAGCGAATCTGCGTGTCCGTTATGATCCCGCCTGCGATCGCATCCTCTTCGGTGTGCGTATCGCTGCCGCTGGTCATGGGCATGTGATGCGTTTCGGCCCAGTGCAGCGCCTGCGCGTTTCCTTTTTCATCCGTATGCCCGTTATAGACTTCGATGCCGTCAAGCAGAGACGGAGCGCACCGATGAATAAACGGGCGAAACGGATGCGCCTGATACACAAGATACCCCTGTCGCCGAACCTCTTCAGACATTTAGATTTTTTCTGCTTTTTCGGATTCTCATTTTATCCTTGCAATCCTTATCGCGAAGCTGTATTATATATACGTTGAACGCACGCAGTGCGGTTCCAAAACGTTTCAAAGGTTGAAAGGAAGATCGAAATGAACACCGGAACAAATAAAAAATTTCCGATGCGTTTTGCACACAGAGGACTGGTGCAGCACGCGCCGGAGAACACCATCGACGCTTTTCAGGCTGCCGTGGATTATGGCTGCGAAGGGATCGAGCTTGACGTTCGGCTTTCCAAGGACAACGTCGCCATTGTGGTCCATGACGATAACATGACGCGCATGACGGACGGCAAGCTTACGTCCAAGATCGCCGACATGACAGCCGAAGAGATCTGCGCGGCGCAGATCCCTTATGCAGGGCACCTTCTGCCGTTCCATCCGCCAGTTCCGTATTCGGAAGGGGAGGGCTCCGCGCGCACGTTTACGCAGGAAGAACGCGAATACTTCCGGGAGACGGATACGCGTACAACGCGTCTTTCCACGTTCCGTGAATTTGACGCATGGTTTTCCGGGGTCTCCGCCGATATCGTGATCGAGATCGAGCTCTGCGCGCCGGGCACCTTCCGTGCGATTTATCCCATTCTGAAAGAATCCCCGAACTGCGATCGCTATATCGTTTTCTCCGGTCACATGGATATTCTGGAGGAAATGCTGGAGGTCCTGCGCGAGAACGGCACGCCCGCAGGGCTGCGTACCGGCGCGAACCTGCGCAGAATGGACGAATCTCTGTTTGCTTTTGTGCAGCGCGCGGGTTTTTATGAAGTCGGGCTGAACGACAAATGGTTCACCGACGCGGAAGTCAAGCGTCTTGCGGACATGGGCGTCAAGGTTTTCTCCAATCTCGGCGACTACCCGGATTGGTGGCGGACCCTGCAGACGATCGGCGTGGAAGGCTTCAAAACCAACTATGCCGAAGCCTACACCGCGTGGCTGGAGCACGGCAAACGCTGAGCTTTTCGGGAGGACGTCATGCCAAAAACGGACGATACCGTCAGAACAGCCGGACAAAAAGCAACGGCTTTGCCGGAGGCGCGGCTCGCGGTGCTGCAATCTGCGCGCTCCTTTCTCGGGAAGATCGTCCCGGTTGAGATCGACAGACCGATGGGATACGTCCATCATAAGGAGACGTATTCTCTGACCTACCCGATCAACTACGGATATATCCCGGGAATACTCGGCGGCGACGGAGAAGACCTTGACGTATACGTACTCGGGCCGGAAACACCTGTCAAAAATGCTGAGGCAAAGGTCATCGCCGTCGCGCACAGGCGAAACGACGTGGAAGATAAGCTGATCGCAACAACCTGCGACCGGGTGTATACCATACCGGAATTATATGACGCCGTTCGCTTTCAGGAAAAGTGGTACGACACCGTTATCATTACAAATGGAACAGAAGGAGAGCCAACATGACGGATTACAAGCTATTGAACGCGCAGCTGCAAGCGCTGAACGAGGACAACCCGTACAGAATCGCGATCCTCGCGAACGCCTCGGCCTTATTGTTTCAAACCCTGACGGATATCAACTGGGCAGGCTTTTACCTGCTTGAAAACAACCGGCTCGTACTCGGTCCCTTTCAGGGAAAGGTCGCCTGCGTTCAGATCCCGCTCGGCAAAGGCGTTTGCGGCACGGCCTTCGCAGAGAACCGGACGCTGCGAGTGGAAGACGTGCATCAGTTTTCCGGGCACATTGCGTGCGATTCGGCCTCGAATTCCGAGATCGTGATCCCCCTGCGGAAAGACGGCAGGCCTTTCGGCGTTCTCGATATCGACAGTCCGCTACTGTCCCGCTTTTCGGAGGAAGACCGCGTCGGGCTGGAGGAATTCGCGAAGATAATTGAAACCGCGCTTTCATAAAAAAGAATAAACAAGATTAAATATTTCGCGCGCGCGTTTCCTTGACAGGGAAACGCGTTGCGTGTATAATAAACTGGTAACATTTCCTTTTGGAGGAATCTGTCTTGCTTACTTTTTCAACAAAAAACAATGCTCTTTTTATCCGCAGAAACGAAAAGACCGTATATGGATTTTTAAAAAACGGCTGTGCGCTTGAAGTTGCAGTCGGCAACTGCTCCTATTCTATGAACAGGGGCAGTTTTCGCATTAAAGATAAACTCGGCGACAAGGTACGGCTTTCCGTTGTTGATTTCACCGTCGATGAACAGACGGCTGTGATCCGGCTCACCGAGGGCGCGCTGCGCGTCACGCTGAACGGCGATATCGTCACCTTCCTGCCGGAAGGGCTGGATGCTTACAACCGGATGTTTCTCACCCTTCCCGCGGAAGAAACGGAACACGTTTACGGCGCGGGGGAGACCTTCAGCGAGTTCGATCTGCGCGGCAAGAAATTCAACGTTTGGGTCGCGGAGCATCAGAATTCCGAGGTCATTGCCAGAAAGCTGCGGCTGATCGCCATGGGGGATGAAAACTCCTCCAAGAAAATGCGGTTCTATAAATACGAAACCTATTACGCGCAGCCGACTTTTCTCAGCTCGGAGAAGTATTTCTTTCATTCCTATACGACGGCGCGCGCTGTCTTCGATTTTTCCGCTGCCGACCGGCACGTGATCGAAACGGATTCCGTTGCGCCCTTTGTCCTCGGTTTCGGGGATGATTTTGAGGCGGTGCTCTCCAACCTCACCGCACTCCTCGGCAGACAGCCCGAGCTGCCGGACTGGGTGTACGACGGCTATATCCTCGGGATCCAGGGCGGCACCGATATCATGATGGAAAAGGTGCAGAAGGCGCTTGACGCCGGCATAAAAGTGAACGGCGTATGGATCCAGGACTGGGAGGGCAGACGCGTTACAGCCTTCGGGAAGCAACTGATGTGGAACTGGGAACACGACGCAGCGCTTTATCCCGGTCTGCCGGAAAAGATCCGCGAACTGAACGCAAGGGGGATCCGCGTTCTCGGCTACTGCAACCCCTTCCTGGCGATCGAAAAGCCCTTATACAAAATCGCACACGACAAAGGGTATTGCGTCAAGAACAGCAAAGGGGAGGATTATCTCGTTACGATCACAACCTTCCCGGCAGCCATGGTCGATCTGACGAATCCGGAAGCTTGGGACTGGCTGAAGGGGATCATTCAAACAAATATGATCGATTTCGGTCTTTCCGGCTGGATGGCGGATTTCGGCGAGTATCTCCCGACCGACTGCGTGCTGTATTCCGGTGAGGACGCGGCCCTTGTGCATAACACCTGGCCTGCCCTTTGGGCAAAGCTGAACCGCGAAGCCATTGAGGAGAGCGGCAAGCTCGGGGAGATCATGTTCTTCACCCGCGCAGGGTTCTCTGAAACGCCGAAGTATTCGACCATGATGTGGAACGGAGACAATCACGTTGACTTCTCGCTCGATAACGGGCTTCCGTCTGTGATCCCGGCCATGCTCTCGCTGACCTGCAGCGGCTTCGGTCTCAGCCATTCCGATATTGCGGGATACACGACCTTCGGCAAGCTTTGCAGAAGCAAAGAGCTTTACTTCCGCTGGTGCGAAATGGCAGCCTTCACCCCCGTCATGCGTGGGCACGAGGGCAATAATCCCGACCTGAACGTCCAGTTGGATCACGATTTTGATATTCTCGCCGTCGGCGCGGAGACCAGCAAGATCCACGTTGCCTTAAAGCCCTATATCAAAGACTGCGTGAAGTATAACGCGGAAAAGGGCGTCGGCGTGATCCGTCCGCTGTTTTTCTACTATGATGAGAAGCAGGCTTATAAAGAAATGTATGAATTCCTGCTTGGCAGGGATATCCTTGTGGCGCCCGTCATCAAGCCCGGCGCGGTCACAAGACGCGTTTACCTCCCGAAGGACCGCTGGATCCATATCGCATCCGGCGTTGAATATCACGGCGGCTATGTGACCGTCGACGCGCCGCTCGGTCATCCGGCAGTGTTTGTCCGCGCGGACGCAAGTGAAGCATTACGCAATATTTGTTCAGAGATGGACTTATCTTATTAAAATTAAACTGATTTGGAAGGAGAAAAAACAAATGAAGTATTTTCTTGACAGCGCAAAGATCGACGAGATCCGTGAGGCTTACGATACGTTCGGCATCGACGGTATCACCACAAATCCCAATCACATCATGAACTCCGGGAAGCCCTTTTTCACCGTGATCCGTGAGCTTGCAGCTTTTGTGGAAGAAAAGGGCCTCAAGGGCTGGGGCAAATTCCCGATCTCTGTCGAGATCAACCCGCACCTTGACGACGCGGACGAAATGGTCGCGATGGGGAAAAAGATCGCCGCGATCTCTCCCAATTTCGTGATCAAGATCCCCTGCACCGAGGCCGGCATCACAGCGGCAAGACGTCTTGAGAATGAGGGCGTCCGCACGAATCTGACGCTTGTGTTCTCCGCCTCTCAGGCGCTGATCGCGGCAAAGAACCACTCCCTGTTCGTTTCCCCGTTTATCGGCTGGAAGGAGAGCAGCGGCGAGGATTGCGAGCAGTATATTCAGGATATCGTGGATATCTACGCAAACTATGATTATCTCGGCAAAACGCAGATCATCTGTGCGGCCGTGCGCAACGGCAAGCAGATCGTGGACTGCGCAAGAGCTGGTGCTGACATCGTCACGGCAGGCCTGCAGGTCTATAAGGACAGCTTCTATCACGCCTTCACCGATTACGGCCTGACAAAGTTCCAGAACGCCTGGGACAAGACGGAGATCGGAGAATAAAACATGAAGATCGGATTTATCGGACTCGGCATCATGGGCGAATCCATGTGCGAGAACATTGTCAAAAAACATAACGATACCGTATATTGCTCCGACGTAAATCGCGCGCAGGTCGAAAAGCTGGCCGCGATCGGGGCAGTACCCTGTGAGAATAACGTCGAAGTCGCGAAACGGGCGGATATGATCATTTCCATGGTCCCCACGTCAGATATTGTTCGCACTGTTTACAACGAGCTGCTGCCGTATATCCGCGAAGGCATGATCTGCATCGATATGAGCACGATCGATCCTTCCGTTTCCGTTGAGATCTCGGAGCTTGTCAAAGCGAAGGGCGCCTTCTTCGCCGACGCGCCTGTCGTGAAGTCCAAGCCCGCCGCAATCGCCGGCACGCTCGGGATCCTTGTCGGCTGCGACGAAAGTCTGTTCCCGACGATCGAGCCGATCCTCTCTTATATGGGATGCAAAGTCATCCGCATGGGCGGTAACGGCAAAGGGCTTGTGATGAAGATCTGCCACAATACCCTTGTCGGCGAGATCCAGAACGGCGTCAACGAAACGCTGAACCTTGCCGTCCGAATGGGGCTGGATATGGATGATTTCTATGCCGCGGTCGCCGCCGGCGGCGCGCAGTGCTTCTATTTGGACGGTCAGCATGAAAACCTCAAGAATGAAAACTGGACGACCGCGTTCTCCTTTGCGAACATGAACAAGGATATCCATATCTGCGACCGTCTTGCGAATGAAGTCGGGTATGACATGCCCGGCATGCAGAACGTGAAGCGCGTGTATGAAAAGGGAATGGCCGCCGGGCTCGGCGCGGAAGACTTCCGCGCAAGCTATAAGGTCGTCAGGGGAGATCTCGATGCTTGAACATCTGAATCGCGTCAACAACGTACGCATCCTTTCCGTTTTCGATCCGCTCTTTCAAACGTACGGGAACATCGTAAAGGGATATGACTTTACGTCTCTGATCGACTATATGGAGCGGCATACAGAGATCCCTGAGAGCGGAAACGTTTACTTCCCGTCTATTCCGGAAATGGAAAGCCTCCCGATTTACAGGGAGATACAGGACCGGATGTACGGCGGAATGCCGATCCAGATCGGTTACTGCAACGGGAGGAATTCCACCTATAACGGGTTTGAATATCACAAGGGCAGTGAGATCAATATCGCCGTCACGGATTTCATGCTTGTGCTCGGTCACACGTGGCAGATCCGGGAGAACTGTTTTCACGTCGGCGACGAACAGGTCTTCTTCGTCCCCAAGGGCACCGCGATCGAAATGTTCCAGACGACGCTGCACCTTTCCCCCTGCAAAGTCCGGGATGAAGGCTTCAAAGGTATTGTGGTTCTGCCGCGCGGCACCAACACGCCGCTTGAGAATCGTCCCGAAGCGGAGGATGGAGAGGACCGCCTGCTTTTGCAGAAAAACAAATGGGTCATCTCGCACCCTGAACGCGAGCCCCTGATGAAACAGGGCGCATTCCCCGGTCTGATCGGAGAAAACAAAGAACTGCATTACTGAAATACGAAAGGAACCTGTTTATGTCTTTTCAATTTGCCTATATCCCGATCGGCGTGCCGACGTTTCATCTGGAAAGCGCGCAGAAGGAGTTTGACAAGAGCATCGCTTTACTCCGTTCCATCGATGAAAACGTTGTTGTCCCGGAGGAAATGCTCCTCTCCATCGACAAGCTGAACGCCTTTACACAAGATCTGCATCCGGATCTTGTGATCGTGCAGAATGTCACATTCGCAAACGGAGCCTATATTGCGGAGGTCCTTCGTCGGTTTGATTGTCCCGTCGTGCTTTGGACCCTTCGCGAACCGGTGATCGACGGAACTCGCCTGCGTCTGAATTCTTTGACCGGCGCTTATTCCGCCGCGAATATGCTGCATGCCTTCGGAAGACCGTATACGTATGTGTTCGGCGCTCCGCAGGAAAATGAAGTCAAGCATACGCTCAAGGCCGCCGTCCGCGCAGCAAAAGTGCGCGTTGCGCTGAAATCGCTTCGTCTTCTCCAGATCGGGCATACGCCGCAGGGGTTCGGCTTCGGCAGAGGGTCTGACAGCGACGTTATGACCGTTTTCGGCTCTGAATTGCTTTCCATTGAAGCCAGAGAGCTGATCAATACAGCAAAAAGCTTCTCCGATGAAGAGATCAGCGAGTATTTGAATGACGCCAATACAAGGATCCGGGATCTCGATAAGATCGAGGATAAAAACGTTCTGGATTTCGCCCGTCTGTACCGTGCGTATGACGAGTA
>CACZGD010000112.1 GCA_902780565.1 Oscillospiraceae bacterium
TTATTGATTGAGTTAGAAGCTCAGTTTTAATAAGTTGAACAGACTTGTGAAACGGTCAATAAGAGTAGTAAAAGTAGATCTTACTATATAGACTCTGAATGCACCCATTGCCCCGCGCTTCTCCTTCGGAGCGGCGGACCTCCCGCATTTTTTCGCAGGCTGTGAGAACAGGCCTGCTTTTTTCTTTTTGAGGTGATCGCATGAACAACGATATTTTTCTGGACCAGACCCGGGCGCCGATCTATGAGGCGCTGGAGACCTTCCGGCAGAACCGGGTCGTGCCGTTCGACGTGCCGGGCCACAAGCGCGGGCGCGGCAATCCGGAGCTGACGAAGTTTTTGGGCGAGCGGTGCGTGGGCATCGACGTCAATTCCATGAAGCCGCTGGATAATCTCTGCCACCCGGTGAGCGTGATCCGCGAGGCGGAGCTGCTGGCGGCGGACGCCTTCGGCGCGGCGGACGCGTTTTTAATGGTGGGCGGCACCACCTCCAGCGTGCAGAGCATGGTGCTTTCGGTCTGCAAGCGGGGCGATAAGATCATCCTGCCGCGCAACGTGCACCGCAGCGTCATTAACGCTTTGGTCCTGTGCGGCGCGGTGCCGGTGTACGTGAACCCCGAGGTGGACCAGAAGCTCGGTATCTCCCTCGGCATGCGGCGCGATCAGGTCAAAAAGGCCATCGATGAAAACCCGGACGCGGTCGCGGTGCTGGTGAACAACCCCACGTATTACGGCATCTGCTCGGACCTGCGCAGTATCGTGCGCATGGCGCACGAGGCGGGCATGAAGTGCCTGGCGGACGAGGCGCACGGCACCCACTTCTATTTCGGGGCGGGGCTGCCGATCTCGGCCATGGAAGCGGGCGCGGACATGGCGGCGGTGTCGATGCATAAATCGGGCGGCTCCCTCACGCAGTCGAGCCTCTTGCTGGTCGGCCCCGGCATGAACGCGGGGCACGTGCGGCAGATCATCAACCTCACGCAGACGACCTCCGGCTCCTATCTCCTCATGTCGAGCCTCGATATTTCGCGCCGCAATCTGGCGCTCCGGGGGCGCGAGGTCTTCGGCAAGGTCGTGAACATGGCGGACTACGCCAGGGAAGAGGTCAACGACGTCGGCGGGTACTACGCCTTCGGCAAGGAGCTGATCAACGGCGACTCGGTGTTTGATTTCGACACGACCAAGCTTTCGATCCACACGCGCGATATCGGGCTTGCGGGCATCGAGGTCTATGATATTTTACGGGACGATTACGATATCCAGATCGAGTTCGGCGATATCGGCAATATTCTGGCGTACCTGTCCATCGGCGACCGGGCGCAGGAGGTGGAGCGGCTGGTCAGCGCCCTGGCGGAGATCCGCCGCCGGTATCAGCGGGATTCCACGGGCCTGATGAGCCAGGAGTATATCGACCCCGAGGTCGTGATGAGTCCGCAGGACGCGTTCTACGCCAGACACAAAAGCGTGCCGCTTGCCGAAAGCGCGGGCCTCGTGTGCAGCGAGTTCGTCATGTGTTACCCGCCGGGCATCCCGATCCTTGCCCCGGGCGAGCGCATCACGAAGGACATTCTGGAATATATTGCTTACGCGAAGCTCAAGGGCTGCTCCATGACCGGTCCCGAGGACCCCACCATCAACAACGTCAACGTACTTGCATAAGGAGGGCAGTATGGAGCTCTGGTTTTCCGAATTTCACACCCCGGACGTCAAGCACGCCATCAAGGTGCGGCGTCATCTTTACTCCAAGCAGTCTGACTTTCAGCAGATCGATATTTTCGAGACCCCGGAATTCGGGCGCGTGCTGGCGCTGGACGGCAGCGTGATGCTCACGGAGCGGGACGAATTCATATACGACGAAATGATCACCCACGTGCCCATGAGCGTGCATCCCGGCATTACGGATATTCTTGTGATCGGCGCCGGGGACGGGGGCGTGGTGAAGGAGCTGTGCCGCTACGACCGGGTCAAACGCATCGATCTGGTGGAGATGGACCCGGAGGTCATCACGGCGTGCCGCACCTACCTGCCCGAGAACGCCGCAAGGCTGGACGACGCGCGCGTGCACATCCATTACGAAAACGCGCTGCGGTTCATCCGCCGCTGCAAGGACGCCTATGATCTGATCATCGTGGACTCCACGGACCCCTTCGGTCCCAGCGAGGGCTTTTTTACGCTGGAATTCTACGGCGTGTGCTATAACGCGCTGCGGGAGGACGGCATCATGGTCAACCAGCAGGGCAGCCCGTTTTATCAGCACGACGCGGAGGCCATGCAGCGCTGCCACAAGCGGATCTTCAACACCTTCCCGATCTCAAAGGTCTATCAGGCGCACATCCCGACCTACGCGGCGGGGTACTGGACCTTCGGCTTCGCCTCCAAAAAGTATCACCCGGTGGACGATCTGGACGTGGAAAGCTGGAAGGCGCTGAACCTGCGCACGAAATATTATACCCCGCGGCTGCACGTGGGCGCGTTCTGTCTGCCCGCGTTTCTGGAAAATCTGCTGGAGGAGGTCGAACGATGAGACCGAACGTGGAGACCTTTATCGCCTGCGATACGCCGTATGAGGCGGCGGGCGTCGTGCTGTTCGGCGCGCCGTTTGATTCCACCACGTCCTTCCGTCCCGGGGCGCGCTTCGGGTCCGCCGCCATGCGGCACGAGAGCTTCGGCATCGAGACCTATTCCCCCTATCAGGATAAGGACATGGAGGACCTTGCGGTCTTCGATTCCGGGGATCTGGAGCTGTGCTTCGGCTCGGCGGAGCAGGCGCTTTCGGACATTGAGGCCAGAGCCGCCGAAATCCTGTCGGACGGCAAATTCCCGCTGCTGCTCGGCGGCGAGCACCTTGTCACCCTCGGCGCGGTGCGGGCGGTCCTGCAAAAATACCCGGACCTGCATATCATCCATTTCGACGCGCACGCGGACCTCAGGGACGACTATCTCGGGGCAAAGCTCTCCCACGCCTGCGTCATCCGGCGCTGCCACGACCTCGTGGGGGACGGGCGCATCCATCAGTTCTGCATCCGCTCCGGGGAGAAAGCGGAGTTCGCGTTCGCAAGGGCGCACACGGATTTTCACCCCCTGTCGTTCGACGGGCTGCGGGAGACGGCTGCAGCGCTGAAGGCGAGCGGCGCGCCGGTGTATCTCACGATCGACCTCGACTGTCTGGACCCCTCCGTGTTCCCGGGCACGGGCACGCCGGAGGCGGGCGGCGTCACGTTTTTGCAGCTTCTGGACGCGATATTGACCGTGAAGGACCTGAACCTTGTCGGCGCGGACCTCAACGAGCTCGCGCCCATGCTGGACCCCTCCGGCGTTTCCACCGCCGCGGCGTGCAAGACCCTTCGGGAGCTGCTGCTGGCGCTGGACCGGTAAGCGCCAAAACGAAAAACGAAAAAAGCTTTCGCGCAAGCCTTCATGCATCACATCTGACTATATACGGGGGAGGATTTCACCTATGGAAGCCTATCAGTGTAAAATGTGCGGCGGCAGCCTTGTGCCGCAGGCGGACGGCGCCACGGGCGTATGCGAATACTGCGGCACGGTGCTCACGCTCCCGCGCGGGCAGGACGAGCGGCTGCAAAGCACGCTGAACCGCGCCAACGCCGCCAGAATGGCGTGCGACTTCGACCGGGCGATCAGGGAATACGAGCGCGCGATCTCGCTGTCGGATACGGAGCCGGAGGCGTATTGGGGCCTCACGCTCAGCAAATTCGGCGTGGAATTCGTCAAGGACCCCGCCACGGGGCAGTTCCGCCCCACCCTGCACCGCCTGTCCCCGCGCTCGGTGCTGGAGGACCCCGACTATCTGAACGCCCTCGGGCACGCGGACGTGCTGGCGCGGAGCTTGTATCAGCAGGCCGCCGCCGAGATCGACGCCGCCATGCGCCGGTGCCTGGAGCTGTCCGCGCAGGAAACGCCCTACGATATCTTCATCAGCTATAAAAAGGAGGAGGACGGCGTCCGCACGCCCGACTCCTATTTCGCCCACGACCTCTATAACAAGCTCACGGGCGCGGGCTATCGGGTGTTCTTCGCGCAGGAGACCCTGCAGCGGGCGATCGGGGAGGAGTATGAGCCCAAGATCTATTCCGCGCTCATGAGCGCGAAGGTCATGCTCGTGATCGGCACGAAGGAGGCGTATTTCAACGCCGTGTGGGTCAAGAACGAATGGTCCCGCTTCGCCGAAATGATCGAGCGGGGCGAGGAAAAGGTCCTGATCACGGTTTACGATAACTTCGACGTCGGGCGGCTGCCCAAACGCCTGTCGCGCTATCAGGCGCTGCAGAAATCCGACCTCAACTTCCTGAATACCCTGATGGAGACGCTTTCCCGCGTGATCCGCCCGCAGGGGCCGGAGAGCGAGGAATTCGATCAGGTCCGGGCGGCGTTGGAGCGCGGCGCGCTGGCGCTGGAGGACGGGCAGTTCGCGGACGCGGACGCGTTTTTCGAGAACGCCCTGAACGCCGACCCCCATTCGGCGGCGGCGTATTTCGGCAAGCTGCTGGCGGAGCTTCGCGCGCGCACGGCGGAGGAGATCGTGGCGGCGGAGCGTCCCCTTGCCGAGTACGGCAACTTTGAAAAGGCGCTGCGCTTCGCGGACGAGGGCTTCCGCATGCAGCTTCTGGGCTATGAAAATCAGGTTCAGAACCGCCTGATCCGCAATAGCTGGACCGCCCTGCAGGCGTCCTTCGCCTCGGTGAACACCGTCACGGGCTATGAAAAGGCGCTCGAAAACCTCGCCGTGCTGCGTTCCACCGCCGTGACCTACGGCGACCCCGATACCCAGGCGCTTGTGCCGGGCATGGACGCGATGGAGCGGGACCTGCAGGCGCGCCGCGCCTCCCTTGTGTCGCAGATCGAGCGCAGCCGGATGGAGCTGGAGCAGCAGCGGGCGGACGCGCAGCAGGCGGCGAACGACCGCATCCGCGCCGAACGGGAGCGGCTGGAAAAGATCCGGCAGAAAAAGCTCATCGGCACGGCGGTGCTGTATTCGGTCGCCGCGCTCACGGTGCTGGTCCCGCTGATCCTGATCCTCACAAACGCGCTGTTTTCGCTCAGCCTCAGGAGCTTCACGTCCAATGTTGTAACGCACGGCGTTTTCGTGCTGATGCCCTATCTCGCCGGGATCTGTTACCGGATCGGCAGGCGGGTGGAGCCGAAATACGCCAAGGGGCTGCTCCCCATCGGGATCGTCTCTCTGCTCGCTGCGATCGTCGGCTGCGGACTGAGCACGGTCTACGTCTTTACGTCCGGGGATTTTCCGGCGCTTCACGCGTATTGGGGCCTCGACGTCAACCGGTCCGAGCTGACCGTGCTTGTGATTCTCACAGGCGTTCTTTCCGTGATCCTCTGCCTGATCTCGATCGCCGTCCTGCGCGTCAAAAAGCCGCGCCCCGTCCCCGTCCAACGAAACCCCTACGCGCAGCAGTACCCGCCGCGCAGATATTGATTAACCCATAAAGGAGTGTCAACCATGTCAAGAGTCCTTATTATCGGCTGCGGCGGCGTTGCGTCCGTCGCGATTTCCAAATGCTGTCAGGTCCCGGAGGTCTTTTCCGAGATCATGATCGCCTCGCGCACCAAATCGAAGTGCGACGCGCTTGCCGAAAAGCTGCGCCCCACCACCAAAACCGTGATCGAGACCGCGAAGGTGGACGCGGACAAGGTGGAGGAGCTGATCGCCCTGATAGGCGCCTACAAGCCCGATCTTGTGATGAACATCGCCCTGCCGTATCAGGACCTCACGATCATGGACGCCTGCCTTGCGACCGGCGTGAACTATATGGATACCGCGAACTACGAGCCGGAGGATACGGACGACCCCGCGTGGCGCGCGATCTACGAAAAGCGCTGCCGGGAAAAGGGCTTTTCCGCCTATTTCGATTATTCCTGGCAGTGGGCGTACCGCGAAAGGTTCGAGCGGGCGGGCCTGACGGCGCTGCTGGGCTGCGGCTTCGACCCGGGCGTCACGCAGGCCTACTGCGCGTACGCCAAAAAGCATGAATTCGATACCATCGACACCATCGATATTCTGGACTGCAACGGCGGCGACCACGGCTACGCCTTCGCCACCAACTTCAACCCCGAGGTCAACCTGCGCGAGGTCTCCGCGCCCGGCTCCTATTGGGAAAACGGGCATTGGGTCGAGATCCCCGCCATGAGCATCAAGCGGGAATACAACTTCGATCAGGTCGGTCAGAAGGATATGTACCTCCTGCATCACGAGGAGATCGAGTCCCTTGCCGAAAACATCCCCGAGGTCAAGCGCATCCGCTTTTTCATGACCTTCGGGCAGTCGTACCTCACCCATATGCGCTGCCTCGAAAACGTGGGCATGCTCTCCACCACCCCCGTGATGTTCGAGGGGCATGAGATCGTCCCGATCAAGTTCCTGAAGGCCCTGCTGCCGGACCCCGCCTCCCTCGGCCCGCGCACCCACGGCAAAACGAACATCGGCTGCATCTTCACCGGCAAAAAGGACGGGCAGGACAAGACCTATTATATCTATAACGTCTGCGACCATCAGGCGTGCTACAAAGAGGTCGGCAGCCAGGCGATCTCCTATACCACGGGCGTGCCCGCCATGTGCGGCGCCCTGATGCTGCTGACCGGCAAGTGGACGGCAAAGGGCGTGCATACGGTGGAGGAGTTCGATCCCGATCCCTTCCTCGACGCGCTGGACCGTTACGGCCTGCCGCGCAGCGAATCCCACGACCCCGTGCTGGTAGACTGAGATGGCGGAAAATCGAGCCCCCTTTCTGCCGCTCCGCGGGCAGTCCCCGGAGGTCCTGTTCGGCTCCCTGCCGACCCCCTGCTACGTGATCGACGAAGCGGCGCTGCAAAAAAACGCCGCGATCCTAAAGCGGGTGCAGGACGAAACCGGCTGCAAAATCCTGCTCGCCCAAAAAGCGTTCTCGAATTACGATTTTTACCCGCTGCTGGCGGGGTCCCTGTCGGGGACGGAGGCCAGCGGCCTGTTTGAAGCCCGCCTCGGCAGCGAAAAAATGCCGGGGAAGGAGGTTCACGTCTTCTGCGGCGCCTACCGGGACGACGAATTCGGCGAGCTTTTGCGCTACGCGGACCACATCGTGTTCAATTCCGTCCGCCAGCTCGAAAAATTCGGCGCTATGGCGAAGGCGGCGGGCAAAAGCGTGGGTCTCAGGATCAACCCCGAATGCTCCACGCAGGAGGGGCACGCGATCTACGATCCCTGCGCGCCGGGGAGCCGCCTCGGTGTGACGCGGGCGCAGTTTGACGCCGCCATGACCCCGGCGCTGCTCGATCTTTTGGACGGGCTGCACTTTCACACCCTGTGCGAACAGAACGCGGACGACCTCAAAACCACGCTGGACGCGGTGGCACTGCGCTTCGGCGACGTGCTGCGGGGCATGAAATGGCTGAATTTCGGCGGCGGGCACCATATCACCCGCGAGGATTACGATATCCCCCTGCTCGAAAGCTGCGTCCGCTTCGCGCGGGAAACGTGGGGCGTGACGGTCTATCTGGAACCCGGGGAGGCCGTCGCCCTGAACGCGGGCTTTCTGTGCGCCCGCGTGCTGGATATCACGAAAAACGGCGACGTGACGAACGCCATCCTCGACGCCTCCGCCGCCTGCCACATGCCGGACGTGCTGGAAATGCCCTATACGCCCCCGCTTTACGGGGCGCTGCCCGCGGCGGAGCATCCGGACGCAAAAGGTCATCCCTACCGCCTCGGCGGTCCCACCTGCCTGTCCGGCGACGTGATCGGGGACTACGTGTTCGCCGCCCCCCTCAAAGAAAACGACCTGCTCGTCTTCGGTGATATGGCAATTTATACCACCTGTAAAAACAATACCTTCAACGGGATGCCCCTGCCGCAGATCTTCGCCCGCCATCCCGACGGAACCTTCACCCGCCTCACGAACTTCGGGTACGAGGATTTCCGGTACCGCCTCGGGACGTAAAAAAACCGCCCTCGGAACGTAAAATAACCGCCTTCTGTAAAAAAAACCGCCTTCGGGCGGTTTTTTTGGATGTTGGATGTTGAGTGTTGGATGTGGAACCGGGCAAAAAATCACCGGTAGGGGCGCAGAACCATACCGGTCGGATCGGCACGCTTTCCACATTCCCCTATCGGGTTCGGACCGGCAGGCTTCGGAAAAATAACATTGCCCCGAACGGCACTGAGGTGCCGTGCTACCGGTGATTTGTACCCGGCTCCGTTTCCGGTACAGCGTTCTGACCGGGACGTTTTTGAAAATATCATTGTCCCGAACGGCACTGAGGTGCCGTGCTACCGGGGGATTTGTACCCGGCTCCGTTTCCGGTACCATGTCCCGAACGCGACCCTTATTTCAATTCGCGGCGAAGCCGCAACCGAAACTTTTATTTTTTCTTTTTTCATTCTTCATTTCTTCCCCCGGCCCTTACTCCTCCATCCCGATCTCCGCTTCAGCAAACAGCCGTCCCCCCTTCTCAAACACGCACAGCCGTCCGCCGCCCCGGACCCGGAGGTATACGACGGCTCTGCCGCGCCACGTGGCGCGGGCGGTCTCCCGATAGCTCGTCAGGTCGTCCCGCCTGCCGTTTTCGATGCCCAGAATCTCCCCGTCGCCGACGAAGGCATAGTCAAGGGTGCGGTCGTCCGCAGCGGCGACGTTTCCGTCGCGGTCAAACAGCGTCACGTCAAAGATCACGGTATCCCCTTCGGTCACGCAAGCAGCGTATCGCGTCAGCGCGATCTTTTCGGCCTTGCCGGGGGTGGACAGCGTATCCGCCGCGTGCGGGGTCCTTGCCGTCAGTGTGCCGGGGACGTAGGGGAAGGTCCACGTGAGCCTGCCCCCGTCGTCTTTTCTGCACTTCTTTTTTCCAAGGCTCGCCCCGTTCAGGAACAGCTCGGCCTCCTTTTCATTGGTATAGACCGAAACGGAGATCTCCTCTCCCTCGGTCCCCTGATAGAGGAAGGCGTCGGCCCAAACGCCCCTGTCCCCGCCGGGGCAGCAGGCGATTTTCGCAAAGGGCGCGTCGGTCCACAGCGCCTTCCTGCGGTAATACAGGGGCTTTTCGTTGCCCGCAAGGTCCAAAAGCCCCGCGCCGGAGGCGCGTTCGGGCCAGCCCCGGCACTCGCCGAGGAAGTCGCTGCCGGTCCACAAAAACTGCCCGGCGATGAAGGGACG
>CACZGD010000113.1 GCA_902780565.1 Oscillospiraceae bacterium
AGCGACGCCGAAAAAACGGACGTGATGGCGACGGCATACCCCGGGCACGCCGGAGAACTGGCAGCCCGCTTCGGCAAGGATTATGATACCGTCGTCTGCTGCGGGGGCGACGGCACGCTGAACGAAGTGGTGAGCGGTCTCAGAAGGGCCGGCGCCGCGGCGGACGTGGGCTATATTCCCTTCGGCTCCACCAACGATTTTGCCTCCAACATGGGGATCCCCGTAAAAATGCCGGACGCGGTGCGCACGGTGAGAACGTCCGAGCCAAGGACCTGCGACGTGGCGGATTTCAACGACCGCAGCTTTACCTATATCGCGTCCTTCGGGCCGGGAGTATCGGTGTCCTATTCCACGCCGCAGCGCTTTAAGAACGTATTCGGATACAGCGCCTACATGATCAACGGCTTCGGTTTTCACATGATCCCCACGCTCAGAGCGTTAAAACCGAAACACATCCGCGTGGAATACGACGGCAGCGTGCTGGAGGACGATTTCTATTTCGGTACGGTGACCAATTCGCTTTCCGCGGCGGGCATGTTCCGGTACGACAAGGACGAGGTACGCTTCAACGACGGCAAATTTGAAGTGACGCTCATCCGCAGGATGACTTCGCCGATGCAGATGTTTTCGCTGCTGCAAAAAATGGGGCGGCACGAATACGACGGCGAAACCATGCTTCATTTTCAGGCCTCCCGGCTGCATTTCCGGTTCGAAAAGCCCGAGATCTGGACGCTGGACGGGGAATCCAGCGGCGAGATCACAGATGCGTATATCCGCGTCCGGCATAACGCGCTGCGGCTGCGCTGCCCCGACAGCGTGTTTTTTGAAAAAAAAGATCCCGCGTAAGAAGGCATATGCAGGCAAGGGAAAAGATCTGTCCGTTCCGGCGTGGAGCGGGCAGATCTTTTTGAAAGGGGGCGTTTTTATCGCAATGCGCTGACTAAAACCGGTCACAGAGACATGGACGGGGCTTCATGCGTTTCGTCGGCAACCTGTCTTATTCAGCCAGCAGCTCGGCGGCTTCCAGAATGGCGTGCTCGGCGTCCAGCGTCATGGTCATCGCCAGCGCCTGGCAGCGGTCGGCGTAATCCAGAAGATCCAGCGCGCGATCCTCCCGCTTCGCTTGTTCCTTCGCCTTCTTTTTTTCGGCAATGCGATCCTTGGCGGCGTTCACGTTCATCTGCGCGCGCAGGCGGGCGGAATTGCGTTTGCTCTCTGCGCGTTCCTTCCTCATGCGGCGGTTTTCCTTCGCGGCGGCGATATCGCCTTCGATCGTGGCGATGTCGTCATCCATCTCGGCGCTGATCTCCTCCGCGATCAGATCCGTGGTGGCGTCAAAATCGGCAAGATCCGCTTCGATCTGCGCGTCCACGGCGGCGTCAAACGCCTCAAACTCCGCGTCGATCTCGGCAAGCGTTTCTTCCAGCTCCGCCTTTTTCATCTCATGCGCGGCTTTCGCGTTGTCGGCCGCGCCGCTGATTTTGGCCTTCAGTTCATCCATTTTGGCCTGAGAGGCGGCAAGTCTTTCTTTCATTTCCATGGTTATGTTCCTTTCCTATTGACAATTGAGATTTTTCGTGTTACACTTGCAACTGTTACATTTGTAACGTATTTTATTATAGCGGCTCTGCCGCGGCGTGTCAAGCTGTCCGGCGGAAACTGTGACAATGGAGGGGAAACTGTAACGTGGAAAAGGAGCACAGCGCGCACCGCCTTGCGGTGGACTGTATCTATGAGGCGCTTGTACTGCTGATGCAAAGCAAACCCTATCGGGAGATCACGATCACCGATCTTACCAAAAGGGCCGGTGTTTCACGCATGGCGTTTTACCGGAATTACGAAACAAAGGATGAGATCCTGCTGAAACGGATGCGGGACTATATGCTGTCCCACGAAGAGCGGATGCGTTCACCGGCGGATTTTCTCCGCAGAGAGAACTGGAGGATGTTCGTTGAGACCCTTCTCGGCGATCCCGTTCTGCAGAATATTCAGAAGGCCGGGCTGACGGAGGGCGTGTTCCGCCTGTGCATGGAATTTACGGTTCGCATGCAGCAAAAGCTCCTCGACTGGGGCGTTTGCGCGCCGGAGGGAACGCTGCTGCAGTATTACAGGGTGGGGGGCCTGACCGGTTCGCTGCTGTATCTGGCGGATCACGCCGATCGGGCGGACGTGGACCCGGCGACGGATCAGATCCTGCGTATCATATCCGCCGACGTAAAGCCCGGTGAAACGCCCTTGCGTTCAATATCATAATTCGATAATCAGAAAGGAGTCCGTTCTTTATGTTCTATTATTTGCTGGAACCCATTATGACCTATAATTTCTTCCTGATCGCGGCCGCCGTGATCCCGGCGATCATCCTGATGGTGCGCGTATGGCGCGCGGACCGGTATGAGAAAGAAAGCCCGTGGCTGATGTGGCAGCTTGTAAAGGGCGGCATTCTTTCCTCCCTTCTCGCTATGGTGGAGGAGCGCGTATGCAGCCGGATCCTCGGACTTGCCGTGCCGGAAAACACCGTTTTATATAACGTGATCCTGTATTTCGTGATCGTCGCCGTGGCGGAGGAAAGCTCCAAATATATTTTCCTGAAGCGCAATTCCTGGAATTCGCCTGAATTCACAACGCAGTACGACGGCGTGATCTACGCGGTGGTCACCTCTCTCGGCTTCGGGCTGTGGGAAAACATCAGCTACGTGCTGCAGTACGGCTTCCGCACGGCGGTGGTACGGGCGGTGACCGCGATCCCGGGACACGCATGCTTCGGCGTATTTATGGGCGTGTTCTACGGCTTTGCCAGAAAATATGAAAACTACGGGAAACCGGGTCTGTCCAAAGCCTGCCGTTTTCTGTCCGTACTGTTTCCGGTCCTTCTGCACGGGGCTTACGATTATATCGCCACCATGGAGCGGACCTCCGGCGGATGGTATTTTCTCGCGTTTATCATTGTGCTGTTCGCGGTTTCCTTCGCGCTGGTGGGCAGGGCGTCAAAGAAAGACCGGCATATCGTGTAAGCTTCCAGTGGATTTTCATATTTTACCGAGGCTCTCCGCCGCCGCGAAGGGCCTCGATTTCTTTTTTCAATCGTTCGTTTGCCTCTGTCAGGTCTTCCTCCTCGGATACGTACAGCGGCTGCCCGTAGCGCACGCGCAGCGAATTCCCGAACAGTCGGTACGCACCGGAAATGCCGCAGGGGACGATCGGCGCGCCGGTATCCCGGGCAAAGCGGACGGCGCCGTAACGAAACGGCAGCAGCACAGAAGAAGCTTTGTTTCGCTTTCCTTCAGGGAAGATCCCGACTACGGCGCCTTTTTTCAGCGTTTCCTCCGCGGTCCGGATCGCCTCCGGGCTTTTCCCGGAGGAATTTACCTTGATGCAGCCGACCCCGTTGAACAGAAGGTGCAGAACCGGCTTCTCCATAAACGTATCCTTGGCAAGGAACCGGATGGGACGGTTGCAGGATATCACGCCGGGACAGACGTCGATTTTTGCTATATGGTTCGCCGCAATGATCACGGGACCGCTTGTCGGGATGTTTTCCTGTCCCTTGATATCCGGACGATACAGGAAAACGTACAGCGATCGGCTCAAAGCTCTGAAAACAGGATATAAAAACGCTTTCATCGGAGTCCCCCCCCCTTTTTGTTGGCCCGGTCATGCAGACTGCTCAAATTGGCTGTTATACAGCTCCGCGTACATGCCGCCGGACGCCATCAGCTCGTCGTGCGTACCGACCTCACGGATATCGCCGTCCTGCATATAGATGATCTTGTCTGCGTCGCGGATCGTGGATAAGCGGTGCGCGATCACAAAGCTGGTCCTGCCTTCCGTCAGACGCCGCATCGCCGCCTGGATTTTTTGCTCCGTTCTGGTATCCACCGCAGAGGTGGCTTCGTCCAGGATCAGCATGGGGGCGTCCTCGATCATAGCGCGGGCGATCGTCAGCAGCTGCTTTTGCCCGGCGGAGATAGAGACCGAATCGTCCAGCACAGTGTCCAGGCCCTTTGGCAGCGTCCGAATAAAATGACGCAGCCCGCACTGCGTACATACCAGCATCAGCTGCTCATCCGTAACGTCGGCCTTCCCGTACGTCAGGTTTTCCCTTACGGTTCCTTCAAACAGCCAGGTGTCCTGCAGTACCATGCCGAAAAGCCGATGCACGTTTTCGCGCCGCAGATTTGAAATCGAAACGCCGTCAACCGTGATCGCGCCGCCATCCGGCTCATAAAACCGCATGAGCAAATTGACGACGGTGGTTTTCCCTGCACCTGTGGGCCCTACCACGGCCACCGTTTCTCCGGCGCGGATCTGTGCGGAAAAATCTCGGATCACGGGAGCCGCCTTGTCATACCCGAAGCGAAGATGCGCAAACGCGACATCGCCGCGTACGGTTTCAAGCGCCGCCGTCACACCGGATTCATCCGGGAGCTCCTCTTCTCCGAGAAATTCAGCAACGCGTTCGCTGGCAGCCAGCGCGGATTGCAGACCGGAAAAGCCCTGACCGATCTGCCCCAGCGGAGACGTAAATAAACGGATATAGATCATAAAAGCAATAACAACGGAAAAGGAGATTTCTCCCCGATAGGCCATCGCCGCGCCTGCAACGCAGACGGCAACATAGCCGAAGTTCCCGATAAAGCCCATGAGCGGCATCATCAGCCCCGCAAGGAACTCCGCCTTCAAAGTGTTTTGGCGGAGCGCTTCATTGCTGCGCCGGAACAGCCGCAGACCGGCTTGCTCCGCGTTATATGCCCGAACAACCGTTTGTCCGGCAAAGTATTCCTCCACGTGCCCGTTTACCTCTGCAAGGCTTTGCTGCCGCGCGTTGAAGTATTTCTGGGATCTGCCCATGATCAGCGACATTCCGAAAAAACCGATCAGGGAGGACAGAATAGCCGTTATCGCCATTCGCCATTCCGTAATAAACATCATAACAATGCAGCCGATCAGCGTTGCCCCCGCCGATACGAGCATACCGACGCTCATATGAAGGGCCTGCGAGATCATATCCACATCGTTGGTAACGCGGGAAAGGGTATCGCCGTGCTGATGGGTATCAAAATACCGCAGCGGGATCCGGTTGATCTTTCGTGAAATCTCGCCGCGCATACCGAAGCCGACCTTGCAGGCGACCTGGTTCATCAGGACCCCCTGCACATAGTTCAGAACGACGCTGCCGCTGTAAATGCAGATCAGCGACATGGCGATCCTTCCGATTTCCGCCATATCAATATGGATTCCGGCAAAGCTTACGCCCTGTTGGATCACGGAGGTCAGGTCCGAAATATAATCCGGGCCGATCACGTTCAATACCGCGCTGCCTGCGGCGCAGAGCACGCCCGCCGCGATCAGGACGCTGTATTTTTTACAGAAGGAAGCGAGCGCCGCCGCCGCTTTCTTTGTATCATTTGCGCCTTTGCCGACAGGCGCCTGTCTATCGGGGTTAGGCATGCTTCAATTCCTCCTCGCTAAGCTGGCTTTCCGCAATTTCCCGATAGGTTTCACAGGTTTCAAGCAGTTGGCGGTGTGTACCGTCTCCCACGACGCAGCCGTTATCCAGCACGATGATCCGGTCCGCGTCCATGATCGTGCCGATGCGCTGGGCCACGATCAGCCGCGTGCTGCCGCGCAGCTTTTCCTTCAGCGCCGCTCGGAGCGCCTTGTCGGTTTTGAAATCCAACGCGGAGAAGGAATCGTCAAAAATCAGAATTTCGGGCTCCCTTGCCACGGCGCGGGCAATCGAAAGCCGCTGCTTTTGCCCGCCGGAAAAGTTTGAACCGCCCTGCGCTACGCGGGCGGACAACCCGCCCTTCTCGCCGAAAACAAAATCCGAGCCCTGGGCAACGGCGACGGCTTGCGTCAGCACATCGTCGTCGGCGTTGTTATCACCGAAATTGACGTTTTCCCGGATATCTCCGCTGAACAACAGCGCTTTCTGCGAAACAACGCCGATTTTCGCGGCAAGCTCATCCTTTTTGTATTCCCGAACGTCATGCCCGTCCACAAGCACGGTCCCCCTGGTCGCGTCGTAATACCTCGATACAAGGTTTACCACTGTAGATTTTCCACAGCCTGTCGCTCCGATAAACGCAACGGTCTGTCCGGGGTGTGCGCTGAAGGACACGTCCTTCAACACATATTCCTCCGAATCGGGGTACCGGAACGATACGCCGCGGAATTCCACGCTGCCCTTTTCGAGCGTTTGTCCCACGCCGTTTCCGTCTTTTATCGTCACGTCCGTATCCAGCACCTCATTGATCCGTTTGACGGATACCATCGCCCGCGGCGCCAGCATAAACATCATTGCAAGCATCATAAACGCGGAGATGATCTGCATCCCGTAGGACATAAAAACGACCATATCGCCGAACAGCCCCGGCGCCGTCTGCGGGGTTGCGCGGTTGATCAGCGCCGCGCCGATCCAGTAGATCGCCAGCGATATCCCGTTCATCACGCCGGTCATGACGGGGCTGAGGATCGCCATCATTCTTCCGGTAAACAGCTGCGTCTTCGTAAACTCCGTATTGGCTTTTTCAAACTTTTTCTCATGATACGCTTCCGCGTTATACGCGCGGATCACGCGGATCCCCGTCAGGTTTTCGCGCGTCACGCGATTCAGGTTGTCCGTCCGCCGCTGCATTTCCTTGAATTTCGGCGTCACGGTCGTCATCACTGCGATGATCACCACCAGCAGGAATCAGACCGCCAGCGCTACCGCGCAGGACCATTGCCATTCTTTCCCGGAGATCTTGACGATCGCCCACACGGCGGTCACCGGCGCTTTGATCGCCATTTGCAGCCCCATGGTTATCAGCATCTGCACCTGCTGGATGTCGTTTGTGGAGCGGGTGATCAGCGAAGCCGTGCTGAACCGGCTGATTTCCGCCATGGAAAAACCCTGTATTTTTGTATACAGCATTTCACGGAGCCTTGCTGAATAGTTCGCCGCGATATGAACAACGATATAAAAACACCGAGATTGATACAATTTAATTATTTCTCCGCCGATTTTGTCGCTTGAGGGGTAAGTTGGCGTTTGAGGGGTAAGTTGTGGAAGTCGGGGTGTCCCGGCTGTTTTTATCGGTAGAAATGTTCATACTTCGTCGGTATAATAGATGACAAGAAATCGGAGTTTATGGAGATGTGAGTCGGCTTTCAGGCCAAAGGTATCGGTTTTCAGGAACCGGCGCGTTTTTAGGAAAAGAAGGCTCATTCGAGTGTCTTCGTGTGAAGTCGGGTATGAAGCTGATTTTTTGCAAAAAGGTATTGACAGTAAATATTTTACACTATATACTATTAACCATAGCAGCAATGGATAGGAGAAAGGCAAATGGCAATAATAAAATTACCGATAGACGAATCTCTTCCGGCCTATGTCAATGAGTCCATAGTGACGCTTGAGGAACTTGTGCGAAGCGACCATTTCAGTGCGTTTGAGAAACTGGCAAGGCTTTCCAAGGGCGAAATACTGGTGCTTAAGATCCTCCTCCTTCAGGGGGGGACAACAACACCGACCGAGATCAGTGAGGCTATGAACAGCACCAAAGGCCGTGTATCCGCC
>CACZGD010000114.1 GCA_902780565.1 Oscillospiraceae bacterium
CGGCGCAGATCATTGTGACGGTTCTTATCAGGAAAAAGAACATTCAGGTCAAATATACGGACGTTTCTGAGCTTCTGTTGCCCTATAACGAGCGTCCTTCCACCATCGCAAGACAAAAGTCCGAACAGGAAGCTGCTGTGCAGCCTGTCGGTTAAGGAGAATTCATATGGCAATCGTTTATCATGCCGAACGGCAATGCTTCAAGCTTGATACTGCCGGTTCGTCTTATATCATCAAGATCCATCACGGCGGCTTTCTGTCCTGCCTCTATTACGGCGCGTACATTCCGGACGACAATCTGACGGACTTCGAGCGCCGCCACGTTTACGCCTCCTTCTCCGCCTGGCCGGAGGGAACTGAGCCCTATACCTTTTCGCCGGATACCTGCCCCATGGAGATCGGCTGCAATGGAGGCTGCGACATGCGGCAGTCCAGCGTGCGGATCCGCAACGCGGACGGCAACGCCGTTTCCGATTTCCGTTACGTCAGTCATCGGATCGAAACGGGCAAGCCCGGGATTCCGGGACTTCCCGCGCTGTATGAGAACGAAACAGGGGAGTGCGAGACCCTGATCGTCACGACCCGCGACGACGTGACCGGCGCGGAGATGGATCTGTATTATACCGTTTTTACGAAGCACGCCGCGATGACCCGCAGCGCCGTGATCCGTAACGCTTCCGAACGCGATATGGAGCTGGAGCAGGCGTTCAGCTTCTGCCTGGATCTCAATCGCAGTGATTTCGACCTGCTTTCTCTGCATGGCAGGCACGTGCAGGAGCGCGACCTTTGCCGCCGTCCGCTTGGGCACGGCATTCAGGGTGTTTACAGCCGCCGCGGTTCCTCCGGCGCGCAGTTTAACCCCTTTATCGCGCTGGTCGACCAAACCGGCACGGAGGATTACGGGGAAGCCTACGGCTTCAATCTGGTTTATTCCTGCAATTACAAGGCGCTCACGGAGGTCGATTATAACGGCTCCACGCGCGTGCTGATGGGCATCGGAGACGACGATTTTGGCTGGCGTCTCGCGCCCGGCGAGTCCTTCTATACGCCGGAGGCGGTTCTTGTCTATTCGGATACCGGACTCGGCGGTATGAGCCGGACCTTCCACCGTCTGTATAATCAGAATCTGATCCGCGGCGAGTGGAAAACGAAACACCGCCCGCTGCTGATCAACAACTGGGAAGGCACCTATTTCGATTTTGATGAGGAAAAGCTCTTTGCCATCGCACAATGGGCGAAGGAGACCGGGCTTGAGATGTTCGTGATGGACGACGGGTGGTTCGGCAAGCGCAACGATGATACTTCCGGCCTCGGCGACTGGTTTGTCAATACCGATAAGCTCAAGGGCGGCATCTCCCCGCTCGTGCGCCGCGTGAAGGACCTCGGGCTCCGCTTCGGGATCTGGTATGAACCCGAAATGATCTCTCCCGATTCCGATCTCTATCGTGCGCATCCCGACTGGGCGATCCGCGTTCCGAACCGGACGCCCTCCATTGGCAGGCACCAGATGATCCTGGATATGACCCGCGCGGACGTCAGAGATTACCTGTTCGGCCGCATGAGCGATATGCTTTCGAATAACCCGATCGACTACGTAAAGTGGGATTTCAACCGCAATATTACGGAGGCGGGTTCCGCGCTTTTGCCGGCTGAACGGCAAAAGGAGTTTTATCATCGCTACATTCTCGGTACCTATGAGCTTATGGACCGTCTTCTGAAAGCGTTCCCGCATCTGCTGCTGGAGAATTGTTCCGGCGGTGGAGGACGCTACGATCCCGGCATGATGTACTATTCCCCGCAGATCTGGTGCTCCGACAACACGGACGCGCTCTCCCGCGTGGATATCCAGTTCGGCTCTTCTCTCTGTTATCCCGCGTCAGTGCAGGGGGCGCACGTTTCCGCCTCTCACCGTTCGTCTTACGAAACAAAGCGCAACGTCGCGATGTGGGGTACCTTCGGGTATGAGCTGGATCCGGCGAAAATCAGTGAAGAAGCCCGCGCCGAGATCCGGACGCAGATCGCGGATTACCATAAGTATTACGACCTGATTCATTTCGGCGATCTTTATCGCGTGATTTCGCCATGGGATGATCCCTATAAGGTGGCATGGCAGTTCGTGGATCCCGAAAGAACGGAAACGCTGCTCACGGTGCTGATCAAATTTGCGCAGCGGGAACGGAATTTCTTCCTGCGGCTCAAGGGTCTTGATCCGGATCGCTATTACCGGCTGGAGGAGACCGGAGAAGTATATTCCGGCAGCCTCCTGATGCGCGCGGGAATCAGTTTGTTCCATATGCCGAACGAGGACGGGTATTCCAAAACATTCCATTTCGTTGCAGTTGACAAGGAAAACAACTGAAAATATGAATAAACAGTAAATTATTCCCGACATGTTTTTCATAATATGTCGGGAATTGCACATATGTTGGGGTTCCTTGTTTGCGTCCCCACAAGAGGGCGATTAGTGTTTGTTGAAAATCTTGTCCGATTATGGTATATTAATGAAGAACAAAACAGGATCCGCGATATGGCGGATCGACGTAAAGGAGAGGATTCTCATGGGCACGAAGCCTTACCCGGTCGCATATGACGTGCAGATCGATCCGGTGAATGAAAACTGTTATGATTATTATTTGCGCAATACCGCGCGGTACGGAGAATACGCTGTGTTCAGTCACAGGAGCCGCGACCATTTCAAAAGCGAATTCCTGGCGGATATTGAAGCGCTTGCCGCGTTCTTCAAAAACGAACTCATCCATCCTATGCTGCCAGAGGATCAGGTCGATGAAATCGTCGTCGCCACGAAATCCAACGCCGTTCTGGTTCCCGACGCCCTTGCGCCGCGCCTTGCAGGAATTCTGAAAAAGCATGATCTTCCCTGTATTTTGACTGTTGGTGCGACCTATGCCGTCGAAAACAAATATGGCGTACAGGCGGACGCTGCAATACTTGAAAAGCTGGAAGGGAACGTCCCGCGGGTTTACGTTTATCCGCAGGTACTTTCCGCATTCCGTGATCAGCGTGTGGAAGGTGTAAAAGCCAATCAGGACGATATCGCGCTGTTTGCACAGGGCGGCGGCACGACCGGGAAAAGCAAAACGATCATGATCAAGAATTCCAATCTGAACGCGCTGGTGCGTTCGATCGGTTCCATTCTGCCGATCGTTACGGAATACGGCGTGGAGACCGAGCTTGCCTGCATGCCCTTTTTCCACGTATACGGCATTGCGTCCGGCGGACTTTCCGCGCTGCACGGCGGCGCAAAAGTGATTTTCATGCCGAAGTTCGATCCCGTTTATTTCATTCAGATGATGAAAGAAAACAAGGTCGTGCAGTTCAACGGCGTGCCGAATCTGTTCCGCAAGCTCCTTGTCACCGATGGCTTTGACGGCCCGCATCTTGCCAACCTGCGCGTGATGTACTGCGGCGGCGACGATGTGCGTCCCGTTCTGCAGAACGCGTATGACGCTATTCTTTCCAAATATAACTCGCATGCGCAGATCTGCGCCGGCTGGGGACTTACCGAGTGCTGCGCAAGCTGCGCCGCGAATCCCTATTATCGCAATAAGCTCGGCACGGTCGGCACCCCGCTTGACGGGATCACCGTTGAGGTCTGGGACCCCGAAACCAACAAAAAGCTTTCGCCCGGTCAGGTCGGTCAGCTCGTGATCTCCGGTCCCACTGTGATGGCAGGGTATCTCGAGACCACCAAGGAGGAGCGCGGCTGCGGCCTTTATACCGATGAAAACGGTGTGAAATGGGTCCTGACCGGCGACCTTGGTAAACTGGACGAGGACGGTTACGTTGTTTTCGTCGGAAGAATGAAGCGCCTGATCATCATTTCCGGGTATAACATTTATCCCAACGACGTGGAGAAGCTTGTGACGGACGCTTTCCCCTATGTCCGCGAGTGCTGCGCCGTACAGGGCTATGATGAGCACGGACGCTCGCTGATGCGGCTGTATATCGTGACCGCCGACGGCGAAACGGACAGGGAAGCTCGCTTTGCCGAGATCCGCGCACTGTGCGAAAAGAAGATCCATCGGTTTGCTGTTCCGCGTGATATCCGTTATATCGATGCGCTGCCGCACACTGCTGTCGGCAAAATCGACTTTATGAAGCTGACGGAGCTTCGTCCCAATATCTGATCCGTATATAAAAACGACCTCTGTTTCAGGCAGAGGTCGTTTTTATGCTATTGCAGCTTCTGCGGGATTCGATGATCCCGAAAATAGCTTTCCCTGTCCTTTTCACCGATTTCCCGCAAGATCCGGCAGGGATTTCCGACGGCTACGACGTTTGCGGGGATATCCTTCGTGACGACGCTGCCTGCTCCGATCACGGTATTATCGCCGATCGTCACGCCCGGCAGCACGATCACACCGGCGCCGAGCCAGCAGTTGTTGCCGATCCGGATCGGCATGTTGAACTGATAGCCCTTTTCGCGCAGAGACGGCAGAACAGGGTGTCCGCCTGTCGCCAGGATCACGTTCGGTCCGAACATGACGTTATCGCCGACGTAAATGTGCGTGTCGTCCACACAGGTCAGCCCGAAATTCGCATATACGTGATTCCCGAAATGGACGTTTTTTCCTCCCCAATTTGCGTGAAAGGGCGGTTCGATATAGCAGCCTTCTCCCATCTCGGCAAGCATCTCCCGCAGCATGTTTTCCCGTTGCTGCAGCGCATGCGGACGCGTATGGTTAAAGTCGTACAGCTTTTCAAGGCAGTTCAGCTGCTCCTTCATGATCTCGTCGTCATCCGGCAGATATAATTCCCCGGTGTGCAGTTTTTCATACATGGACATTTTGTCTTTTCTCCTTATCAGAAAACCGGCGCGGCTGAGCAGCCGCGCCGAAGGTTGTATGGGATTATGGAACAGAACCGAATCAATCGTCTGCCATCTGCGCCTGCTTGATCTCTTCATCCGTGATCTCAAAGCTTTCACCGTGTTTGACCTGTGTGATCACAAGCAGACCGAGCGCGAAGAAGAGCGCGCAGAAGAGGAACATATAGTTGTAGTCCTCATGGAAAAGACCGATCAGACCGCCGCAAAGAATGGGACCGGTAATCGCGGCGGAAAAAGTTGCCGTGTAATAATACCCGGTGAAGGTACCGACGTATTCACGTCCGCCGATGGTAAGCACAAGGGGCAGCGTGTTGATATTGATGCAGCCGACAGCAGCGCCGCCGACCACAAGCGCGATCCAAAGCACGATGTGCACGAACGTCTGACTGGTAGCAAAAAGCTGTGAAACGGTCAGGTAGAACGCAAACATCGCTACGATAACGCCAAGACCGAGAATAATGGTCTTTTTGCGACCGATCTTTCGCCCAAGCGTGCCGGCGGGGATGCCGAAAACAGCAAGAGAGACCGCAAAGACTGCCATCATCAGAGTGGAGTTTTTGGGCGGCATATTCAGCGTATCAAGTGCGAAGTTGGTGAAATTCGGCACGATCGCTTCAGTAGCATTGTTGATCAGGAACAAAGCGGCAAGCATAATGATCAGGCTTCTGCGTTCTTCCTTGGAAATGGGAAGGTCGCGGATCTTGATCTTCTTGGGCTTTTCGTCAGTGTTCTCAGTTTTATCGTCTAACTGATCGGAGAGGTCATATTGTTTGTTCTTCTTGTAGAAGACGATCAAAACGACGAGGCACAAGACTGCGATGATTCCTGCGATCAGGAAAACGGGCGTGTAGTCCACATATTTGTAATTCCCGTTTTCATCCAGCGCGGGAACTTTTTCCGCAACAAGAATGCCGTCTTTCTCTTCACCGTTGAGCTTATTGCCATGAAGATAAAGTTTATCTCGTCCGGAATCCACGAAGTGCTGAACGGCTTCAAGATGCTCCTCCGGAACGCCGTTTTCAAAAACATCGCTGTAAAGGATGAGCGGCGTCTTTTCCGCGGCCTCGCCTTTTTTGCCGGAAGCGGCAACATAAACGCGTTCATCTGTGGAATCGACCATCTCGATGATTCTGCCCTGCGTATCGATTTTTGCGTTCAGAGCCTCCTGCGTTGTTGTCATCCCGATCAGACCGCATACCAACGCAGCGATCGTGATCATAACAAGACCGACCATCTGACCGATACCGCCCATGATGTTGATGACCGCGTTTGCGTCGGACTGAAGCGCGTGGGGCGTGAAGTCCGGCATCAGGGACACAACAGGGGAGCGCCAGATCGACATCAGGAAGTTGAAGAAGATGATGACAGCCATCATCAGACCGACACTCAGCGCAGTTTGTCTGACGGCATGCGCCGCGACGGGGATCAACGCAAACAGGGCTGCGCAGATCGGCAGACAGATGATAATAAACGGCATCCGTTTTCCCCATTTTTTGCTGTGGGTGTGGTCGCTTCGCTTGCCGAAATAAGGCTGGAAGATGACGCCGAATACGTTATCAATAGTCATGATCGCGTTGACGAGCAATGCCACGGAGAGGAAACCAGGCAGCGCTTTTCCGCCGTCGGTGAGCTCCATGAGTTTCCCTCTGAAAATGACGGGAACAACGGAATTGTAGATGTTCCACAGCAGCATGCACGCCATGAAGCCGAAGCCGATCAGGAACGTACGCTTATAGTTCAGTTTGTTGTTGTCGTTTTTCTTGACGACTGCCTTTTGTTCTTTCGCCATAGTATAGCTCCTTTCGGATATTAGTATGGAATGGTTTATATCAGAAGATCCCCTGGGCAAGCATCGCCTCGGCGACCTTCTTGAAGCCCGCGATATTTGCGCCCTTGACGAGGTCATATCCGAAGCCGTATTCCTCGGCAGCCTTCGCGGAGTTATCGTGGATGTTCTTCATGATCTGCTTTAGCTTCTGGTCCACTTCCTCGGCGGTCCAGGACAGGCGCTGGGAGTTCTGGCTCATTTCGAGCGCGGAAACAGCCACGCCTCCGGCGTTGACAGCCTTGGAGGGGGCGACGACCTTGACGTGCGCCTTCAGGTACTCGATCGCGGCGTTCGTCGTGGGCATGTTGGAAACCTCAATGTAATAGGGGACCCCGTTTCCGACGATCATTTCCGCTTCCTTCACGTCGACCTCGTTCTGGGTCGCGCAGGGCATCACGATGTCGGCTTTCACGCCCCAAGGCTTCTGGCCCGGGAAGAACTCGACGCCGAACTTATCCGCATACTGCTTCACGCCGTCAATTGCGTGTTGACGCATATAGAGCATATATTCGACCTTTTCAGGCGTGGAAACGCCGTCGGGATCGTAGATATAGCCGTCGGGGCCGGAAAGCGTGACGACCTTGCCGCCGAGCTCCAGCATCTTTTTCGCAACGCCCCAGGCGACGTTGCCGAAGCCGGAGATCGCCACGGTCTTACCCTTGAGGGAATCACCGAAATGCTCAAGGACGGAAAGCAGATAATACACGGCGCCGAAGCCGGTCGCCTCGGGACGGATCAGGGAGCCGCCGAAGGAGAGTCCCTTGCCGGTCAATACGCCGTTGTTGAAGGTGGAGGTCAGTCTTCTGTACTGGCCGTACAGGTAGCCGACTTCTCTGCCGCCGACGCCGATATCGCCCGCGGGAACGTCCACGTCGGGCCCGACGTACTTATACAGCTCGCTCATGAAGGCCTGGCAGAAACGCATGACCTCCGCGTCGGATTTGCCTTCGGGATTGAAGTCGGAGCCGCCCTTGGCGCCGCCGATGGGCAGACCGGTCAGGGAGTTCTTGAAGATCTGCTCAAAACCGAGGAACTTGAGAATGCCGAGATATACGCTCGGATGGAATCTGAGCCCGCCCTTATAAGGACCGATCGCGGAGTTGAACTGCACGCGGTAGCCTCTGTTGACCTGCACCTTACCCTGATCGTCGACCCAGGTGACGCGGAAGGAGATGGCGCGGTCCGGCTCGGTCAGTCTGCCGAGAATGTCCGCTTTTTCATATTCGGGATGCGCGTTGATTACGGGTTCGAGAGAGGTCAGGACCTCTTCCACGGTCTGGATGAACTCGGGTTCATTCGCATTTTTCTTTCTGACGTTTTCAATGGTTCTTTCGATGTAGCTGTTCATTCTGTACCTCCAGATATTATAAATAATAAAAATAATTATTTATAAATTAAGTGTATGCCTATTCGGCAAAAAAGTCAAGTGAAGAAATTGAAATAATTGGATTTTTGTAGGTTTTCCATATATTTCCCTGCTTATATTCTTCCTTTCCGACCAAACTTTTTGACAGGAAAGGAAGATGCGGATGCAGTATGCAAAAGTGGAGATCGCGGCGGTGGATACTTCATCGCTGAAAACGCTGAAGGAGAAGGAGATCGCGGAGCTTCTGAAAAAAACGAAGGCCGGGGATAAGTCCGCGCGCGAAAAGCTGATCGAAGGGAACCTTCGTCTCGTACTTTCTGTCGTTCAGCGTTTTTCGTCGCGGGGCGAGGACCCGGACGATCTCTTCCAAGTCGGCTGCGTCGGACTCATCAAAGCGGTGGATCATTTTGACGTTTCCCAACCGGTCAGGTTTTCGACCTACGCGGTGCCCATGATTCTCGGCGAGATCCGCCGCTATCTGCGGGATAACACGCCGATGCGGATCAGCCGCTCCATGAAGGATCTTGCCTACCATGCGATGCAGACGAAAGAGAGGCTCACCAATACTCTCGGCCGGGAACCTGCCATGGATGAAATCGCAGCCGCGCTCGGCGTGGAGCGGAAAAAGGTTGTGATTGCGCTGGAAGCGGTCGTCGATCCTATTTCTTTGTATGAGCCCGTTGGCGGCGACGGCGGAGATTCCCTGTATATCGTGGATCAGGTCGGGTCCTATAACGACGAAGGGAGCTGGATTGAGGAGCTTACGCTCAGGGAAGGTATGAAAAAACTCTCCCCGCGTGAAAAGAACATTCTCCATCGCAGGTTTATGGCAGGGCGAACGCAGATGGAGGTCGCAAGCGAGCTCGGGATCTCGCAGGCGCAGGTCTCCCGACTTGAAAAAAACGCGATCAAGCGGCTCAAAGAGGGATAAGAGAACGGGCCCCGAAGGTCCCGTTCCCGCATACTAATCTCTTTGTTTGTGTACCCGGATCCCTTTCTCCCGCAGAAATGAGATCAGCGCGCTTCTGCTCTCCTTACGAAAGCTGCCGTTGTGGATAATGACAATCATGCCTGACGTCGAAAACAGATACGTGTGTTCTCTCAGGGAAATAACGTATCCGACCCGGTCGTAGGGGAGTATAACGCGTCGGCGGTTTTGCTCGTTCCATACGGTCTCATCCACGATCTCGTTGTCGGTAAAAACCGTGACATTATGCGACGGTCCTCCCATGACGTTCCTTCTCGCTTCAAATTCAAGATCTGTTGTCTTTTTGTAATGGGACCACTGGATGAACCGAACGGGATAATATCCTGCGGCAAGCACGGCTGCCGCAATAACGCTCGGAATACTGAAATCGCAGTATATAATGCCCAAAAGAAGCATCAGGAGCAACAGAATGAAGGGCAGAAAAGCAGCAGCGGATTTCAGCAGTCTCCATTTTGTGTATTCCTGCATATCTACAGTTTCTATAAGTCTGTCGCAAACAAATCTCTCGTTCACTTCGATCAACCTCCCGCGTGGCGTACCCTTACTTTTTTCTTTCTCAAAAAGTCTAAAAGGGATTTGTCATCTCCGATGAAAAAGGCGTTTCTATGCAGGGAAACGGTTTCTCCGATCGTCGTCTGCAGAAGGATGTATTCCTTTGAATACAGCGTCAGCTTGATCTGGTCATACCCCAGTTCGTATCCCGCCCGGGAGGATTCTCCGGTCTTGGCGCTGACTTTGAACGAAGCGTCCGAAAAACAAACGTGGAAATACTCGATCCCACCTCGGATCACCCGGCTTTCTTCGAAACCGGCGAGGAGTGTTTTTTTAGCGCGGTGGTAACGGAAGAACGGTTCCCCTATGAAATAGAAAAGGATCGAAACGCAAACGATGTAAAGCGGATCTTGATACTTAACATAGAGGACGAAAAAATAAATCAGAAGCAAGACGGCGGCGCAGTTACAAAGAATACGCTGCGGGCTGGTAAAAAACTGGTATGTCGGGACGGGAAGG
>CACZGD010000115.1 GCA_902780565.1 Oscillospiraceae bacterium
TTGAAAAGAAGGGATTCTGCCGTAAACAGAATCCCTTCTTTGGTCGGAGTGGCGGGACTTGAACCCACGGCATCCTGCTCCCAAAGCAGGCGCGCTACCAACTGCGCTACACCCCGACGGCACTTGGTATCATATCATAAATCCGGAGAGGTGTCAAGAGAAATCGGCGGACGGAACGGTCGCCGGGATCGGAATCGGAAGACGGAACGGCCGCCTGCGGCGGCTCAAAGCAGCTCCAGAAATTCCGGCTCCGCCTCGAAGGTCATGCGCTGCCCGGACGCGGGATGGGGGAAGGAGAGATAGGCGGAGAAGAGCGCCAAAAAGGGGCAGTGGTCCTTTGCGCCGTATTTGCCGTCCCCGAGCAGGGGCATGCGGCGGGAGGAGAACTGGACGCGGATCTGGTGGGTGCGCCCGGTTTTGAGTGTGACGAGCACAAGGGCGGCGTCGCCGTACGGCGTCTGGCCGGATTTGAGGACCTCATAGGAGAGGTAGGCCTCCTTCACGCCCTTGCGCGGGTTTGTGACCACAAAGCTCTTGTTGCGCTTCGAGTCCTTGAACAGCAGGTCGAAGTACTCGCCGGTCTCGGTTTCGGGGCAGCCGTGCACCAGCGCAAGGTATTTCTTATCGAAGTTTCCCTCGGTCACGGCGCGGCTGAGCGCCGCCGCGGCCTCCCGCGTTTTGGCATAGACCATCAGCCCCGCCGCCGCGGTATCGAGGCGGTGGATGGGGAAATAGGTCTCGCCGCCGTCCTCCTGCATCAGCAGCTCGGGCATGGAGGTGCGGGGCGTTTTCTGCTCCAGCGTCTGCGCCTCGCTCTGAATGCCCGCGGGCTTGACGCAAACGACGACGTGCTCGTCCGAATAATAAATGCGCATGTGGCTTCCTCCCGGTTTTTGTCGATCCTACTATTATTCTAATACAAAATTTGTTTAAAAGCAACAGGGAACTCCCGACAATTGTGTTATGAATATTGCGGTTGTGTTAATCTTTTATTCACATTTGATTTTTGCTTGCATTTTTCTTTGAAATTTGTTATGATTACTATGCGCGAAAATGTAACCGCGTGTGAATATGATTTTGAAAAGGAGATTTTGACCATGCGTTATAATCCGATCGATGATCCCGGCATCGCCGCCGGCGCGGAAAAGCCCCCCGTTGAGAATCATGAGGGCGAGGAAATTGCCGATAAGATCACGTCCTTTTCGCTGGACTTCACCGGCATCATCGAGACCTTCAAGCAGTTCTTTGAGTGGCTGGTCGGTCTGTTCAAGAAATGATTAAAACAGAACCACGTTCTTTTTTAATAAATCTATCAAACGGAGGTGAACAGAATGGATATTACCACGACCATCGAGCAGTTTGGTGAATTCCTTACCAAAATCGCTGAGTACGTGAAGCAGATTTTTGATGCGCTCAAGAAGGCCATCGACGGTCTGAATAAGAAGGAAGAGGAATAATCCTCTCTTTTTGCAATTTTTATCCGGAGGTGAAACCACATGCTGAAAGAAGAAGCGAAGAGCAACGATATCGTGATCGATAGCGAGTATGCCTACATCCAGACCTTCATCAATTTCCTGAAGCAGATCATCGAGATCATCGCCGGTCTGTTCGAGAAGATGAGCGGCGCCCTTTCCAACAAAGAGGCTGAATAATCCCGCGTAATCATTTTTACAGATCTGTATGAATAAAAGAAGCACCCGAAAGGGTGCTTCTTTTTAGGTTTACGTTACGAAATTTTTTCCGCGTCGCGCTCAACCAGCGGCAGCGCGCCGTTTTCGACCGTGTTCGCGGTCACTGTGACCTTGACGATCGAGGGGTCGGAGGGCGCGGTATACATGATGGGCTGCAGCGTTTTTTCCATGATCGCGCGCAGGCCTCTGGCGCCGGTCTTGCTTTCGAGCGCCTTTTCGGCGACCGCCTTCAGCGCGTCCTTGTCGAAGGCAAGCTCCACGCCGTCGATGGAGAACAGCGCCTTATACTGCTTGATGAGGGAGTTCTTGGGCTCCTCCAGAATGCGGATCAGCGCCTCCTCGTTGAGGTTCGTCAGGGACGTGAGCACGGGCAAACGGCCGACCAGCTCCGGGATGAGCCCGAATTTGACCAGATCCTGCGGGATGACCTTGGACATGATCTTATCGTAATCCAGCTCGAATTTGGTCATGATCTCGCTGCCGAACCCGAGTACCTTGTTGCCCATGCGCCGCTCGATGATCTTTTCGATGCCGTCGAACGCGCCGCCGCAGATGAACAGGATATCGGACGTATCGATCTGGATAAACTCCTGCTGCGGGTGCTTTCTGCCGCCCTGCGGGGGGACGTTCGCCACGGTGCCCTCCAGAATCTTCAGCAGCGCCTGCTGCACGCCTTCGCCCGAAACGTCGCGCGTGATGGAGGTGTTTTCGCTCTTGCGGGCGATCTTGTCGATCTCGTCCACGTAGATGATGCCGCGCTCCGCCTTTTCGATATCGTAATCCGCCGCCTGGATCAGCCGCAGCAGGATGTTCTCCACATCCTCGCCCACGTAACCGGCCTCGGTCAGCGTGGTGGCGTCCGCAATGGCAAAGGGCACGTCAAGCGTCTTCGCCAGCGTCTGGGCAAGAAAGGTCTTGCCGACGCCCGTGGGACCCAGCAGCAGAATGTTGGACTTGACGATATCCACGTCCGTGACGGTTTTTTTATAGACCCGCTTATAGTGGTTATAGACCGCCACGCTGAGCGCCGTTTTGGCTTCGTCCTGCCCGATGACGTATTCGTCGAGCTTCGCCTTCAGCTCCATGGGCTTCGGCAGCTTGCGCTGCGTGCGCACACGGTTCGCGGCATTCGGCGTTTTCTTCTTGTTGCCCTCGTTCATGATCGACAGGCAATTTTCCACGCACTCGTCGCAGATATAGGCGCCGGGGCCCTGAATGAGCATGGAGACCTGATCCTGCGTCCGTCCGCAAAAGGAACAGCGCACGCGGTCGTTGGGTTCGTCGTATTTTGGCACGGGAAAACCTCCGTTGAATCTTATCTCTTATACAGCACCTTGTCGATCAGACCGTAAGCGGCGGCCTCCTCGGCGGACATAAAGTTGTCGCGCTCGGTATCCTGCTCAATGACCTCCAGCGGCTTGCCGGTCTCGGCGGCAAGGATGCGGTTGAGCTTGTCGCGTGTTTTCAGGATATGGTCGGCGTGGATCTTGATATCGCTGGCCTGGCCCTGCGCGCCGCCCAGCGGCTGGTGGATCATGATCTCGGCGTTCGGCAGGGCAAAGCGCTTGCCGGGGGTGCCGGCTGCCAGCAGGAACGCGCCCATGCTGGCCGCCATGCCCATGCAGATGGTCTGCACGTCGCATTTGATGTACTGCATGGTGTCGTAGATCGCGAAGCCCGCGGACACGCTGCCGCCGGGGGAGTTGATATAGAACGAGATATCCTTGTCGGGGTCCTGTCCCTCCAGGAACAGGAGCTGCGCCACCACGAGGGAGGCGGTCACGTCGTTGACCTCCTCGCTGAGCACGATGATGCGGTCGTTGAGCAGCCGGGAGAAAATATCATAGGCGCGCTCGCCGCGGTTGGTCTGCTCGATCACGGTGGGGACGAGACTCATTTTGGGATCGTAAAACATAAGGGATCCTCCTTTTCTTTCCTATTTAAGTCTAAGGAGAGTATAGAAAGCGTTTCTTAAATCTGCCTGTATGGAGTATTGGCAGGAAAAACCGATTTATTCCGCGTCGTTTTCGGCGTTCTCTTCCGGCGCCTTCTCCACGGCGTTTCCGATCACAAGATCGGCGGCCTTGCGGTTCTTCAGGTCCTTCTCCACGCGCTCGGCGGTGATGGCGGCCTTTACGTCCTCCAGCTTCACGCCATAGTGATCGGCCATCTTCTGATATTCGTCCTCGATTTCGCTTTCCTCGACCTTCAGGTCTTCCATGGCGGCGATCTTTTCCAGCGCCAGCTCAGTCTTGACTTCCTTTTCGGCGCGCGGACGGTACATGCCCTTTACGCTGTCCTCATTCATGCCGAGCATTTCGAGGTACTTTTTGAACGGGATGCCCTGCCCCTCGACGTTATATTTGAACTCGGTGATCATGTTGTCCACGGCGGTGTCGATCATGCAGTCCGGGATCTCGGCGGAAACCAGCCCGGCAAGCTGATCCATCACGGAATTCTCAAAATTCTTCTTCGCGGTGTCGGCCTTCTGCTCGCCGATGGTCTTGCGGATATCGGCCTTCAGCTCGTCAAGCGTATCGAACTCGGAAACGTCCTTGGCAAACTCGTCGTCCAGCGCGGGGAGCTGCTTTTCCTTGATGGCGTGCAGCTTGATCTTGAAGGTCGCGTCCTTGCCGGCAAGCTCTTCGTGGTACTCCTCCGGGAAGGTGACGTTCACGTCGAACTCGTCGCCGATGCTGTGATTCTCGCACTGCTCCTCAAAGCCCGGGATAAAGGAATTGCTGCCGAGCTCCAGATCGTAGTTCTCGCCCTTGCCGCCTTCAAACGCAACGCCGTCCACAAAGCCCTCGAAGTCGATGGTCACAACGTCGCCGTTTTTGGAGGCGCGGTCCTCCACGCTGAGCTCTCTGGCGTTTTGTTCCAGCTTTGCCTGCAGGTCCTTGTCCACGTCCTCGTCGGTCACGTCGGCGCTCGCCTTCACGGCCTCGATGCCCTTATAGCCGACGACCTCGACCTCGGGCTTCACCGTGACCTTGAAGCTCAGCTCCAGACCTTCCTTGCCGACCTTCTTGATATCGAAGTCGCGGGGGCTGTCCACGGGCTCGATGCCGGATTCTTCCACGGCCTTGTCGTACTCGGCGGGGAAGACCTCGTTGATGGCGTCGTCATAGAAAATGCCTTCGCCGTACATCTTTTCAATGATCGCTTTGGGCGCGTGGCCCTTGCGGAAGCCGGGCACGTTGAGGCTGTTCTTTTTCTTGTTGTAGGCCTTGTTGACCGCCTTGGCGAAATCCTCGGCGCTGACGGTGATTTCAACGGTGTATTCGTTCGTATTGCTCTTCTGTGCAGACTGAAGCATAGTCATCCTCCTGAATTGTTTTAATTTTCACATATAAGCCAAAATATTTTATCACAATGAATTGCAAATGTCTACTGTTTTTTTGAAACATTTTACGCCGCGGGCGGGTCTTTTTCCGTTTCGTTTCCGTTTTCGGGCGCGTTTTCCCCGTTTTGCGCCTTTTTTCTTGCCCGCGCCAGCCAGATCTGCACGATCACGAACACGATGCACGCGGCGACGAAGCAGGCAAACAGCGTGTCGTTCAGGAACAGATCCTCCAATTTCTGCGTCAGGGTCTTTTGCGGCGCGGTCGGCGCGGCGGTCGTGGGGGCGGTCGTGGTGGTCGGGTCCTTCGCGTTGGGATCGTAATGGACCTCCGCCTTCAGCAGCGGGTCGTTGGAATCCATGATCCGTACCTGCTTCCACGCCTTGGAGGTGCCGCCGAAGTTGACGTCCTTCAGGGCGTCGCAGCCCTCAAAGGCATACATATTCACGGTCTGCAGCCCGCCGGGCAGATCGAGCGCCTTCAGCGCCTTGCAGCCGGAAAAGGCATACATGCCCACGGTCCGCAGGGCGGTGGGCAAAACGACGTCGGTCAGCGCGGCGCAGCCCGAAAAGCAGGACCAGGGCAGGGCGGCCATCGCGTCCGGCAGCGCGGCGTAGGTCAGCGCGGCGCAGTCCTGAAACGCGGCGTCTCCCAGCGTCGCCACGGCGTCCCCCAGCGTTATGCGCCGCAGGTTTTTGCTGCCCCGGAACGCCGCGGTCGCGACCGCGACGGTCTCGGGCGCCGGTTCAAAATCTTCGCCCGTCTTTGCGGCGGGGTATCTCACCAGCGTTTCGCCGCCCTTGGTGAACAGCACGCCGTCGCGGCTTTCATAGGCGGTGTTCCCGTCCGCGACCGTGATCGCGGTCAGGCTGCCGCAGGCGTTCATGAACGGCAGGCTCACTCCGGTCACTCCGGCGGGCAGGGCGATCTCCGTCAGCGCCTCGCAGCCGTACAGCGCGTCCGCGCCGATCTCGGTCAGCGTATCGGGCAGGGTGAGCGCCGTCAGCGCCTCGCAGCCGGAAAGCGCGCGGTCCTGCAGCGCCGTCAGACCGGTCGGCAGCGTCAGGCTTTGCAGGCTGACGCATTCGGAAAGCAGGGAGTCCGGCAGGGCGTCAAGTCCCGCGGGCAGCGTGACCTCGGTCAGGGCCTTGCAGCCCGAAAACGCCATTGCGCCCAGCGTCTCCACCTCGTCCGGCACCGTCACGCGCGTCAGATGCTCGTTCTGCGCAAAGGCGGCGGGGGCGACGGTCTTCGTCCCCGCGGGCAAGGTGAAGCTTTCGTCCGCTTTCCCGGCGGGGTAAAGCAGCAGGGTTTCGCCGTCGGCGGAATACAGCACGCCGTCAACGCTTTTATAATTCGCGCCGCCTGCCTGCACGGATGCAAGCGCCCGGCAGCCGGAAAACGCCATATCGCCCAGCTTTTCCAGCGAATCCGGCAGCGTGAGGCCGCCAAGCTCCGCGCAGTCCAGAAACGCGCCGTCGCCGATCGACCGCAGCCCGGCAGGGAAGTGCACCTCCCGCAGCACGGGCAGGTCGGCACACGCCCACGCGCCGATGGCCTCCACGCCCGTGGGCAGGTCCAGCGTCTCCACGGAGCGGCAGCCCGTGAACGCCCACGGTCCGATCCGGGTCACGCCGCTGCCGATCGCGATGTGCAGCACGCTTTCGGCGTAATCGTGCCACGGCACGTCCAGGCTGGTGTTCCAGTCGTCCATGTCGCCTGTGCCGTCAATGGTCAGCGTGCCCGCGTCGTCCAGCGTCCAGGTGAGGGCTTCGCCGCAGGTCCCGTCGGCAACGGTCTCGGCGCCGACGGGGATCCGCCCGGTCGGCAGCAGACCAGCAGACAGGCGCAGAACAGATATCCGAATTTTTTCATAGAATGACCTCCGTATCGGGGACAGGCTCCTCCTGTCCGGTCGGGTCCTGCCGCACGAGCAGGGGACAGAACTGCAGCGCGTCCGCCGAGATCAGGGAAAAATGCACGTTCTCCACGGTGAAGTTCCGCAGCCGTCCCGTCCGGTCGCCGTGGACGTGCCCGAAATAGACGCGCCGGATGCCGTATTCCCGCAGCACCGCCATCAGCGGCTCCACCACGTTGCCGTCCATGCACACGGGGTAGTGGGTGAATACAATGGGCGTCCGCCCCAGCGCCAGCGCCGCCTCGATCCCGGTGCGCAGCCGCCCCGCTTCCCGCGCAATGACCTTGGCGTTGTCGCCCGCCTCCTGCGCGTCAAAAAACCAGCCGCGGCAGCCGGTCACGGTCATGCCGTCGGCTTCATACGCGTTATTGAACAGGAACCGGATGGTCGAAAACCCCTGCTGTTCCACAAAGGCGGTCATCTTTTTCATGGTGGACCACCAGTAATCGTGGTTGCCCTTGCCGATCAGCTTCGTGCCGGGCAGGGAATCCAGAAAGGCGAAGTCCGCGGCGGTATCCTCCAGCCGCATCGCCCAGGAGATATCCCCCGGGATCACGACGGTATCGGTATCCTTCACCAGCGTCCGCCAGTTCTTTTCCAGCTTCGGGACGTACCCGGTCCAGCCCGGGAACACGTCCATCGGCTTATCGCAGCCAAGGGACAAATGCGTGTCCGCGATCGTGAATACCGCCATGCTTCGACCTCCGTGTCAAAATTTTGCCTTTTACAGTATAGCAGAACCGCGCCCGGATTGCAAGCACGACTTGTGCCGGGCGCAGCAGCGCATAATTCGGGAGGATGCTTTTTTGTCCGTTTGAAAACATCGTCCCGGCGCGTCCGTGCAGTCGCCGGGAGCGGCCGTAACAGGCAAAAATCGCCTCTTTACAAAATAACGGATATTTGATATAATATTAATTCAGACAAAATCAATTCAGACGAAAGTCATTCCGAATTCAATCGGTTAAAGGAGACAAGCAAACAATGGAAAATATAGACGTTATCAAACGCATGCCGCTGGTGCCCCTCAGGGGGCTTGTGCTGTTTCCCGGCATGACGCTGCACTTCGACGTGGGGCGCAAGTCCTCCATCGCGGCGGTGAAGGCGGCGTCGGAGGGGCGCGGCGAGCTCTTCCTGACCATGCAGAAGGACGCGATGCTGGAGGACCCGCAGCAGGAGGATCTGTATTCCGTCGGCGTGGTCGCCGAGGTCAAGCAGATGATCCGCGTGCACGACCGCCCGGGCGTGCTGCGCGTGGCGGTGGAGGGCAAGGCGCGCGCGCGCCTGACCACGATCCCGAAAACGGACCCCTATTACACCGCGCAGGTGGAGGTGCTGGCGGAGGATACCACCCTGCCGCCGGAGGTCAAGCGGACCAGAAAGATCTATGAGACGGCGTGCGTCTACGCGGCGCGCAACGCCTTTGCTTCCTACGTGCAGGCTGCCGAAAAGGTCACGCCGGACGTGATGAACGCGGTCATGACCACGACCGGCGCCGGGGCGCTGGCGGACGTGATCGCGCCCAATATCCTGCTGCCGCTGGAGGACCAGCAGCAGATCCTGGAGACCGTGAACGTGTATGAGCGCATCAAGCTCCTGGTCCTGATCCTCGAGGAGGAGACTCAGGTGCTGGAGGAGGAAGCCCGCCTGCACGCCAAGGTCGAGGAGCAGATGGACAAAAACCAGCGCGAGTATTATCTGCGCGAGGAAATGCGCCTGATCAGCGAGGAGCTGGGCGAGGACGTGGACGAGGCGGACCGCCTGCTTGCCGCGATCAAAAAGAGCAAAATGCCGGACGCGCTGAAGGAAAAGCTGAACGCCGAGGTCGGGCGGCTGCGCCGTATGCCGTCCTCCACGCCGGACTATAACGTGCTGTGCTCCTATATCGAAAAATGCCTCGAGATCCCGTTCGGGATCTATACGAAGGAGAACAAAAACCTGACCCGCGCCGCGAAGATCCTGGACCGCGACCACTACGGTCTCAAGGACGTCAAGCAGCGCATCACCGAAATGCTGGCGGCGCAGATCGTCTCGCCGGAGCTCAAGGGGCAGATCATCTGCCTTGCCGGCCCGCCCGGCGTGGGCAAGACCTCCATCGCCAAATCCGTGGCGCAGGCCACCGGGCGCAAATACGTGCGCGTGGCGCTGGGCGGCGTGCATGACGAGGCGGAGATCCGCGGCCACCGCCGCACCTATATCGGCAGCATGCCCGGCCGTGTGATCGCGGCGTTGATCGAGGCCGGCAGCCAGAACCCCCTGATCCTGCTTGACGAGGTGGACAAGATCGGGCAGGACCACCGGGGCGACCCCGCCTCCGCCCTGCTGGAGGTGCTGGACAGCGAGCAGAATTTCTCGTTCAAGGACCATTATATCGACATGCCGGTGGATCTCAGCCGCGTGCTGTTCATCACCACCGCCAACGACAAATATGCCATCCCCGCGCCGCTGCTGGACCGCATGGAGGTCATCGACCTGCCGGGGTATACCTATGAGGAAAAGGTGCACATCGCCAAGCGCCACCTGATCCCGAAGCAGATGAAGGCGCACGCCCTCACCAAGGAGCATCTGCGCATTTCGGACGCCGGTCTCGGCGCGCTGATCGACGGCTACACGCGCGAAGCGGGCGTGCGCATTCTGGAGCGCCGCATCGCCGCCCTCTGCCGCAAGGAGAGCGTGCGCATCGCAAACGGCGACGAAAGCCGCCTGACCGTGACGGAGAAAAACCTCGAGGAGCTGCTCGGGCCGAAAAAGTTCCGTCCGGAGGACCGTCAGCGGACCGATATGGTCGGCGTGGTCAACGGGCTGGCGTGGACCAGCGTGGGCGGCGAGCTGCTGAAGGTGGAGGTCCTGATCCTCGACGGGACCGGCAAGCTGGAGCTGACCGGCTCCCTCGGCGACGTGATGAAGGAATCCGCCCGCGCCGCCGTCAGCTTTATCCGCTCCCGCGCCGCCGCCTTGGGCATCGATCCCGATTTCTATAAGAACAAGGATATCCACATCCACTTCCCGGAGGGCGCGGTCCCCAAAGACGGTCCCTCCGCCGGCGTCACGGTGGTGTCCGCCGTGGTCTCCGCCCTCACCGGCAGAGCCGCGCGCGGCGACGTAGCCATGACGGGTGAGATCACCCTGACCGGGCGCGTGCTGCCCATCGGCGGCCTGCGCGAAAAAAGCATGGCGGCGTACCGTGAGGGCATCGGCACCGTGCTGATCCCCGCGGGCAACGAGCCGGATCTTGCCGAGGTGGACCCCGCCGTGAAGGCAAAGGTGCGGTTCCTGCCCATGCACACGGCGGACGAGGTGCTTGCCGAGATCCTGCTGCCCAAAAAGGTCGAGCTGACGGACGAGGCCCCTGCCGCCGCGCAGCCGCCCACCCCCAAAAAGCCCGCCCGCCGTCCCCGCGTCAAAACGAACGAGGGGCAGCCGGTCGAGCCCTGCTGAGAAACGGAGGTCCCATGAACCTGCATAACGTCCGCTTCGCCGCGGCCTACGGCACCGCGAAGCAGCTTCCCGCGTCGAACGGGCCCGAGATCGTGTTCTCGGGCAAGTCGAACGTCGGCAAAAGCAGCCTGATCAACAAATTCTTCAACCGGCGGGCGCTTGCCCGCGTCTCCGCCGTCCCCGGCAAGACCACCACGGTCAACTTTTTCGAGGCGGACGAGGTCCGCTTCGTGGACCTGCCGGGCTACGGCTACGCCAAGCGCTCCAAGGCGGAGATCCTGCGCTGGAGCGAGCTGATGGAGGGGTATTTCGCCGGGGAGCGGGAGATCCGCCTGCTGGTGCAGCTCCTCGATATGCGGCACAAGCCGACCGCGGACGACCGCACCATGCTGCGCTTCCTGATCGAGCGGCAGATCCCCTTTGCCGTCGCGCTGACGAAGTGCGATAAGCTCAAAAAGACCGAGCGCGAGACCATGCGCGCCTTCTTCCGGGACGATCCCGACCTGCAGCACGCGGTCGCGGTGTTCGAGACCTCCGCCGAAACGGGGGAGGGGATCGAGGCGCTGCGGGAGCTTGTCGCCGGAACGCTCACGGCGCGGTCCGCGGACTGACGCCGCGCGGTTTTACGGAAAAGAATCGGCTTTTATCATAAGAAAGGAGTCTGACCCATGATCGGTATTGTTGACGTCGGCGGCGGCACGCGCGGGATCTTCGGCGCGGGCGTGCTGGACCGCTGCATGGACGAGGGAATCGTCTTCGACCTGTTTATCGGCGTGTCCGCCGGGTCCGCGAACGGGGCGGCGTACTGCGCGTCCCAGCGCGGGCGCAACTACCGGTTCTATCACGATTACGCGTTCCGGCAGGAATATATGGGCTTCGGGCAGTTCCGCAACGCGGGCTCCTTCATCAACATGGATTATATTTATTCCGTCCTGTCGAATTCGGACGGCGAGGACCCGCTGGATTACGACCGCCTGCAGTCGTCCCCCACGGAGCTTGAGATCGTCGCCACGAACGCCCTGACGGGGGAGCCGACCTATTTCAACAAGCGCGATATGCCGCGGGACCGATACGATATCATCAAGGCGTCCTGCTCCGTGCCGGTGGTCAACAAGCCCTACCCGGTGGAGGGCGTGCCGTATTACGACGGCGGCATCTCCGACCCCGTGCCGATCCGGCGCGCGTTCGAGCGGGGCTGCGACAGGGTGGTGCTGATCCTCACAAAGCCGAAGGATCTGGTCCCGGATAACCGGCGAAACGCCTTCGCGGCGAAGCTGCTGGAAAAGACCTACCCGGAGGCGGCGAAGCGCACGGGAACGTGCAACGCCGTGTATACCGAAAGCGTGCGGCAGGCGATCGAATGGGAAAAGGAAGGCAAGGTCCTGATCGTCGCGCCGGATGATATCGGCAATCTCAAGACCCTCTCCAAGGACGCCGCCGTCCTCGACAGGCTCTATAAAAAGGGCTTCGTCGCTGCAAGGACCGTGAAGGCGTTCGTTGCGGGCGCAAAATAAATGACCGCCGTCCGGCAGCGCCGGACGGCGGTTTCTTGCGTATTGCGCTGTTTTTCGCCGGTCCCGTCAGCGGATCTCCACGCTTCTGCCGGTCGCGGCGGATTCGTAGATGCCGTCCAGGATCTTCATCAGGGTCACGCCGTCCTCGGCGGGGGCGATGCAGGGGGCCTTGCCCTCTACCGCGTCCACGAAGTTCAGGATCTCGCGGTTGAAGTCGCGGTCGAAGTCAAAGTTGTTTTCGCCGTAAAGCTTCACGTCCGCCAGCTCGTTGCCGCGCTCGGTGTGCAGCTCAAAATCGTTGAAGGAGAACCCTGCCTTGGAGCCGAAGATCTCGATCTCGGTGGTGGGTTCCTTCAGATTCAGGATGAAGCTGGTCTCGACCGAAAGCACCGCGCCGTTGTCGAAGCGGATCAGCGCCACGGCAAGGTCCTCCACGTTGAACACGGGCTTTACGAGCTTGGACTGGCTCTGCCACGCGCGCTCCAGCACGATGTTGTCCCGCGCGCCGAGCTTGTTGAAGGTCGCGCCGTAAACGGAGACCGGCTGCGGTCTGCCGAGCACGTAGCGGGCAAGGTCGATGATGTGCACGCCGAGGTCGATCAGCGGGCCGCCGCCGGACAGGGACTTATCCCCGAACCAGCCGCCCGGGAACCCGCAGCGCCGCAGGTAGGAGGCCTTCGCGAAATAGACGTCGCCCAGCTCCCCGCTTTCGGCGAGCGCCAGCGCCTTTTTCGCGTCGTTGCCGTGGCGTCGCACGAAGCCCAGCATCAGCAGCTTGCCGGATTTGTCGGCGGCAGCCTTCATGGTTTCGGCCTCCGCCGCGTTCATGGCCATGGGCTTTTCGCACAGCACGTTGCAGCCCGCTTCCAGCGCGGCCACGGTGCATTCGCAGTGCGCGGAATTCCACGTGCAAACGCTCACAAGGTCCGGCTTCTGGGCCTTCAGCATATCGTAACAATTATAATAGACGTTCTTGATCCCGTATTTCGCGGCGAATTCGTCCGCCTTTTCGGGATTGATATCGCAGCAGGCGACGACCTCCACCCGGTCGCTGAGGGCAAGGTAGCCCCGCATGTGGGAGTTGGCGATGCCGCCGTTGCCGATAATGCCGACTTTCAGCTTGGACATAAAAACTTTCTTCTCCTTTTTCGTTTTTCTTTTTTCCGATCAATAGGTCCCGGACAGATCCTCCACGGTGGCTTCCCGCACGACCTTTTCGTGGTGGGAATGGCGGATCTTATCCTGCAGCATATCCCAATACATCTCGTCGTCGATGGGCAGGCACACGGTCTCGTTCAGCCAGGAGGACAGGAACGCGGCGTTCGAGATCTCAAGCCCGCGGATGCCCTCGGCGCCCTCGGCGACCAGCGGCTCGCCGCGCAGGATGTGCGCCGCGAAGGCGCCCAGCACGCCCACGTGCTGGGGGTTCTGCCCGTCCGTTTCCACCTTGCGCCACGCGCCGGAAAGCGTGTCAAAGCCGCCCGCCGCGTTTTTGATCTGCGCCTCGGTGGAGCCGTTCAGCTCATAGATCCAAAGCGCGGACTCGCGCGAATAGGGGCTGGACATATCGCACAGGAGCTTCGCGCCGTCCAGCGTGATCTCCAGCCGGTTGGTGCCGGGGCAGTCGCCCGTGGTGGTGATGAAGGTGCCGGTCGCGCCGTTGGCGTACTCGGCGTAGATGGTCACGTCGTCCTCGACCTCGATGTCGTGCCACTTGCCCTCGTGGCAGAAGGCGCGGATCTTCACGGGCATGCCGCACAGCCACTGCCACAGGTCAAGCTGGTGCGGGCACTGGTTGAGCATCACGCCGCCGCCTTCGCCGGACCACGTGGCGCGCCACGCGCCGGAATCGTAATACTGCTGGGTGCGGAACCAGTCGGTGATGATCCAGCTCACGCGCTTCATCTGCCCGTATTTGCCGGAGTCGATCAGCTCCTTCATCTTGCGGTACAGGCAGTTGGTGCGCTGGTTGAACATAATGGCGTAGGTCTTGTCGCTGGTCTTTGTGAACTCGATCAGCTCGCGCACCTGCTTGGTGTAAACGCCCGCGGGCTTCTCGCTCATCACGTGCAGCCCGGCCTTCATGGCCTCCATCGTCAGGTCGGGGTGGATGTAGTGGGGCGTGGCGATCAGCACCGCGTCGCACAGACCGGACGCGAACAGGTCGGTCGCGTTTTTGAAGCAGGGTACGTCCGGGATCTTCTCCCGCGCGGCGGCGAACTTCGTCTCGTCAATGTCGCACACGGCGGTAATGTCGATCTCGGGGGTCAGGCCCTTGGCCCAGTTGTTGATGTGGGATCGGCCCATGTTGCCGACGCCGATGATGCCTAAACGAACCTTATCCAT
>CACZGD010000116.1 GCA_902780565.1 Oscillospiraceae bacterium
GCGGTATAGTTGCTTACGCAGACGTCGTCGGAGGTGTTGATGGTGTAGCCGTACTGCTGCACAAAACCCATATAAAGCTCATAGGCCGTGTTGATCTTCGCCTCGACCTTCGCGTTGAGAGCGGAATAAACCTGACCGATCTTCTCCTGCATCTGCGCATAAAGATCTCCTTCGACCTTTGCGGCGAAACCGGCGTCATACGCCTCAAGCTCGGCAATGAAGGCCTCCAGCTGCGTCACCCAAGCGTCACGGGCATTCAAAACGCTGTAGAGATCATTCTCGGACGCGTCAAGCGAAACCGGCTCGAAGGCGGTCCTGTAAACGCCGACATGATCCGCGAACGCGGTTTTATATCCGTTGTCAAATATGAGCTTGCCGATCCTCTCGATAAACTCGTCAAAATTATCAAAAATATCGTCGCCGAAGATCAGCTTGACGTTTGTTTCAAGATAATCGTTCGCAAGAACAGACTTGTAGCCGTTCAGCTTCGTCAACGCGGTGTTCAGCAAAGCGCCGGCATCGTCGGTCGCGATGACCCAGTCCTGATCGTAGGTGTTGAAGACCTCGCAGTCCGCAAGTATCTCCGGTTTGACGACGTCTCTGAGGTACGCGATTTCATACTGATTCTGGATCTCAAGAAGTCTGGCCTCGACAGCTTCTCTGTCAACGATACCGTTTTCGACTTCAAAGTAATTGTAGACATCCTCGATGCCGATATTCTTGTAGGCGGTGTATTGCGTATCGGCGTCTTCGTAAAGCTGCGTCAGTTCCTGCATGGAGAGCGCGGTGATATCGACGCTCATCCTTGCGGCCAGATCCGCGATAATGGCGGTGTACCGGGTGATGAGGACCGAAATCTCAAGCGCCGCGAGATCATCATTCAGATCCGGGAAGAAGTGAGCGACGACCGTTCTGCTGAAAACCGTTTCGGCAGCATCCTTAGCGTCAACGACGGTCTGATAGACAGGCGCTATCACTTCATGCCCCTGGGCGATCTGCTCGTCTCTGGTCATGGCAAAAAGACCGGAAGCAGCCGAAACAGCGTTTGCAAGGACAGTCAATGCATCGGAAGAAACAGGAGTATACGCCGTTGCGCTATCGCCTTGTGCGCCGACAGAGCCATTGGTGCCTTTCGTGTTTGTGCAGCCGGAACTGCCGTTGGTGCCGCCGCTGCCGGCCTTGCCGCCTCCGCCGCCGGTACCGAATGCCGCGCCGCCGGCACCTTTGCCGCCGCCGCCGCCCGCGCCGCCGGCGGAGCTGCTGTTGGATTGGGTGCCGTTGCTGCCGTTGTTGCCGTTACCGCCGGGATTTGCGGTAACGGCGATGGTATCGGCGATCGTGACTGACGCGCCTGTCGGCCAGGCAGCGCCTGCGCTGGCTGAGCCGCCGCCGTCGGTACCGATACCGGCGCCGCCGCCCGCACCGCCCGCGCCGCCCGAGCCGCCGGTTGTGCTGTTGTTGTTGCTGCCATTTGTGCCGTTGCCGCCTTTGCCGCCTTTGACGACAAGCTCGCCCTCGCCGATGATCACAAGCTTGCTGCCAGCGTTCATCTTGATGGCAGCTTTGCCCGCGGTCGTACCGCTGGCGGCGCCGCCGGTAACGGTCAGCTTTGCGCCGGCGGGGATCCGGATGCCGACGGTCGCGCCCCCGGCGATCGCAATGGCGCCGCCGGAGATCGTCTTTTCTCCGGTAACGGTATAGAACGTACCGTCTGTCAAAGTGGTGTTCGCCGTTGACGGAAGTTCCGGGTCGGCGGCAAACGCGCTGAAGCACACGCTGACGCTCGTAATGATCATCATCACGGACAGCAGGATACTCAGCGTCTTGCTTGATTTTTTCTGGATTGACTTAGCCATGAACATCATCCTTTCCTATGGCGTCAGTATAAAGTGATTTATGATAAATTCGATCCGAGTCGAAAAATCCCCTGCTCCAAAGCGGTATTGACAAGCGGCTCTGCCATTCGGTATAATCAGAAGCAGAAATGGGGTGAGAAAATGTCGATCTCGCTCGACATGCTGTACAACTCGATATATCTGCCCGGCTTCGCGGCGGTGTTCGTCGTCTGTCGTCTCTGGCTCTACAAGTACGACGTCTTCCGGCTTCGCGCGCTGATCTATAACGCGCTGATGATCGGCTTCGGCTTCTGGGGATCGCATCTCGGCGCTTATTTTTACAACTGGATCCACGAGCTGAAGGATATTCCCGGTCATTTCACCCGGACGATATTCGGCACGATCCTTACCGTCGTAGCCATGGTTCTCATCACCGCGTGGGGAGAAAAACTCGTCCGCCGGATCCTGCGGGAAAAAGCCGGAAGGAACGTCGCCGACGTCAGCGTCCGGGACACCTTCGACGTGATCCAGCCCGGCGCGATCATCCTTATCATCACAACGAAGTGCAGGTGTCTGTGGAACGGCTGTTGCTCCGGCATCCCCTGCGCATGGAGCTTTTATTCGAACAGGCGCGGCGAAAAGGTGTTTCCCGTACAGATCACCGAAATACTCATGTCTCTATGCATTATGTATCTGACGTACAGATACGTGCACAGCAGAACCTATCGCCGCGGCGCGGCTCTTTTCTTTACTGGAGGGCTCTGGTGCTTCGGAAGGTTTTTCCTTGAGTATCTGATGTATTACCCCGACTATGACCGACAGTTCTTCGGCTGCTTTACGTTGTGGCAGTGCGTGTGCGTTTTGATCATTGCGATATGCGTCGGAACCGTTGCCGCGCTGTACAGGCGCTGCCCCGCGGAGCCCCGGACAAAGAAGCCGCGCGGGTCCGGCCGCCCAACCGAAGCGAAGAGAGAAACGGCAGCACAGAAAACCAGAAAATAAAAAAATACACAAAATAACAAAATTTGTTTATACTATTTAGGTTATTTTATCATAAAAATATACAGCAAACAACCCGTTTGAATAAAATCAGTCACAAATTCGCGAAGTTTGTTGAAATCGCATATTTTTGCGTTTTCTTTTTTGATGGATTTCACAAGCCTTTTTCACAATAATCAACCATTCCATAAAGGAGCGCAGATAAATGTATTACGCAATGTACGTTGTGGGCTTTGCCCTGATGATGATCCTCAACGTTTTCTGTTACGGCAAATACAACACCACCCGCAAGCGCGCAGTGATCTACACGCTTGTCACCTACGTTTACGGCGTGCTGGGAGCGATCGCGATGGGCATACTATATACAAATATAAGTAAAGCGCATCACGTGGAGGAAGAGAGCCGGGTCGCCATATTCGGCGCCGTGGTATTCACTCCGCTGCTGCTCATGGCTACCGTCGCCGTCGAAAAAATCATTGTCAGGAGAACAGCGCAGAAAACAGACAATTCGCGCGGCAAAAAAAAGACGAAGACACCGCCGCCGGTCTCGATGAGGAACACCGTCGACCTGCTCACGCCGGGCATTTTCATCATTCTGACCTGCGCGAAGCTCGGATGCCATTTCTCGGGCTGCTGCTATGGCGTTGCGTGCGAATGGGGCGTCCACTCCGTCAAGGCAGGAGAAGGAACCGTATTCCCTGTTCAGCTCTTTGAGGTAGGGACCATGTGCGCGATCCTGCTGCTGTGCTATTACATCAAGCGCACGGAATTCTTCCGCCGCGGGATGGCGTATCCGCTGACAGCCGCGATCTATTCCGCCGCGCGGTTCGGCTGGGAATTCAAAAGATATTACCCCGAGGAGCTGCGCCGCCTCGTGTTCGGCCTGACATTCTGGCAGGCCACGTGCTGCGTCGTCTTCGCAGCGTCCGTCATATCGCTGATCGTTTTGCATATGACGCAGCCGTCAGCCCCTCTGAAGACAACAAGGAACGGAAAACACAAATTAAAATAACGCTGCGGCACGTTTCATGCGAATTGCTTTTTGAGAGACGTCAGTTTCTCTTTCATGTCAAAAAATAGCCAAATGCTGTTACGCCGTTTGAGGATTATTATCACCTGATCGTTTTCAGTAACGACGAAAGGCGCCTGTTCGATGTGAAGCCGTATATCAAAGCCTCCTGGTATGGGAAGCTCGCGGACGAAGGCTTTTTCAAAACTGTTCGCGTTGCCGGAAACACCGTTGAGTGGGCTGACGGTCAGGACATCGCGCCGCATGAGCTGTATGAACTCTCCATCCCCGCGTAACGTTTTTGTTTGACCCATGACGGAACGAAGGCCCCGATGTACTACACCGAGAATTCCCACCCGGCGATCATCAGCGCCGAGATGTTCGAGCTGGCCAAAAAGGAACTGGCTCGCCGTGCGGCAGCAAAGGACTCGACAACCGGCACCAGCCGATACACCAGCAAATATCCGTTCAGCGGGCTGCTGGTGTGCGGAGCCTGCGGATCCCGCCTGCGCAGACACGTCCGGACAATGGGTGCCGGAAACAAGGTCGCATCGTGGGGCTGTGCAACAAGGGTGTCGCAGGGACGCGAAGCCTGCAGCGCGAGCCACCATGTCCGCGAGGATGTGCTGGAACGGACATACACCGCAGCGATCCGGCAGATCATGGAGAGCGCCGACGAAGTAACCGCTGCCGTCCGCGAAGGTGCCATGCTGACAATGGAGCCGGAGAACAGGGAAAGCCTCGACGCGGTGGAACAGGCAATCATCGAAACACAGGAGAAAGCGCTCGCCCTCCACAAACAGAAGGTCGCCCGGCAGATCACCGAGGCGGAATACGCGGATGCGGTCAATGAGTGCAGAGAGCGGCTGAAGGAACTCGAAGCCCAGCAGGAAGAACTCAAAAGCATCGCAACCCGGTACAGCGAGGTCAAAGCATGGTTGGACACCTTCGAGGAAAACGTTCGCAGCGGCAACATCATGGATGCCAACGATGCCATGGTCATGAAGGCGCTGGTCGAAGAGATCATCGTAAACGACACCGGCATCGAGATCCACTGCAAATGCGGCGTCACCATCGAGCAGGAATACGTCAAATAAAGAGAGCCCTCGATCACCGGCAGCAGCACCGATGGTCGAGGGCTTTTTTGCGTAATGCAGGCGGGCGGCAATCGGTACCATTTTGCGTTTTTTACCTTAAATCGGTACCTTTTGGTAGTCTTTCACATAAAAGAAACGTCTTTTGTCTACTGAACAAGTCCAGTAAAAACGGACAATAGAAAAAAGAGACCTCCTATGATACAATAAAGACGAATGACATTTATTCCGCGACTACATGAGTTTTTTATATGAGATCAATGATTTTTTTATCACCCCCTTGATTTTTTTCGGATCGATGATATAATAATAAACGAATTTACGGTTTTGAAAAGTTGTAGGCTGAGTAAAATGAAGGAAATCCGGTTCAAATCCGGAGCAACCGCCATTACTGTATTTGATTCAAAAAGACGCAGAAAACGATAGAAGGGCGCCTTTATCATTTTTTGCGTTGCGGCAGAATCATAAGTCAGAGATCCTCCGTATTTTCACTTTTGGTTTTTCATACTTTGGTGTGAGGGGTTGAACCGTCATTTGCCGATTGCGGCAATGTGGTTCGACCTTATTTTTTTTGAAAGGAAGGGACCAAAATGTTGAAAAAAACCTTATCCGTATTTCTGTGCTTCCTGCTTTGTCTGACCTGCGCAGTCGTACCTGCATTTGCCAGCGTAACTCTGATGAACGCAGCCGAGGACATTGATCACGTCCAGTTTATCGACGACGACAACATCACCGGGACCGTGTACATTTCCATCAGCGACGACGGCAGATTCGCGATAAGCGACGGCATAAAAAGCGGCCATGTGATGGCCTATATCGCCGTGCCGATTTCGGAACTGGCCTTTGATCTGACCGATTGGGGCTATGACGGCTTTATCTTTGATCTCAGGAAATACGACAATGAAGCTGCGTATCGCCAGCCGATAACTGTAATGCACCTGCTGATCTATACGCTTGAGAAGTATTATTCGGACGGCTGGCAGTGCAACGTGACCGGAGGCGCCGGATCCACCTATATCCAGAACGGTTTCTGGGGACATGACGAGAACCTCACATATTACGTGGACGGCAAATATCCCTTGGACGGAGAAGCCTGGGGCGCCACCAGCGACCACATCTGTCTTGAGGACGGCGATTTTGTGGATCTCCAGATGTATTCCAGCTGGAACTTCTGGATGGATTCCGCCGCGGGCTATCATTATTTCCTCGATAAAAACGAAAAAATCACCCATTCCTATACCGTGACCGCAGGCAAATCCTTTACGCCCATGATCGGCAGAGCATGGGGCAGTCTTGCCACCGGCGGCGCCACCAACATGGAAATCGAAGAAGATTATACGTTCTGTTACGGCACGGAGCTGTACGGAGACGACTATACAGAGGCGCACGTCGGCGATGCGATATCGTTTGACGCGCCCGGCACATATTATCTGTGGGCGGACGGCAGCTACGGTGAAGAAAACCCGGACGATATCGTTTCCTCGCCCGCTTACGCGAAGGTGACTGTGAACGCGGCAGCGCATACGCACAGCTTCACCAAGAAGATCATCAGCGACGACTATCTGAAAAGTCCCGCCACCTGCACGGCGAAGGCGACCTATTTCTACGCCTGCAAGGACTGCGGCGCGAAGGGTACCAATACGTATACCTATGGCAATACGCTGGCGCATACCTTCACCAAGAAGACCGCCACAGCCGACTACCTGAACACCCCCGCCACCTGCACGGCGAAGGCGACCTATTTCTATGCCTGCAAGGACTGTGGCGCGAAGGGAACGGAAACGTATGAATACGGCGAAACTGCCGGTCATACAGCTCCCAACGCGGAAGGCAAATGCGATACCTGCGGCGTTGTTCTGACCGAGACGCCCACAGCGCAGGAAGCGGATCTCTGCCCTTACTGCGGCCAGCCGCACACCGGGACTTTCGGTTCCATCCTTCGTTTCTTCCATAATCTGATTTATTTCTTCCAGAATCTGTTCGGTAAAAAATAACGCTGCCGACCGGCGCAGCTCGCCCTGCGTTTTCGGTTGCAACGGATCAACAGAAGCAAATGGTTCTAAAGGATAAGCAACACACGGGAATCATCCTGGCAGTATTGGCGCTGGCGCTTGCGGCAGCGCTTTTGCTGCCTGTTGCCCTTCATCCGCCGAAACAGCCGGAAAACCCGATCGAATACCCCGCCGAACGGTTATACCCTCAGCCGGTCGCTTTGGCGGCGGACGCGGATACGCCTCCTGTACCGGAACCCGTCTCCGAACCCGCGGCCCAGCCCTCTGCGCCGGAGGATCCCGCTGCGACTCAAAGTGAGAGCGCGGCGCCTGCCGCGGAGGAAAAGCCCGCCTTTGTGTGGGAAACGGACGCCCCCGAAAACCACGGTATGTCCGCAGAGGTGATCGACGACCTGAACCGCCGATTTGAAAACACAGAGATCACCTCCTCCGTCATCGTCAAATACGGAAAGATCGTCAACGAAT
>CACZGD010000117.1 GCA_902780565.1 Oscillospiraceae bacterium
GCCGAGCTTTATCGTCATCCTGCTCGTCTCGCGCTTCTTCACGAAATTCCGGGAGAACAGGCTGGTCTCCGGCGCGCTCACGGGGCTCAAAAGCGCGGTGCCGGGGCTCGTCGCGGCGGCGCTGGTCGCCATGGCGGCGGCGGTGTTTGTCCCGGCAGGGAGCGCGTTTTCGCTTGCGTCCCCCGCGTTCTGGCTTTCCGCCGGGATCTTCGTTCTCACGTCCGTGCTCGCGTTCGTCAAGGTCCCCCCGATTGCGCTGATCGCCCTCTCCGCCGGACTCGGCGTCGCCGCGGGCTTCGCCTTCGGGCTTTAGAAAGCGGCAAAGCCCCCTAACGGTAAAACGGCAGGTTCCTCACCCGCCGTTTTTTTTCATTCCCCTCTCGCCGTCATGCCGTTGATGCCGCCGTAGGTCGCGTATTGGATCAGCTCCGCGATCTCCTGCGGGGTGAACTTCATATCCGAAGCCGCCCACCTGCGGATCATGGCGATGCTGCCGTTGACGATATAGGCAAAAAACATCTCCATTTTTTCGTCCGGCAGATCGATGCCCTGCCTGCGCCAGCCCTCCATAATCATGCCCTTGCCGAGGCTGGTCAGCGATTCAAAGAACGCCGCGTCGCCGTTTTCGGACAGCAGGATCTTGCAGAAATCCTTTCGCTCGTAAATGATCCGGCAGATCTCGATGAGCATCGTCTCCCCGTAGGCGTCCTCCGACATCACGTTCCCCTGCAGGGACTCGAAGATCTGCGCGGAAAACTCCTCCTCGATCTCCGCCAGCACGTCGCGTGGGGTATAGTAGTGCGTATAAAAGGTATTGCGGTTGATCCCCGCCCTGCGGCAAAGCTCCGTAGGGGTGATCTTGTCCACCGGCTTTTCCTTCATCAGCTCCAGCAGACTTTCCTTCAGGAACATTTTGGTATAAAGAACCCGGCGGTCCGTTTTTGTTTCGGGACTGTGAACCATCTTTTTCGCCTCTGTAAAACTTTTTTTGCGGATCTGTAACTATCGAACTGATTCTTTTCCGGCTGTCAGAAAACAGGAAGAACCGGCTTTCATCTGTTCGGTAACTATCTTTTAACAGACCATCTGTTAATTAACACTCAGGATTTTACCGAACTGACTGTTGATTATTTATCACATTTCCCATTATAATATAAAACAGAATACTTGTCAAGAACGGAGGAACCCCTATGTCTGAGAAATACAGCGTGATCACCGGCGGCACCGGCTACGTTGGGCTGGCGCTCGTCAAATATCTGGTCGGCCGCGGAGAGAAGGTCCGCCTTCTGCTGCTGGAGGACCACCCGTGTTTGGATGGGCTGAACTGCGAAAAGATGTTCGGCAACGTCTGCAACCCCGAGGATCTGGAGGCCGCCTTCGAGGACGCCGAAACCGTGTATCACATCGCCGGCGTCGTGGACATTTCCGGCAAGAAGGAAGATCTGATGTGGCGCGTGAACGTGGGCGGCACGAAAAACGTGGTGGAGGCCTGCAAAAAGACGGGGGTGAAGACCCTGATCTACGTCTCCTCCATCGACGCCTATCCCGATAAGTTCTGCGAGGGCGTGATCACGGAGCGCAGCACGTACAGCGAGGTGGGGCTGGAATCTCCCTACGCCGTGACAAAGGCGCTGGCGACCCAGATCGCGCTGGACGCGAAGGACGACCTGAAGGTCTGCTGCGTGCAGCCCACCGGCGTGATCGGACCGGACGACTACATGGGCTCCAGCATCGGCGCGATGGTGGACCTGTTCATCAAGGGGCTGTTCCCGGTCTCCATGAGCTTCGGCGCCTATAACTTTGTGGACGCGCGCGACATGGCGGCAGCCATGCGAAACGCGGTGGACGCGGGGCGCAGCGGCGAGTGCTATATCCTCGGCGGGCACCGGGTGACGGTGGACGAGCTGATGGGCTATATGGCGGCAGCCCTCGGCAGAAAAAAGCCCCGCATCAAAATCTCGAAGGCGCTGGTGAAGCCCTTCGTACCGCTGGTCTCGAAGGTGATGGACCTCGCGCACCTGCCGCCCATGCTCAACAGCTTTTCGCTGAGCAAGCTGGAGGAAAACTGCAATTTCTCCAACGAAAAGGCCAGGCGTGAGATCGGCTTTTCGCCGCGTCCCGTAGCGGATACGATCCGCGATACCGTGCTGTGGCACAAGCAGAAGCTGGAAGGAGCGATCGCATGAAATACGTACTGTTTTCCGGCGCGACCGGGGACCTCGGACGGTGCTGCATCGAGGAGCTTGTGAAGCTCGGCGGCTGGACGGTCTTTGCGGGCGGCACGAATCAGGCGAAGCTCGCCGCCCTCGGGGAGCTCGACAACGTGATCCCGCTGACGCTGGACGTGACGAGCGACGAGAGCGTGGACAAAGCCTACGAGACCGTGCGCAGCCATACCTATAAGCTGGACGCCGTGGTGAACTTCGCCGGGATCCACACCTTCACCTCCATGGTGGAGGGCGACTGCGTGAAGGAGATCGAAAAGATGCTGAACGTGAACGTGATGGGCATGGTGCGCGTGAACAAGCGCTTTTTCGAGATGGTGCGCATCGGGCGCGGGCGCATCGTGAACTGCTCCTCCGAAAGCGGCTGGATGACGCCGCAGCCCTTCAACGGTCCCTATACCATGACGAAATACGCGGTGGAAGCCTATAACGACTCCCTGCGGCGGGAGCTGATGTTTCTGAACATCCCGGTCGTCAAGCTGCAGCCGGGCTCCTTCAAGACGCAGCTCACGGAAAAGATCTACCGGGATTTCGACCGCGCGATCGAGACCACGAACTATTTCAGAAAGATCCTGACCACCATGAAGCCGATGATGACCATGGAGCTGGAGCTGGACCACGACCCGAAAAAGCTGGCGCGCAAGCTGATTTCGGCGCTGACCGCAAAGCACCCCCGCACAAAATACAAGGTCTGCACAGGCAAGCTGCTGATGACGCTGGAGCTGCTGCCCGACAAGGCGGTCGACCTCGCCTATAAAGCCATCGTGCGCTGAGAAGCGCCGGTCATGATAAAAACCGCCGCCGCCCCGACGTTTTGAGCCGGGGCGGCTTTTTGGCGTCCTGCCGGGCGTCCGCTCAACTGTACAACATCCCGAAGTACACGAACAGGAAGATCAGCGGCGGCAGCGCAACGGCGGCGATCGCCGGAATCAGGAAGCGCAGGCGGATCTTTTTGCCGTCCCGCCGGTCAAAGCAGGCGAGCAGGACCGTCAGCAGCCCGAGCAGGATACCGGACAGGGACAACGTAAAGGACAGCGTGATCGTCCCGCCGCGCACGATCATCCACACAGCGGCAAAGCAGGACAGCACGAAGGCGGCAGCGGCGCCGAGCGCGGCGCGCTCGGAGGGCAGCAGACGCGGCGCTTTTTTCGGTCGGTCTTTTTGGACGCGGCCGCCGAGCCGGGACGTGAGCGGGGCGCGGAACCAGAACGATACGCCCTTTTTCTCGTTTTCGCACCCGTAGCTCCAGCGGTGCAGGCGGAAGACCTCCCGGCAAATGCTCAGCCCCAGCCCGCCGCCGGCGCCGTCGGCGCGCGCCTTATCCGCGCGGTAAAGCTCCTCCCAGATATGCGGCAGGTCCTTGTCCGCGATCCTGCTGCCTGTGTTATGCACCCGCACTTCGGCGCGCCTGCCCTCCCGGTGCAGCGAAAGCGTGATGTTTGCGCCGTCCGGCGCGTATCGCACGGCGTTGGATAAAAAGTTCTGCACGGCGGCGGCAGCCATCGCGGGGTCGCAGGAGACCCGCAGCGGTCCTTTGACGTCAAGAATCAGCGTCTGCCCCTTCCCTTCCGCGGCGGGACGCGCCTTTTCCGCCTCCGTTTCCAGAATGGCGGCAAGGTCCGTGGGCAGCCGTCGGACGCCGTCGGCGGAGACGTAGCGGTTCTGGGTGAGCATCTGCGCGATCAGCGCGCCCATCCGGTCGCTCTCCCGCAGGATCATGTCGGCATAGGCGGCGTTCTTTTCCGGCGACACCTCCTCCGCCACGCATTCGGCGGCGGCGCGGATCGCGGCCAGCGGCGTTTTCAGCTCATGCGCGGCCGCGCTGAGAAAGGCATAGCGGGAATGCGCCAGCCGCAGACGGCTCCGTCGCACGCGCCACGCAACGGTCAGGCACACCGCCCAAAAGAAGACGGCGAGCACCGTCATATAGATCAGGCGACCGCTCGCAAGAGACAGCGTATCCCGAAAGGTATCACGCTCAGAGAGAAGCACAAACGTGCACGGTTCGCCGTTCACCGAAAGCGAGAGCGTGTTGAGGCTGTAGCTTCCGGGACCGAGATACACGTGATCCGGAACGATCGCGTCCCCCCGCGCCGCCATATTGCGATAGGCTTCTCCGATCGTATCAAGCGCATTCTCCATCCACGCAACCTTCCCGCACATTTTCCGGCTGGCGAGGTTCACGTCGAACAAATAGAGATAGGCCTCCGCTTCATATGTTGCGCCTTTTCCGGCAAGCGCGGGGGCCGCCGTCGTCCCGAACGTGACGGGGTCGGCAAGCCCGTAGGAAAGCGTCAGCTCCACAGGGACGAGCCGGTCCCCGTCCCGCCGCAGCAGCACCCTGTCCGGCATCCACATATCGCCGTACGTGTTGCTGAGGAATGAACGGTTTTTCGACTGCGCCCGAAGCTGACCGATCTGTTCCTCCGTCAGCAGGGTATCGAGCGGAATGCTCAGCCGGTCGGACTCGCCGTCCGATCCGGGAGTCAGAACCGTAAGCATATTTTCCGTCCTGACAAGCATCCCGCCGTCTTTGTCATAAAGCGCCGCAACAAAGGGGGCAAAGCTCTGCTCGTTGTCCCCGAGGCTGAGATGCAGCAGTTGCTGCAGCCCGTCCAGCGGTCCCTTCGCCGTCGGGAACACCCTTTCGGCGGTTGTCAACGCCAAGTGCGTCCTGTTCGCACTCTGCACATTGCCCTCCCCTGCGGCCTTCGTCCAGATCAGAGCTGCAAGCGCCGTCCAAAAGACCGCGAAAGCCAGCGTCCATGCAAGAAAGAATCTGGATTTTCTCATGTTATTTCCCCTCCCTGAATACGTATCCGACGCCGATCACGGTCTGCAGCGCCGCACTCGCGTCCCCCAGCTTTTTGCGCAGCCCCTTTACCTGCGCGTCCACGACCCGCGTGCTGCCTGCATAAGCGTAGCCCCACACGGCGGTCAGCAGCCGCTCGCGGGTGAGCACCGTATTTTTGCCGCGCATCAGCACGGTCAGCAGGCGGCATTCCTTCGCGGTCAGCCGTTCGGTCCGCGCCCCGACCGTCACGGTCATCCTGCCCGGGTCCAACACGATTCCCGCGGCCTGCAGCACCCCGCCCGCGTCCGCGCCCCGGCTGCGCGCGATCACAGCCCGGCATTTTTCGCACAGCACCGCCAGCGAATAGGGCTTTGTGACGTAATCGTCCGCCCCCGCGCCGTAGCCGCCCAGAAGATCGCGCTCCTCCCCCAGCGCCGACAGAAACAGAATCGGCGCATCCGAAAATTCCCGCATGGCGAGGCAGGTCTCCAGCCCGTCCGTCCCCGGCATCAACACGTCCAGAATCACGCAGTCAAACGCCTGCTCTGCCGCAGCCGCCAAAGCCGCCTCCCCGTCGGCGGCAAGCGTCACCGAAAACCCGTGCGCCGTAAAATAATCGTAAAACGTCTCGCGCAGGTTTTTCTCATCGTCCGCAAATAAGATCCGGTCCATATGGATCCCCTCCCCTCGGCTTCCGGGACCATTTTACAGCACGGATGTGAAATCCGTGTGAAAATCCGCAAAATAATAAAAGCCCGAAAACGGACTTTTACAGGTTTAAGAAAGCGCGCTTCGCGCATGAAGTCGCTCGCATTCGCTCGTTTATGAAGTCGCGCTTCGCACGGATGAAGCGAAGTCGCCCGTTTGGCGCTTCTCTCTTTTCATTTCTTCATCAGCAACGCGTCTTCATTTCTTCATCAGCCCTTCAGGAGCGACTTCATTGAAAAAAGCGTGACCGACGTCACGCTTTTCTCTTGGTGACCCGGACGAGAATCGAACTCGTGTTACCGCCGTGAAAGGGCGGTGTCTTAGCCGCTTGACCACCGGGCCTTATGAAATTGGTAGCGGGAGGGGGATTTGAACCCTCGACACCCCGGGTATGAACCGAGTGCTCTAGCCAACTGAGCTATCCCGCCATACGCGGTCCTTTCGGAACGCTTGCTTATTATACTGGAAAGAACGGCGTTTGTCAAGCGTTTTTTTGGATTTTGGCAAATTTTTTTGTCGCGGGTTTTCTATGGGTTTTTCCGCTTTTTTTGCTCTTGTTATTGCATTGGAAACCGTAATATGATAAAATAAAAGCGTTACCTGACGTAGCAAATACTGAACAGTATGGAGGAAGCACGATCATGAAAAGTTTTCACAGAGCTCTTTGTCTGCTGCTGACGCTCAGTCTGCTGCTCGGCACGGCCGTCGCTGCGTTTGCGGCGGATGAAGAACCGAAGAACCCGGACGACGACGCTTACGTTACGTCCGAGGACGGGTGTTATCTGATGGGAGACATCGATCTGGACGGCAAGACCGCCGCGGCGGACGCCCGTCACGCGCTGCGCGCGGCCGTGGGGCTGGACGAGCTGAACGAGGAGGAGGCGCTGCGCGCCGACCTCGATAACGACGAGGCCGTCACGGCTTCCGACGCGCGTCTGATCCTCAGACTCGCCGTGAAGCTGGACCCGCTGCCCGAGCATATTCCCGCCGTGCTTGCGGCCGTGGAGGCCTCCTGCACCGAGGGCGGTCTGACCGCGGGCGCCATTTGCAAGGTGTGCAAGCGCGTGCTGACCGCGCAGGAAGAAACCCCGCCGCTCGGTCACGACTGGGGCGGCTGGAAGGCGGCAGAGAAAGCCACCTGCACCGAGGACGGCGAGGACGCCAGAAAGTGCAGCCGCTGCTTTGAGGAGGAGACCCGCATCGTGATGGCGCTGGGCCACGTTGCCGAGGCCATTCCCGCAGTCGCCGCCACCTGCACCGAGGCCGGCAAGACCGAGGGCGAAAAGTGCGCGAGATGCGGCGAGATCCTGACCGCGCCCAAGGACGTTCCCGCGCTCGGCCACGCTTGGAGCGAGTGGAGGGTCGACGCGGCAGCAACCTGCGATAAGGACGGCAGGGAGAGCAGACTCTGCGCCCGCTGCAGCGAAACCGAGACCCGCGCGATCCCCGCGACCGGCGTGCATACCTTCGGCGACTGGACCGAGACCAAGGCACCGACCTGCGTCGAGAAGGGCGAAAAGACCCGCGCCTGCGCCGTCTGCGGCGAGAAGCAGACCCGTGAGGTCCCCGCGACCGGCGTGCATACCTATGGCGAGTGGACCGAGACCAAGGCCC
>CACZGD010000118.1 GCA_902780565.1 Oscillospiraceae bacterium
CAGCGGCAGCGTCATCACGGGCGACGCCGTCGCCCCTTGCAGCGAAGCTGCTGTTGTCTCTGACTCTGTATCTATCTCTATCTCTTTCTCTTTCTCTGCCGTGACATTGTCACGCACGGATTTTTTCGCGGGATTTTCGGGCGCTGCGACGTCCTGATGATTCGCCTTTTCCCGTTGGCGCTGGCGGCGCTTGCGGACGGCGGATTCCTCCTCGCTGCCCACGTTTTCCATCGCGTCCGGCAGAAAGACCCCGTCCTTCTCCACGCGCACAAGGTCCGCCGCGACCAGCAGGTCTATGCACGCGGCAAAGCGCGCGGGGTCCTCGCGCAGCAGCAGGGCAAGGTCCGTGACGATCTCCCCGCCCGGGATCGTGATCCGTCCCCCGTCCCGGATCGCCTTCAGCATCAGCCGCTGATAGAGGATCACCGCGTGGTCCCCGTCCGGCTTCGCCTGCACCCGCAGCACCCGGATGTCGTCGTAAAAATCGGTCTTGAGCCGGAACCAGTAATAACGCTTTGTCTTTGCCATGAAAATTCCCTCCAAAATGAACATTTGTTCGCACGATAGGGATATTATACCACATCGAAACGGATTTTGCGTCCCTTTGCCGACAAGAATAAGAAAATGTCGGGGGATTTTCGGGGGATTTTTTGTGCAAGGTGTACAAAATAGGGCCGGGGGCCGAGGGCCGGGGGCCGAGGGCCGAGGGCCGGGGGCCGAGGGCCGAGGGAACGGGGGAACGGTAGCACGGCACCTCAGTGCCGTTCGGGACAATGATATTTTCAAAAAACGTTCCGGTCAGAACCCGGTCCTGTTTCCGGTGACGGGTTCTGAACGATGGTTTTCGGAAAATAACAAATGCCTGGAACGGCACTGAGGTGCCGTGCTACAGGGGATTTCAACCCGGTCCTGTTTCCGGACACGGGTTTTGAACGACGGTTTTCGGAAAACAACAAATGCACCGAACGGCACTGAGGTGCCGTACTACAGGAGCGTCCAACAAAAAAAACGGGACGCCGAAGCATCCCGTTGTCCGAATCATTTATAATCGCGGCGCAGCCGCAACCGAAATTTTGTATTTTGTATTTTGCATCCTGCATGCCGGTCCCGGTACCATCCCTCGGCCCTCGGCCCTCGGCCCTTATGACCCCATGCACCCGCCGGGCAACGCCCGGCCCTCCCCAAATCTTTCCCTTGACATTCCCCCGGTTTCGTGTATAATGGTATATAAGTATAAGTATCTCTAAAAACCGGTTCATTTTGATACAAAGGGGAAAAATCCATGAAGCTCAAAAAACTGACGGCGCTGGCGCTGACCCTGATGATGGTTTTCGCGGTGTTCGGCGTATCCTTCGCACCGGCGGCACGGGCCGCGGGCGGCTATAACTGGGTCTCGGTCTGGGGGTCGTCCCTGGTCAACGGCTCGGTCAGCGTCTCGCAGCTCTCGCTGCAGGACGTGATTCCGGCGGGGTCCACGCTGCGCATCCGGCTCACGGTCACAAAGGGGGGCGAAGCGCTCAAATTCGTGTTTTCCAACCAGTACGGGGCGGCGCCGATCACCATCGACGCGCTCTCCGTCGCCAGAGCCTCCGCGACCGACGCCGCGGGGATCGTGGACGGCACGCAGACCCCCATCACCTTCAACAAGGGGGAAACCTTCGTGACGCTGCCCGTCGGCGAGCACATCACCAGTGATCTGGTTGATTTCCCGACCTCCGAAATGGAGGAAATCTCGGTTTCGATCTATTTCAGGAACTTTACCTACATGACGAGCTCCGGCCTGTCCAACGGGCGGACCTTCATGCAGACGGGCGGCGTGATCAACGGCACCATGTCGGCGATCAACAACACGGCGCTCCGAAACCCCGGGGAGATCAACATCACCTCCTCCACCGTCACCTATCACACCATTCCGTTTTTGGAGCGGATCGACTCCCGCAGCCCCGAGCAGAGCGAATGCGCGGTGTTCATCGGCGACTCCACGCTCGTCAACGATACCTATCTGTATTACGCCAGGCGCATCCACGCGGCGGGCGTGCATAACGTCGCCGTCATCAACGAGGCGATCATCGGCAACAAGCTGCTTTCCAACGGCTCCGGCCTCATCGGCAACCTCTACGGACAAGCCATGGTGGACCGCTTCCAGCGCGACGTGCTGAGCATTCCGGGCGTGAAATACTGCTTTGTCAAGATCGGCCTGAACGACGTGCTGCACCAGTTCTCCAAGTCCCTCGGCGACGCCACGCCGCACTACACGGCGCAGCAGATCATCGAGGGCTATCGCTCCCTCATCAGTCTGTGCCATGCCAAGGGCATCAAGATCTATTTCTTCACGAAATCCCCGTGGAAGGGCTATCAGCGCAGCTTCCTCGGCCAGACGGACGACGTTTCCTGGACGCAGGAAATGCAGAATATGTGCGACGAGCTGACGACGTGGATCAAAACAAATAAGGAGGCGGACGGCTTCATCGACTGCTCGCCGCTGGCGAACCCCGCCGATCCTTACGCGCTTTGTCCCTCCTTCACGCCGGACGGCGCGCACCTCACCACCATCGGCTCCATCGCCATGGCGGACCTGATCCCGCTGTCCTACGTCGGCGTTTCCGGCGGTCCCACCGCTGCCGCGCTGCTGGGCGTGAACCCCTACGCCGAAAAGTACGATATCATCCGGCGCATGAACGAGCCCGTCACGCAGGCGCCGACGCCGGTGAATCCCACGCCCGTGAACCCCACCCCGGCAACGCCCGTGAACCCCACGCCCGCAACGCCGGTGAATCCCACGCCCGCGAATCCCAACACGCCCACGCTGCCGAACGCGCCGGCAACGCCCGTCACGCCCACAACGCCCACCACGCCCACCACGCCCACCACGCCCACCACGCCCACCACGCCCACAACGCCTTATACGCCCACCACGCCCGGCTCCACGTCCAATATCCCCACCACGCCCTATTCGCCCGCTTCCTCCGCCACGCCCGGCGTCACAAACCCGTCGTCCTCCGCCGTCCCCGGCGCCACGACGCCCGCGGTCAACGGGACCACGAACACAGCCGTCCCCGGCAGCGCGACCCCGGCAGTCCCGAACGCCGCGACCCCCACGTCGCCCGCCCTGCCCTATGAAGCGCCCGCCGCCGTGCCGAACGCGGACCCGGCGGTCCCGAATCAGGAGGTGCGCTACGACGTGCAGGACGATGCTGCCGCCGCCCCGGTCGGCTCCGTCGGCAACCCCGGCACCGTGCTGTTCATCCTGCTGCTGATCACCACGCTCATGGGCGTTTCGGTCGTCGTGTTCCTTACCATCAGCAAGAAAAAGGCGTAAGCCCTTCCCACGAAAAGAGGTCAAGCTATGTATCGTTTTCCCATCGGCATCATCACGGACAGCTTCCGTACCGATATCCGCACCGCGCTGGAGCAGGCGGCGAAGCTCGGCGCTGACGGCGTGCAGATCTACGCCACGCGCGGCAAGCTCTCGCCCGAGCAACTGACCCCCGCCGGCAGACGCGAGCTGCTGGATATGGTCAAATCCAACGGGCTGGTCGTCTCCGCCCTGTGCGGCGACCTCGGCTGCGGCTTCCACCGCCCCGAAAAGAACCCCGAGCTCATCGAAAAGTCCAAGCGCATTCTGGACCTTGCCAAGGAGCTGGAAACCAACGTCGTCACCACCCACATCGGCGTGGTCCCGGCGGACCCCGACCATCCGCGCTTCCGGATCATGCAGGACGCCTGCGGGCAGCTCGCCGAATACGCGGACTCCATCGACGCGCATTTCGCGGTCGAGACCGGTCCCGAGACCGCCGCGGTGCTCAGGGTCTTCCTCGACTCCCTGCACTCCACCGGCGTCGGCGTGAATCTGGACCCCGCGAACCTCGTCATGGTCACGGGCGACGACCCCGTCGCCGCGGTCCGCACGCTGAAGGACTATATCGTCCACACCCACGCCAAGGACGGCGTCAAGCTTTGGGACCGCGATCCCGAGCTGGTCTACGGCATCCGCGAGGACCCGCTCGTCACCTCCCCCAGCTTCGAGGAGGTGCCGCTCGGCAAGGGCAGCGTCCCGTTCCGCGACTACCTCGCCGCGCTGGAGGAGATCGGCTACAAGGGCTTCCTCACCATCGAACGCGAGGTCGGCGACGACCCGGCAAAGGATATCGCCGCCGCCGTGGAATTTTTGAAAAGCTTTATGTGAAGGACTCCCGCCCGTGAGGGCGGGTTTTTTTGGGACCGGGGGCCAGGGGGCCGGGGACCGTCGCCCGACTGAATTTGCGGTTGATTTTTGGGGAACTTTTTGCCTGATTTTTCAGAAAAAAGTTCCCCATTTTTATAACAAGCGAAGAGATCATTCTGCGTATATCTTTTTCTATCATATCCCGTGCCCCTTGTACCCCCATGTCCCCGCGCACCCGCGCACCCGTGTCCCCGTGCACCCGCCGGGCTGCGCCCGGCTGAAATCCCGCGTACCCGCGCCGCAAGCGGTGGTTTTTCAGCCGGGCATAGTCCTGCTGAAAAAAAACCTTGACAAATCCCTTTTATCGGTATATACTAACAATTGAACAGTTATTCAAGTGTTCATTATCTTATGGGAGGGTTTGTTATGACCGCGTTTCTGAACGGCAAGGAGCCGATCAGTCTGTGCGACGAGCTTCTGGTGCACCCGGACGTGACGAAAAAGGCGCTGGGGCGGCTGCCGGAGGAGGACCGGCTGATCGATCTTGCGGAGCTGTTCAAGATCTTCGGCGACTCCACGCGGGTCAAGATCCTGTATCTGCTGCTGGAGGCGGAGATGTGCGTGTGCGACATTGCGGACAGCCTGCAGATGACGGTCTCCGCGATCTCCCATCAGCTTAGGATCCTGAAGGGCGCGTCCCTGGTCAAATACCGCCGGGAGGGGAAGACGGTGTTCTATTCCCTCGCGGACGAGCACGTGGGGCAGATCCTCAGCATCGGGCTGGAGCACGTATCCGAATAACCGTACCGCATCGGAAAGGGCAGAGTATTATGAAAAAATCATTTAAAATGGAAGACCTTGACTGCGCGAACTGCGCGGCGAAGATGGAGCGCGTGATCGCCGAGATCCCGGGCGTGAACAAAGCCACCGTCAGCTTCATGGCGCAAAAGCTGGTCCTCGACGCCGAGGACGATCGCTTTGACGAGATCGTCATACAGGCGGTCAAGTGCGTGAAAAAGGTCGATCCGGACTGCGAAGTGATCCTGTAATGACGAAAAAGCAAAAAAAACTGCTGCTGCGTATCGTCGCGGCTGCCGTCCTGTTCGGGATCATCTGGACCGTCAGCCGGTTCGTGGAGCTGCCCCGGTGGGCGCTGCTGCTGCTCTATCTCGTGCCGTACTTCACGGCGGGCTGGGACGTGCTGTGGAAAAGCGCGCGCAACATCTCGCACGGGCAGGTCTTTGACGAATGCTTTTTAATGGCGGTCGCCACCATCGGGGCGCTGATCATCGGGGAGTACCCCGAAAGCGTGTTCGTGATGGTGTTCTATCAGGTCGGGGAGCTGTTTCAGAGCATCGCGGTGGGCAAAAGCCGCCGCTCCATCAAGAACCTGATGGATATCTGCCCCGAAACCGCCGTGCGCCTTGTGAACGGCGAGCCCGAGGAGATTTTGCCGGAGGAAGTGGAGGTCGGCGACCTGCTGCTGGTGCGCCCCGGGGATAAGATCCCGGTGGACGCCGAGGTCGTGGAGGGCGCGTCCGCCCTGAACACCGCCGCCCTGACCGGCGAAAGCCTGCCGCTGGACGTGAAGCCCGGCGACCGGGTCATTTCCGGCTGCATCAACCTCACGGGGGCGCTGAAGCTCCGCGCCGCCGCCGAATTCGGGCAGTCCGCGGTCTCCAAAATTCTGGAGCTGGTGGAAAACGCCTCCGAAAACAAAGCCAAAAGCGAAAGCTTCATCACCAAATTCGCCCGCTGGTATACGCCCGCGGTCGTCGGCGCCGCCGTGCTGCTGGCGCTGATCCCCTCCCTCATCACCAAAAATCCCGCCGAGTGGGTCTACCGGGCGCTGATCTTTCTGGTCGTGTCCTGTCCCTGCGCGGTGGTCATCAGCGTGCCGCTCGCCTTTTTCGCGGGCATCGGCGGCGCGTCCGCCAAGGGCATTCTCGTCAAGGGCGGCAATTACCTCGAGGCCATGGCAGCCGTGCGCACCGCCGTGTTCGACAAGACCGGCACGCTTACGGAGGGCCGCTTCACAGTCAGCGAGGTCCTGCCGGCAGGGGGGCTTTCCGAGCAGCAGCTCCTGCTGCTTGCCGCCGGCACGGAATATTACTCCACGCATCCCATCGCCGCGTCCATCCGCGAGGCGGCGGGACCGGGGGTCAAGCCGCCGGACGAGGTGAAGGAGCTTTCGGGCAAGGGCGTGGCAGCCGCGTTCGGGGATCAGACCGTGATCGCGGGCAGCGCGATCCTGATGCAGGAGGCGAACGTCCCGTTCGAGGCGGTGCGGGACGAAGGGACCGTGGTCTACTTCGCCGTGAACGGCAAATACGCCGGCGCCGTCAAGCTGACGGACCGTCCGAAAAAGAACGCCGCAAAGGCGCTTTCGGCAGCCAAAAAACTGGGGGTCCGGCGCACGGTCATGCTCACGGGCGACCGCAAAAACGCGGCGCAGCACATCGGCGAAGCGCTCGGCGTGGATCAGATCTATTCCTCGCTCCTGCCGCAGGATAAGGTCGAAAAGCTGCGCGAGATCCTGGCTTCGCAGGGCAAACGCGAAAAGACCGTGTACATCGGCGACGGCATCAACGACGCGCCGGTGCTCACGCTTTCGGACGTCGGCGTCGCCATGGGGGCGCTGGGTTCGGACGCCGCGATCGAGGCGGCGGACGTGGTGTTCACGGACGACGATATCGGCAAGCTGCCCGTGCTGCTGGCCATTGCGAAAAAGACCACCCGCATCGTGCGTGAAAACGTGGGCTTCGCCCTCGGCGTCAAATTCGCCGTGCTGCTCCTCGCGGCGCTGGGCTTTGCGAATATGTGGATCGGCGTGCTGGCGGACGTCGGCGTCGCCGTGCTGTGCATATTGAACGCCATGCGGATGATCGTCAAAACGAAGGAAAAATAAAAGCTTTCGTTCAAGCCTTTCTCGAAAGGCTTGCAGGGTCGAGGGGGCGAGGATTCGCCGCCGCCGGGGGCGGATGAAGGCGAACCGCAGCCTGGAAGAAACACAGAGCGTGCCGAGCGCTCCAAGCGAAGGCAGGCGACAATGTTTCTGACTGGGTCAG
>CACZGD010000119.1 GCA_902780565.1 Oscillospiraceae bacterium
ATCTGTTCTTTGGAAATTGCATCCAATTGATCATATTCATACCTCCGTTGTAGAGAAAAGCCGCAGAGGAACGAGCTTCTGCGGCTTTTGTGCGGACATTGCCGCGATTTTGGTCGGAGTGAAGGGATTTGAACCCCCGACATCTTGCACAAAAAAATGTATCGGGACTTTTTTCTGCTGAAAACCGCTCTGTTTCTGAATATCTATTATGTGAATTGTTCAAATGCAACGCAAATAATTCCATATACTCTATCCGTTATTTTTCCAATTGTGGTCAGATAAGAGGTCAAAAATAACGGAACGGGGAAAGGATTTCTCCGGGAACGCCGTCTGTATACGTACCTGTTGTCATTTTCAGCCGGCTGTCGCAGCCGTATTGCTCACTGCCTTTTATGTTAAACGACTGTTTCGCCGCTGTGCAGGGCAATGAGCTTATCCCCCAAGATCTCCTTCATCAGCGCAAACGCAGGAGCGCCTGTGCAGTGGCCGCTGTAAAACACCGTATCAAGCCGTGAAAGCTCCTGTGCTGTTTGAAGGATGACGGCTTTTTCTTCCGCGGTATACTCGCCCTCGCGCTTCATCATGTGAAAGCCCGTGAGGACGTAGTCGGGATGGCTGTCGAACAGCTCGCGGTACCTGTCGAGGATATTGAGGATGCCGTTATGCGCGCAGCCCGACAGCAGCCAGCGTTTACCGTTTTGCGTAATGACAAGGTATTGCTCGTGGCGGAAATCGTCGCAGACCTTTTCGCCGTTTCCCAGGCGGGACAGCTTTCCGTTTCCCTGCGGATAACAACGCCTGCCCGTGACGTTGCCGAACAGAAACAGCTCGTCGTCTATTTTCAGATCGCCGTCCGTCAGCCGAACGTTCGGCAGACGCAGAATAGCCGTATCGATACCGATATAGCGCTCGCCGTTATAATGCGGCTGAGCGGCTGAGCGCTGCATAATGATCTGCGCGGAGCTGTTCAGCCTTGAAAACGGCAGGACGCCGCCCGTGTGGTCGTAATGCCCGTGGCTGAGGATGACCGTATCGACTTCCCGCAGATCGATGCCGAGCGCTTCGGCGTTTCTGACAACCGCATCCGTCTGTCCCGTATCAAGCAGGAGACGGTGCTTTTCAGTCTCGATATAAATACTGAGCCCATGTTCTGCGATACAGTTTTCAGCGCCGCAGGTGTTTTCTACAAGGGTGACGATCTTCATACGCCGATCCCTCCCGGCGGATGCTCCTCAAGATAGCGGTCAAGGATCTCCGCAGCCGTCCTGACGAATTTGACGCAGGGGCGCACCTTGTAGTATTGTTCCGTCCGTATTTCGGGCCTCGGCGTGCTCGTGACGGCCAGCCCTTTCAGCAGGTCGCGGCAGACGATCGTCTCATGACGCTTGCGGAATTCCTCCGCAAGATATTGAATGCGCTTGTAATGCTCTGTTTTTACGGTGTGATCGCTTTGGGTTCCCTCGCCGTAGAGGATGCCAGCCACCATGAACATGGCGGAACAGGTTCCGCAGACTTCCCGCAGACGCCCCATACCGCCGCCGAATGAGGATGAAAGCCTTGCCGCAAGCGCCTCTTCCATACCTGTCACGTCAGAAAAAGCAACGAAGACTGACTGTGCGCAATTGTACCCCTGCGTGAAAAGCGAGACGGCCCTTTCAGCATGATCGTATTTCATCAGCGTTTACCGCAGCCGTGGCTGCCGCAGGAACGGTCTTCGCCGTGGCTGCCGCAGGAATGGTCTTCGCCGTGCTCATGACCGTGGTGGTCGCAGGTGGGGTTTTCGTTCTGCACAAGCGTCTGTGCAAGAAAAGCCTTGACCGCCTCATCGGCGCCGCCCGTATTGCCGCCGTAGAGCGTGATGCCCGCCTCCCGCAAAGCCATTTGGGCGCCGCCGCCGATCCCGCCGCAGATCAATACGTCCGCCTGCGCGTTTTTGAGGAATCCGGCAAGCGCGCCGTGTCCCGCGCCGTTGGTCCCGACGACCTGCGCGTTGATCACTTTTCCGTCCGCCGTGTCATAGAGCTTGAACTGCTCCGTTTTGCCGAAGTGCTGGAATATCTGCCCGTTTTCATAAGTCACTGCGATTCTCATAATACCGTTTCCTTTCCTTGCGATCTCTGCACAGACCGTGTTATCAAGCGTATAGTTTCCGCCTGAAATGACGATGCGGCTGCCGTCGACCAACGCCTGCGCCAGCTTTTTCCTTGCGCCGTCGTATATGGAAGTGACAGTCGTTCTCGCCACGTTCATTTCAGCGGCGCACTGCTCCTGTGTTTTTCCCTGATAGTCGATCAGACGTATCGCTTCAAACTCGTCGAGCGACATGGTGACCGTATCGTTTGCCTTGTCCTGATCTGGCGCAAAGCTCCAGTAATCCGGATAGCAGCAGATACGGCGTGATTTCTGAGGCCTCGGCATATCCGCATCTCCTTTCTGACTTATGTCAATTATATTATAATATCTGACTTATGTCAATAACAAAGCCGACGATTTTTCTTGTGCCGGGTTGCAGTCAGTAACTCCATATTGATTTACTTCTTACGGATTGATATAATTGAAACAGAGCCGTATTCAATCTTTCTTCAAGGTTCCCGTGGATGATGGAGAAAGAGAATACGGAAAACGGAGGTGTTCGACCTGATGAAAATATTGGTTGCGGAAGATGAAAAAAGGATGAATCGGGCGCTGTGTGAGATCATCCGTCAGGAAGGATATGAGGTCGCCTCGGTAAATAACGGCGAGGACGCGCTCGCTGAGATCGAAAGCGGCGTTTACGATCTGATCGTGCTGGACGTGATGATGCCGCGTATGAGCGGATATTACGTCGCGAAAAAGGCCCGTGCCGCCGGCGTACGTACGCCGATTCTGATGCTGACGGCCAAAAGCGAGCTGGACGACAAGGTGGAGGGGCTGGACAGCGGCGCCGACGATTATCTGACGAAACCCTTTATGACAAGGGAGCTGCTGGCCCGGCTCCGGGCGCTCGGCAGACGCGGCATACCCACGAACGACGGCAGCCTGACGTATGAGGACCTGACGCTCGACGTAAAAAACGCCGTGCTGAAATGCGGTAACGGACAGAGCGTCCGGCTCGGGGAAAAGGAGCTCCGCATTCTGGAATACCTGATTGCCAATCAGGGGCAGGTGCTCACCCGCGAGCAGATCGCACTCAAAATATGGGGCTACGAAAGCGATTCCGAATATAACAACGTGGAAGTATATATGTCCTTCGCGCGGAAAAAGCTCGCGTTTGTGGGATCGAAATGCGAGATCAAGGCGCTGCGCGGGATCGGTTATGAACTGAGGTGCCGCGATGTTTCGTAAAACAAGAAGGAAAATCATTTTCACCGTCGTGCTCTCCCTGCTGGCTCTGCTGACGGTTACGCTGACGACGATCTATCTGTCCAATCGGGCAGCCATGCGGCGCACCGACGAGGAAATGCTGGAAACATATGTGGAGAGATACAGTATCGACGGGCAGGCGGAGCGCCCGGAGGATCAGGAAAGACCCGATTCCGGTCCGATCGGTCAACCGGACGATCTGCCGCCGGAGCCTCCCGACGGGATAGCGCCGGACTGGGACGAACCGCGGTTCCGTCTCTCCACCTTTTATTCGGTCGCCTACGGGACGGACGGCGAGGTGCTTGCGGTACAAAACGGGAACGACGCGCTGCAAAGCGAAGAATCGCTGCTCGCGATCGCCGGATACGCCGTTCACAGCGGAAAACAGATCGGATCGAAAGGGAATATCCGTTATCTTGTTTCCGACTGCGGAGACTATACGCTGGTCGCCATGATCGACAGTACGATCGGCGACGACAGTCAGCAGGTCCTGTTCAGGGAGATGCTGGCGATCGGCTCAGCTGCCATGATCGTTCTGTTCGTTTTGTCGGTCTTTATCGCCCGGCGCATCGTCCGCCCGCTGGAGGAGAACGACCAAAGGCAAAAACGCTTTATTTCCGACGCCGGCCACGAATTGAAAACGCCCATCGCGGTGATTTCCGCCAACAGCGAGCTGCTGAAACGGCAGATCGGCGAGAACGAATGGCTTTCCAATATCGACTATGAAAACGAACGGATGTCGGATCTCGTCAGGCAGCTGCTCGTGCTTTCCAAAGCAGAAAACGGACAAATGCAGAAGGAGCCGGTTGATCTTTCCAAGCTGGTGGACGGCGAAGCGCTTCCGTTTGAAAGCGTTGCGTTTGAAAAAGACGTAAGGATCGATTCCGAAATCGAACCGGGGATTACCGTGGATGGCAATCCGAATCAGCTAAGGCAGCTCGTTTCCATCCTGCTTGACAATGCCCTGTCTCACGGAACCGGCGACATGATCGCCCTTTCTCTGCACAGGGAACGGCACACGGCGGCGCTCACCGTCTCCAACGACGCCGAAGAGATGAACGCGGATCAGCTTTCGCATCTTTTTGACCGTTTTTACCGAACCGACGAAGCAAGAGGCGAAACGGATTCGCATTACGGCCTGGGCCTTCCCATCGCGCAGGCGGTCGTCGAGGCGCACGGGGGGCAGATCCACGCGGAATACCGTAAACCGCGCGCGGTCTTTACGGTCACGCTTCCTGTCAAAAAAACCGAAAAAACTTAAATTTTTTCAATCTTTCTTCAATCCTCGTCCGTTATGATGCAGACGTCATCAACCGGACGAGGTTTTTATTGACAAAATCCATCAGAAACAGGAGCGAGGGACCATGAAAAAAGCAATCGCATTATTGACGGCGCTGATCCTTGTATTGGGATTTGCCGCCTGCGGATCAAATTCAACTGAGAACGGCGATTCCCAAAACTCAGACGTAACACAAAACGAATCGGCCGGAACAACGGTCATCACCGCCGACAGCACAGATAAGGCGGATATCGAAGCTGCGCTCAACCTGGCAAATATCAAGCCGGAGTGGACGTATTCTGAGAATGCCGACGCATGGACGATGGCGATCATCACGGCTGTGACCAATGCCGAGCTGCCCGACTATCAGGGCGTTTCCGTCTGCGTTCCCGGCGCCTATGTGAAGGGGGTGGATACGGACGGCGACGGTACGGCTGACGCCACAAGCGGAACAGCTTCCGGCAATCTTGTTATCGATTATGACGCGGCAGTGACCAGCACGAACGGCCAGATCTATACGGCGGCAACGGCACCGGTCATCATCAATACCGGCGCGGCTGGCTACTCCGCACAATCGAATCAGACGGCGGGAACGACCTATGCCAAAGAAGGCTATATCAATATCGCCTGCGGCAACCGCGGCAAGCAGAGCACGCTGTCTGACGGCACCTATACCGGCGACGCCCCGTCCTGCCTGGTGGATCAGAAGAATGCTGTTCGCTTCGTGAAGTTCAACATTCTGCTCGGCAATCTCCCCGGCAGCGTGGACTATTTCGTCTCCACCGGCGGCTCCGGCGGCGGCGCGCATGCCACAATGCTTGCAGCTACCTCCAACAATCCGGACTTCTATGATTATGAGATCTCCCAAGGAGCGGTCGGCGTCTATAAGAACTCTGACGGCAGCTACAGCACCACGGTCACGGTGAACGGAAGTGAAGTGGAACTCTCCGACGGTCTTTGGGGCTGCATGGCCTACAGCGCCATCACCTCCCTTGCCGAAGCGGACATGACGCTGGCTTTCGAGTATTATCTGAATCCGGACTACAGCTTCAATACGGATTTCCAGAAACAGCTCGCAGAGTATCTGGCGGCTGAGTATATAGAGTATATCAACGCACAGAACCTGTCCGTTGATGAGTCAAAGGTCGGCTTCGATCTGAACGGCGACGGCGATGTCTCGGATACGGTCGCTCTTACCATCGAATATGATGAAACCGGGCATACGGATACCAACGGATATTACGGAACTTACCTTGATCTGTATCTCGCGGAGTTTGAGCAGAGCTTGCAGGATTATATTGACAGGCTTGCTTACGCGGAAGACTGGACCTGGTTTAACAGCGACGGCACAGCTCTTTCTGACAGCGAAGTTGCCGCGATGACGGATGCGGACCGTGCGCAAGCTTTCATCAACGGCTGGTATGTCAAGGGCAGCACCGGCAGCAGCTCCGGCGGTATGGAAGGCGGCCCCGGCGGTGATTTCGCAGGCGGTCCTCCCGATATGAGTGGCGACAGTGCAGGCGGTCCTCCCGATATGAGTGGCGACAGTGCAGGCGGTCCTCCCGATATGAACGGCGGCGGTACCGAAGAAGTCGGAACGCCGGATTCCGGAAGCACACAGTCTGCTTCCAGTAAAACCGATTCCGCGAATTATGCTTCCTTTGCAGAGATGCTGGCTGCCTATCAGGCGGATATTGCCGAGATTCAGGCCGGTGACGAATACGGAAACAATATTGTCGATCTCTATAACCCGCTGAATTATATCGGCGCGGAAGGAACCGACAATCCCACATGGACGAGGATCCTGATGGGCGCTTCCGAGGGCGACATCTCCATGATGAACTCCCTGAACCTGCAGATCGCCTGGCTGAATGCCGGAACCGACGCGGAGATCGAATGGCAGTGGAACGGCGGCCATGTACCGTCTGAGATCTTCGGCGACTCCCTGTCACTCTATGTGGATACCATGTACGGTGAATACGTGGACGGGGCAGTAAAGATCACGAAGGCTGCCGCAAGCGGCCAGACCTCCAACGGAGACGGCACGGAGCCTTCCGGTACGGATCTTTCCGGTTGGGTAAGCTTCGACGGTACAAACGGCGTCGGCATGACGCTTGCGGGCGCTGCGGCATACCGGACCTCCGGCGCGGCAAAGGCAATGCCCGGCTTCGACGTGATGGATTACGGACAGGAGGATTACGTCTTCGGCAGCAGCAGCGCCGATGCGCGTCACTGGGATCAATACGTGCTGAAGGTATTGGAAGCGTATGAAGATACGCTTGCGGAACTGTTCAATTAACAACTGAATTCATAACAGAGGCCCCCGTACAACCGTTTTCACCGTATGGGGGCCTCTGTTTTCTAATCATTGAATTCTTCAATCTTTCTTCAATCCTTACGGAGATAATAGAGTACGGAAAAAGGAAATCTCCGACGTCCATTCCTAAATTCATCAGGGAGGCAACGATCATGAAACGCATATCTGTATGGAACAAATTATTATCCATTGTCATCGGGCTGGCCATGCTCTTTACGCTGGTATCTCCGGCGTTCGCGGCGGACGGTTACACGGCGTCCTT
>CACZGD010000120.1 GCA_902780565.1 Oscillospiraceae bacterium
CGCCTCAGGTCCAGCGGATCGTCCCCGAACGTTCTTTTCGCCTCGGGCAGCCTCGGCGTGATGGGGCGGGACATGGCGAAATACCGGAACGAATCGGCGAAATGGTCCTCCTCGGCGGTATCGAGGTCCTCGGGGTTGACGCCGGAAAACTGCAGGGCGGGCAGGGTGCGGATCGCGTCGCGGCAGGTGGAGAAGAAATACACCATCGGATATCCCGCCTCGTCAAACGCCAGCCGGTAGTGGCACTGCATCCACCCGGCGAGGCGCTCGTTGTCGCCCTTGTCGAAATAAACGCCGTGGCGGTCGGCGAAGTCCACGATCGCGTCGCCCCGGCTGCGGTCCCAGATGGAGGGGTCCGCCACGCCCGTGACGCGCCGTCCGCGCAGATACCGGTGGCTGCGCTCCAGCGCCGCGATCTCGCTGAAAATGCGGTCCGGGTGCCACTTGACGCCCTCGTTCGGCGTGCCGGTGCAGCCGTAGAGCTGCAAAATCAGATAGGCGCGCCCGTCGTAGTCGATCGCCCACCAGTCGCACGAAAAGGGACGGGCAAAGCCGAAGTCGAAGGACCGCACCACGTTCCACCCCTGCGGGATCTCGAACGGCTCGATCACGTGCGTGAAGCGGCGGTCGGCGTAGTGCGCGGGGTCGTCCTTGAATTCCTCAAAAAACTGCCCCTCGAAGATGTTCCAGTCGCCGTCCAGCCACGCCTTTCTCAGCTTCGGCGGCAGCGCCTGCAGCCGCGTCAGGTATTCGGGGTCCGCCTGCATGAGCGCCAGATTATCCGTCACGCGGCTGGTGATGAAGGCGTAGTCCGCCGGGTTCTCGCCCGCGCGGGTACGCTTGTCCACAAACAGGCGCTTGACCCAGCCGTGCCCCACCCCGCCCGGATTGCAGGTCAGGTAGATGCGTTTCGGGAAGCCGTTGACCCCGCGCACACACGCCTTGAAGCGGTCGAACTGCTCTTCCGTGAACTGGGTGGCTTCGTCAATGAACAGCACGTCCACCTCCGTGCCCTGATACTTGTCGAGGTCCCGCTCGTTGGCGGCGAAGCGGAACAGGATCACGCTGCCGTTCACGAACCGGAATTCCTTCACGGTCTCCTTATACACGGCGGCGTCCCCGACCAGCCCCTTCATGGGACCGATGTGGTTCGCCCGCAGCTCCGGGTAGCTGCGCCGGACGATCATGATCTTCACGCCCGGGTACCGGAGCGCCAGCAGCAGCGCCTTCGTGCGCACCGCCCAGCTTTTGCCGCCGCCCCGGGCGCCCCCGAACGCCACGTATTTGTGCCGGTCGGTGAGGAATAAACGCTGCCGCGCGTTCGGCGCGTCAATGGGAAGGATCATTTTGGTTGCTCCTTTCTGAGGGATTTTGAGGGCCTGGGGCCGAGGGTCAGGGGTCGAGGGTCGGGGATGAGGGAATGAAAAGTGAAAAAAGAAAAAATAAAAATTTCGGTGCGGCTGCGCCGCGATTGAAATATGGTCCCGGAGGGGACGCGGTGGGGGGATGGGGAAGGCGTGCCGACCCAGTAGCACGGCACCTCAGTGCCGTTCGGTGCAATGATATTCTCAAAAACGTCCCGGTCAGGATCCGGTCGGGGATACGGGAAGGCCTGCCAGCACAGTAGCACGGCACCTCAGTGCCGTTCGGGACAATGATATTTTCAAAAACATCCCGGTCAGGACCCGTCGGGGATAACGGGAAGGCGTGCAGATCATGCCGTACTACCATTGTGATTGGGACCCGGCTCCGTTTCCGGTATCGGGTTCGGACCGGCAGGCTTCGGAACAATAACAATGCCCCGAACGGCACTGAGGTGCCGTGCTACCGGGATTTTATACCCGGCTCCGTTCCCGGAACCGCGTCCCGACCGCGATCATATTTCAATGCCGACCGCAGGTCCCTCAACTTTTCTTTTTTCATTTTTATTTTTTATTTTTTCCCGCGCACCCGTGCCCCCTCGGCCCCCGGCCCTTCTCACTCCGCCATCTCCGCGATGCCGTCCTCGAACACGACGCGGATCTCGGGCGCCTCGGCGGACTCGCTCTTCTCCAGCGACAGGCAGATGCCCACCGCCTCCTTGACGAGGCCCTCCAGCTCCTTCACGGTCTTCACGTCGGGGTCCGCGCCCCGCGCGCAGCCCGCCTTTGCCATGGTGTAAACCTGCTTCGCCAGCGTTGCCGCGGCGGCGTTCAGATGATCGTAGGGCGTCTTGCGTTTGGTCGCCATGCCCGGTCCCTCCTGGTTCCGTCCCGATAATCGGGACTGTGATTTGCTTGTAAAACGAACATTTGTTCAATTGCAGGGCATAGTATAGCACATTTTTTCAGAAATTTCTGCCCTTTGACGACAAGAATAAGAAAAATCAAAATTTTTTTCGGGCTGTTTTTTGTGCAGTTTGCACAAAGCTCATGATTTGACCTCGCGCCCCGCCTATGGTATACTGAAAGATACTACTGTCGGAGGACGACGCATGCGATTTATTTATTCCTATTTAAAGAAATACCGGGGGCAGGCGATTTTAGCGCCCCTGTTCAAGATGCTGGAGGCGGCGTTCGAGCTGATCGTGCCGCTGGTGGTGAAAAGCATCATCGACGTGGGGCTGTCGCCGACGGGGACGAAGGGCTACGTCCTGTCCCGCGTGGGGGTGATGGTCCTGCTGGCGGCGGTGGGGCTTTGCGCCTCGATCACGGCGCAGTATTTTTCGGCGCGGGCGGCGGTGATGACCGCGGCGGACCTCCGGGCGGACCTGATGCGCAAGGTCACGTCGCTTTCGCGCAGGGAGCAGGACCGGCTTGGGACCGCCACGCTGCTCACGCGCCTGACGTCCGATATCGAGGCGGTGCAGAACGGCGTGAACCTGACCCTGCGGCTGCTGCTGCGCTCCCCCTTTGTGGTGTTCGGCGCGGTGGCGATGGCGTTCACGGTGGACGTGCCGACCGCGCTGGTGTTCGCGGCGGCGCTGCCGGTGCTTTCGCTCATCATCGTGCTGATCATGCGGCTGTCCACGCCGCTTTACCGCCGGGTGCAGGGGAAGCTGGACGACGTGACGAAGCAGACCCGCGAAAACCTGACGGGCGCAAGGGTGATCCGCGCCTTCAACCGGGAGGCGGCGGAGACCCGGAGCTTCCGCGAAAAAACCGAGGCGCACGAAAAGCTCGCCTTCCTCGCGGGCAAGCTCGGGGCGCTGATGAATCCCCTCACGCTCGTGACCGTGAACGCCGCCGTGATCGCCCTGCTGTGGCTGGGCGGCGGGCGCGTGGACGCGGGGCGCATGACCCCCGGCGCGGTCGCGGCGCAATATAACTATCTGTCGCAGATCTTAGTGGAGCTGATCAAGCTTGCGAACCTGATCGTCAGCGTGTCCAAGGCGCTGGCAAGCGCAAAGCGGATCGAGGCGGTGTTCGCCGAAACGCCCGCCGTGACCTTCCCGGACGACGGCGCAAAGCCGGACCCGACGGCGGACGCAGTGACCTTCCGGCACGTGACGCTGCAATACCACGAAAACGCCGCCCCGGCGCTGACGGACGTGACCTTCACGGTGAAGGCAGGGGAAAAGATCGGCGTGATCGGCGCCACTGGCGCGGGCAAATCGAGCCTTGTTTCCCTGATCGGGCGCGCATACGACCCCACACACGGCACGGTGCGCGTGATGGGGCAGGACGCGCGGGACTATGACAAAGCGACGCTGACCTCCCTTGTGGCGACGGCGCTGCAAAAGCCCACGCTCTTTGCCGGGACGATCCGGGAGAACCTTTGCTGGGGCTGCCCGGCGGCGACGGACGAAGACCTGCTGCAAGCCGCCGCCCTGTCCGCCGCCGACGACGTGCTGGCGACGAAGGACGCGGGGCTGGACGCGGAGGTGGAGCAGGACGGACGCAACTTTTCGGGCGGGCAGCGGCAGCGGCTGGCGCTGGCGCGCGCCGTGGCGGCGAACGCCCCGATCCTGATTCTGGATGACGCACTCTCCGCGCTCGATAACGCCACCGGCAGGCGGGTGCTGGAGCACGCGCTTGCCCTGCCCGGGACCCTGTTCCTGATCTCGCAGCGGGTCTCGCACGTCAGGGACTGCGACCGGATCCTCGTGCTGGAGGACGGCCGCCTGACCGCCGTCGGCACGCACGACGCGCTGCTGCAAACGAGCGAGACCTATCGCTTCATTGACGCTTGCGAAAGGGGTGCAAGATCATGAAACACGCCCTCTCCCCCATCCTTCCTCTCCTGCGTCCCTACCGGGGGACGCTGCTCCTGTCGCTGCTGTTCTCGGCGGCGTACGCGGGGCTGTCCATCGCCACGCCCCTGTTCTTCGGGCAGGCGATCGACGCGATCGCGGGCGTGGGGCAGGTGGACTTTGCCCTGCTGCAGTCCCGCCTGATCACGGCGGGGGCGCTGACCGGCGTCACGGCGCTGGGCGCGTACCTTGCTTCGCGGGCGAACGCGCGGCTCGTGACCGGGCTGACCAAGGACCTGCGGCAGGACCTGTTCCGGCACCTGCAGACCCTGCCGATCGCCTATCTCGATTCCCACCCCTATGGGGACACGCTGGCGCGCTTCACCTCCGACGTGGACCAGTTTGCGGACGGGCTGCAGCTCTTTCTGACGCAGTTCTTCTCCGGTATGCTCACGATCCTCGGCACGCTGGGCGTGCTGCTGGCTCTGCAGCCGGTGGTGGCGGCGGCGGTGTTCGTGCTCACGCCCCTGTCGCTGTTCGTGTCGCGCTTCATTACAAAGCGGACCAAAAAATACTTCGTGCAGCGCACCCAAAAGCGCGGGGCGCTGACCGCCGCCACGGAGCAGACCGTGCGGGGGCTGCCCGCGGTGCAGGCCTACGGGCGCGAGGACGCCGAAAACGAGGCCTTCCGGCGGCTGAACGACGACCTTGCCGCGTCCACGCTGAAAGCGGTGTTCTATTCCTCCATCACGAATCCCGCCACGCGCTTTGTCAACAGCCTTGTTTACGCGGCGGTCGCCCTGACCGGCGCCTTCGGCGTGCTCGGCGGGTCGCTGAGCGTGGGGCTGCTGGTCACGGTGCTGGGCTACGCGAACCAGTACGCCAAGCCCTTCAACGAGATCTCCGCCGTGCTGGCGGAGCTGCAGAACGCCCTCACGGGCGCGGGCCGCGCGCTGGAGCTCCTGCAGGCGCCGTCCGAAGCGCCGGACCCCGAACAGCCCGTGACGCACGACGCCGTGCGGGGCGCGGTGGCGTTTTCGCACGTGGACTTTTCCTATGATAAAAGCAGGCCCCTGATCCGGGACCTGAGCCTTGCGGCGGAGCCGGGGCAGACCGTGGCGCTGGTGGGCACCACCGGCTGCGGCAAAACCACGCTCCTGAACCTCCTGCTGCGCTTTTACGACCCCGACGGGGGGCAGATCACGCTGGACGGCGAAAACATCGCCGCCATGACGCGCGAAACGCTGCGGCAGAACGTGGGGCTGGTGCTGCAGGAGACGTGGCTGAAGACCGGCACCGTGACCGAGAACCTGACCTTCGGGCGGCCGGACGCGACGGCGGACGAGGTGGTCGCCGCCGCAAAGCGCACCCGCGCCGACGCGTTCATCCGGCGGCTGCCGGCGGGCTACGACACCGTGATCGGCGACGGCGGCGGCAGCCTGTCCGAAGGGCAGAAGCAGCTTCTGTGCATCACCCGCGTGCTGCTGGCGGACCCGAACATCCTGATCCTGGACGAAGCCACCTCCAACATCGACCTCGCAACCGAGATCGCGGTGCAGAAGGCGCTGCGGGAGCTGACCAAGGGGCGCACCTGCTTCATCGTCGCGCACCGGCTCTCCACCGTCATGCACGCGGACGTCATCGCCGTGATGGACCGGGGACGGATCGTCGAGACCGGCGACCACGAGACCCTGCTCGCCAAAAACGGCGCGTATAAGACGCTGTGGGACGCGATGAAGGCGTGAGACGGGGACGGTAAAGGGCCGAGGGCCGAGGGCCGGGGGCCGAGGGAAACGTACCGAAAACGGAACCGGGTATAAAATCCCGGTAGCACGGCACCTCAGTGCCGTTCGGGGCATTGTTATTTTTCCGAAGCCTGCCGGTCCGAACCCGATACCGGAAACGGAGCCGGGAATAAAATCCCGGCAGCACGGCACCTGACGTGCCGTTCGATGCCAATGATATTTTAAAACCCCTTCCGGTCCGAATCCGGTCGGGAAACGGGAATCGTCCGGGCGACAGACCGGGTATATAACGATACAATGTTATTTGAGGTATTCTCCGATTCGCCGGATCCGGTCATATTCACCGCATCCCGCGTACTTCCCCTTGCCGGGGAGGGAATCATCCCGGAGGCAAGCATATTCGTTTCCCATCAACTGATCCCGCCGGGATTCATCCCTCCGCCGTCAAGGCAAAGGAACGGCTGTGGGCAGCCGTACTACCGGACGGATCGGCACGCCCTCCCGTTCCCCGACCGCCGTATTTCATACATTTTAAACCAAAATCAATTACAATCCCCTTAAAACCGAATTCCATTCCCCCGAAAGGAGCCTTCCCATGAAAAAAACACTTTCCCTTCTGCTCTCTCTCCTCTTCCTCTTCACCCTCGCGGCGTGTTCGGCAGACGACGACGCCACGACCGAGGCGCCCGAAGCTTCGCCGCAGGTCCGGCTTGCCTGCGGGGACGCGTTCACACTGGTGCTGAAGGATCACGCCGTCACGTTCGACGGGCGCGACCACACGGGCGTGAAGGACGCCGAGGGCTGGACGGACCTTGCCGGGATCTTTGCCGGACCCGACTTCGCGCTGGGGCTGAAGACCGACGGCACGGTCGTCGCCGCCGGGAACAACGGCGTGGGGCAGCTCGGCGCGGCAGACTGGACCGATATTGTCGATCTCGCCTGCGGCGGGAGCCACGCGGTGGGCGTGAAGGCGGACGGCACCGCCGTCGCCGCCGGGGATAACGGCTACTTCCAGTGCGACGTGACCGATTGGATCGACCTGACCGCGGTCTCGGCGGGCTTATATCACACCGTGGGCCTCAAAAAGGACGGCACCGCCGTGGCGACCGGCTTCGGCACGGACGGGCGCACCGCCGTGACGGACTGGACCGACCTTGCCGCCGTGGTCGCGGGCGGCTACCACACCGTGGGGCTGAAGACCGACGGGACCGTCCTCGCCGTGGGCGCGAACGACGACGGGCAGTGCGACGTGACCGGCTGGACCGACCC
>CACZGD010000121.1 GCA_902780565.1 Oscillospiraceae bacterium
ACTGACAAATAACAAGGATCGAATCTGTCTGTAATACTTCTTTTCTTCCTTTTCGAGCTTCAAGAAAAAATAACATCTCCTTTTTCAGATATCATGTCAGTTTACAATATATATTAGCTCAAATTAGAATTTTTTTCAATATAATTTTTATCTAAATATATTGACATTTCAACTTTTTGCGTATACAATATGAGATGAAAGAAGATGATCCATGGTATTTGCTTTTGAAACCATTTTATATATAATTTCTATCATTTATTTCTCAATGCTTAAAATGTGAATCCATCATGTTACACATTCGATATTCCGGAAAACCATGGAGGTCTTAAAGTATGAAAACTGCAAAAAGGATCATAGGAATTGTATTTCTCATTGCGGCGCTGATTCTGACAATCGTCATATCTGTAACCGCAATGACAAAAGAAAGGGAAATCCCATTAATGGCAGACGGAAGTCTCTCAAAAAAAGAGGCTGAAGCTTTTATTGAAGAATTGCAAAAAAAGGATTTGGGCTCGCTGATCCGAGACGTAAACGAACTGGATTTTTCCAAAACGGAAGAGGATAAAATATATTATTACTATGAGGTAATCAAAAATAAGCTTAGAGACGCCTCTGCGGAGGAAATATCTTCTGTCATATCAAGCCCCGAAACCAAAGATGATGTTAAAATCAACATTTTAACGCTTTGCGAGGCGGAAGGGATTATCCTTGATTATGATGGGCTCCTGTCACTTCTTGAACAGGATACCGTGTCTGCGCCGGTTAAAAATCTTTTACTCGATTTGCTTACCGGAAAAGGCGACAACTATGCGGATCTCCTTGAAGAAAAAGCGCTTTCCGCAGATGATGCCATCATTCAAAAAGCATTGTCGGATTTGTATGTTTTACGGCCCGATACTGCGGTAGAGATCGCTGACTCTATTCTTTCCGATTTGTCCGGTCCGTTTTCAGCTAAGATTAAGGCTGCGCTTCTTACGAAAGCAATTGCTTTACAGGAAAATCCCTCAGATCGAGAAATCGAGAAATTCGTTCACATCTGTGATCATATGCTTAAAAATATGTCCGCGTCAGACGAGGAAGAAAGAAACGCTACCGTAATAGCCTCATTAGCCCAGTTAGAAAACAGAATCTCTTTTTCCTATCTGATGAGCCTTGAAGGAGAGAACTATGAGGATGCCAAATCCTTTATCGTATATGAGAATAAAAACGTGGTCGATGCGTTATTCAATGAAAAGCCGGACGCGGATACCGTTTCTCTCATCCTGAAGGCGGCTCCCTATTATTTCCCAAATGAGGAAATCGTCGAAAACATACAAAAATATCTTGAAAAAAACGCGGAATATTTTGAGAAAAATAAGGAACAAAAAGACTTGTTGGCGGGGGTGATTCAATATGCGGCGGAATCATAAATCCTTTTTTACGGGGGTTCTTTATTAAAGAATATTAATAAAAATATCCTTTCGTATAATGTATTATATCAGGTTTGGTACACTACTGACAAAGACAACGATAAAATTGTCGATTATCATGAAATATCCAGTATGCGTTGTGATGGTCTCGTAGAATATTGCTATGAATACTACGGATTAAGTGTTTACGCTGGAAATATTTCAACTTTTGATACAACTATACGCAATGTGCACGTATCGCCAAATATTACACCAAAACAGCAGATAAAACACTATCTGCAAAATTGTCTCGGGGATATTGATGGAGATTTAACGGTTACATCTTCAGACTCCAGATTAGCTTCGAGATACAGCGTTGGATTAGAAACTTTTGGTACTTACCAATTATTTGTCGGAGACGTCAGCGGGAACGGCTATGTAACTTCTGAAGACGCGCGACTTATTCTCCGTTATGCGACGGGTTTGGATTCTTCATTCCCGGCCGACCCATTTCCTCCATCATAATCATTTGTCGGACCCCCGGGCGTATTGCCCGGGGGTCCGATCCGTTGATCGTATATTTTACTGTTCCGTCTCCTTTTGGGAAGCGCCGTCCTCCCGGTCCACGATATCCTTGCCGAGCATATGCAGGATATGCGTGGTGAGGAGCATATAGTCCGCCAGCAGCTCCTCCAGCCGTTCGTGACCGGCGGGCTCGAGCCTGTAGACCTTGCGGGTCCGGCGCACGCCGACCTTTACCGTATAACCGGCGATCAGCCCCGCGTCCTCCAGCTTATACAGGATCGGATACAGGGTGCCCTCCACCATGGTATACACACCGTCCGTGCGGTCCTCAAACGCGTGCGTCAGCTCATAGCCGTACATATCGCCCTGACTGAGCATGTGCAGCACCAGCATTTCGGTCACGCCGCGCTTGAATTCGTCGCGGTTCTGATATTTGCTCGTTCGCATAAAACCAAAGCTCCTTCGGTCAGACGTTGGGGGTCCCGCAGCGGACCCGGGAATAAAACGGGGATCAGACCTGATAAAAGCCGACCTTTTTCATGACCTTGTTCAGCGTGCGGTACGCGAGTCTTGCGGCCTTTTCCGCGCCGGTCTTTGCGCACGCGGCGATATAGGCCTTGTCGCCGACGATGCGTTCATATTCGGTCCGAAGCGGCTCCAGCTCCGCGACCACCGCGTCCGCGACCGCCGCCTTGAAGTCCCCGTAGCCCTTGCCCGCGAATTCCGCCTCGATCGCGGCGAAATCCCTGCCGGTGCAGCAGGAATAGATCGTCATCAGGTTGGAAACGCCGGGCTTTTTCTCCGCGTCAAAATACACGGCGGCCTCGGAGTCCGTGACCGCGGACTTGATCTTTTTGGCGATCTGATCGTTCGTATCCGTGAGGGAGACGAAGGACTTGACGTTGGGGTCGGACTTGCTCATTTTTTTCTCGGGGTCCGTCAGCGACGTGACGCGCGCGCCTTTTTTGCCGATATAGGGCTCCGGGATCTTGAACACGTCCCCATAAATGCCGTTGAAGCGGGTCGCAATATCGCGCGCCAGCTCCAGATGCTGCTTCTGGTCGTCCCCCACCGGGACCTGATCGGGATTATACAGCAGAATATCCGCCGCCATGAGGATGGGATAGGTGAAAAGCCCCACGTTGACGTTATCCGCATGCTGCTTGGATTTATCCTTGAACTGCGTCATGCGCGAGGCCTCGCCGAACGCCGTGTAGCAGTTGAGGATCCACGCAAGCTGCGCGTGCGCGGGCACATGGCTTTGCAGGAAGATGATATTCTTTTCGGGATCGAGGCCGAGCGCCAGCAGCCACGCGTACATCTCGATACTGCGGCGCCTGAGGTCCGCCGGGGCGTTGCGCACGGTGAGGGCGTGCAGGTCCGCCACGCCGAAGATGCAGTCGTTTTCCGCAGCCATGCCCGCCCAGTTGCGGAATGCCCCGAGATAATTCCCGAGCGTGGGCGTGCCGGACGACTGCACGAAGCTGAGTACTCTTTTTCTGTTTTCGGTCGCGGTTTCCATATGGCGTTCCTCCGTTGACGGTATAGATAAGATGATTATATATGCTATTATAATATATGTGCGCGTAAAATGCAAGCGGTTTTTACGCGGCGGCGGGAATGTCCGCATCGCAGTCCACCGGGATCTCCTTCAGGGTCAGTCCCCCGGCGCCGTCCGGCAGCAGACCGTAACAAAGCTCCCCGTCCGCGAACAGGAGATTTTTTTCCGGGACCAGCGCGGACAGCGTGCCGAAAGCCGCCAGCGGCTGCGTGCGCGCCCTTAGCCCCGACTGCGGACAGAACACCCAGGTCGGCGACACAACGGGGTAAAGCGCCGTGAGGTTATTATACAGGTGATGCGCCGCCTGCAGCGCGTCCGCATGCAGGGTGGCGGCGGTGAAGTTCCGCAGCAGCGTTTCCTGCACGATCAGGCCCGCGTCCCCGAGGAACAAAAACGATTTGCCGCCGAGGGTGAGCTTCAGCACCGTGGAAGCGTCGTTCGCGTTGTCCATCCGCCATGAAGCGTCCGAAGCGCACACGTGGTCCTCGTGCGTATACAGCACCTCGCATACCGCGTCCTGCAGCCGGAAGCGGTAGCCGGGGCGGGGCTTGACGTATTTTGCCTCCGGGTACAGGGTCGCCGCCTGCCGCCGCAAACGGCACACCGCCTGAATGGACGGCACCACCGCGTCCGCCTGAAAGTTGAAGAAATAGCGCTCCACGTCGACCTTTTCGTGATACCGCCGGAGGAAGCGGAGGAAAAACGCGTTGTGGTCGCGGTGCATATGCGTGCCGAACCACATGGCGATTTTGATTTTCGCATCCGCCTTTTTGCCGGTCGCCTCGTGCAGGAACCGCCAGAATTCGGCAAGGTTCCGGTCCGTGGCCTGCAGAGCGTGCCCACCGTCGATCACGATCACGCGCCGGTCGGAGAGCACGACCGCGTACAGCATACCGTTGGCGGCGTAGACCTCCGGGTCCGGGTGCAGCGCGTCCTTATAGGGATAGGAAAACTGATAGACCCCGGGCTGCGTCTTTCCGGCGGCATCGTTTTCGTAGCCGAAGGCGTCCAGCGACGCGGTGTTGCAGCAGTCGTCCGCCACGCGGACCTCGTTCGTGCTGCCGCTGCGCCAGACGTAGATGCGTTTTTCGCCCTTTTCGTACCCGAAATAAGCGTTGTTTTCGATCTGATTGCAAAAGGTCTGCCGGTAGCCGAGGCGCTCCAGCTTCGCGCAGTAGCTCAGAAGATCCGTGAGCGTGGCGTTTCGCACGAGCTGCATATAGCTATAATGGGGGTCGACGGCCGCGTCCGGCGCGTCCTCCGGCGCGAGCTCCTGATCGAGCCCCGTGCCGGTGTTATACAGCGCCGAGGAATAGACCCCGGCGTCAAAGGACGGCACGTCCGGCAGCAGCCATTTGCCGTGATCCGCCGCCTTCGGCTGCCCGAACAGCCCCGCGACCGCCAGCAGCGCGGACAGCAGGGAAATGAAAAACCGATACACCGCGTGCGCCGTAAAACGCGCCTCCTTGCCTTTGTTTTTTTGTGACCGCCTGTATTATAGCAAACCCGCAGACAAAACGCAAGCGTCCGCTGCCCGGAAGCGCGGCGCTTTGCGAAAAAGAAAAAATCCCGGAAAGCCGCGCTTCCCGGGATATGACGGTCCGTTCTTTGTTACTGCCGCGCGCCGGCGGTATCGTTTTCGGAGACGCGGCCGTTTTCGTCCAACCGCTCCCCGGCGTCGGAGACCGCGTCGCCGAGCTTGTCGCCTGCCTCGCTCAGCGCGTCGGACGCGGCGGTGACGCCGTCGCGCAGCTTATCCCCTGCCATGGACGCGCCCTCGCTCACCTTGTCCAGCCCGTCGTCGAGCTTATCGCCGAGGTCGCGTCCGTCGTTTTTGCCGCAAGCGGCGAACAGCAGGGTCAGACTCAGAAGCAGCGCCGCCGCGCCAAACAGCGTTTTTCGCATAAGATCACCTCCTTTGCGTCATTTCGTCAGCGTGCCGCCGTCCGCGTAAAGCAGAAGCAGCAGGTCCGCCTCCTGCCCCGTTGCGGCGTCCACGTAGACCAGCACGTCGGTTCCGGCGGGCGTTTCGCACAGGAATTCATAGGCGAAGACCTCCCCGCCGCCCGGGGTCGGGATCAGCGCAAGGTCCGTCCGCTTGACCTTCAGCGCCGGGTTCAGCGCCCGCTTCGCCTCCGGCTCTGTCACGGCGGGGACCGGCGCCATCCGCTCGACGTGGTTCATCAGGTAGTCGGCGGCGTCCATGGAGACCACGCTGCCGTCCGACAGCGACACGCCGACCTTGACAAGATCCGGATACAGCGTCCAGCCCGCCAGCGTCCCGGCGAAATTGAAGCAGCAAACGCCGTCCTCAGTAAAGGCGTAGGTGGAGACCATATCGCGGTAGCCGAGCTTTGTGAGATATTGCGACGCTGCCGAGACCGCCTCCGCCTGCGAGAGCTTCACGGGACCCGCCTCGTAATCGGCAAGCAGGCTCAGCACCCACCCGCCCCGCTTTGTGACGGACACGCGCCGCCCGTTCGCCGAGAAATGATAAGAGGCAAGCTTGCCCTCGCTGTCCGGGTGCGTGGTGAGGTAGGCTTCGCCCACGTCCAGCGCCGCCGCGGCAATCCGCTTCGCCGCCGCCTCCGAGACCGGCTCCTCCGCCGCCAGGAGCGCGGATTCCTTGGAGAAGATATGGTCCGAGAACGGACCGTCGTAGATCAGCGTGGGGTAATCGTCCATGCCGTCCTCCGCCTCGCCCGCAGCGTCCGGGAAGCTGACCGTCTGCTCGCTGCCGTCGTCCATCGACCACAGCGCCTGCCGGATCTCGTCAAAGGAGAAGCTGCCCGCGTCCAGCAGCTCGGTCATATACGAAAACCGGCGGCTGAGCTCGGCGGCGCGGTCCTGCAGCATGGAGAGGTTCTGCCGCTCCTCCCCGGTGATCCGCTCGTTTCGCTCCGCCTTTTTGTGCAGGGCGGCGGTGTAGTCCCCCACCTGCGACAAAAACCGATAGGTGTTCGTCAGCGTGCGCTCGCCTGCCGCCAGCGCGGACAGCCCCGCCTTGGCGCCCGAGGCTTGCGAGCGGATCTCGGCGGACAGGCTGCCCAGCAGCGCGGACGAGCCCGCCCACTCGGCCTTTTGCAGCGCGGAGTCGATCTCGCCCAGCGCCTCCGTCACCCGCAGCAGCGAACGCTGCTGCACCGCGTCCCGCTCGCGCGTCAGCCTTCCCACGTTCACGCTCCCCCAAACGCCCCACGCCGTCAGCGCCACCGCCGCCGCCAGCGCAAAGGACGCCACACGGATCTTCACGCGTCGTTTCATTCGGATCCCTCTTTCTTCGTTTTTTCATAGTGTTCGCCGGACGCGGACGTTTATCGGTGGAAAAATATGAAAAAAGAGACCCCGAGGAGTCTCAATGGAAGAAACCTGCTCCAATCGGAGCGGCGAATTTTCGGCCGTTCGGACCGAAAAAACCGAATTTTCGCCGCGCCGGACCGGACTGTTTGGCGGACGCGGACAAAAAAGTCCCCGGCGCGCGGCGGGGACTTCGGGCTCGGTTTTACGCGGAGGGGAAAGGAACGCGCGGGGGCCGCTTATTCCCCGGCGGGGAAATCCGGCGCGGACGGGGCGGCGGGATCGCCGTAAGGCACGGCGTCCGTGTAAACCGGGGGCTGACCGTAGAGCGCGTTGGGGTTGGTCGGGGGGACCGGACCGTAAGCGGGTCCGTTCTGATACACCGGCGGCACCGGACCGGCGGGCGCGGTTCACGCCGGGCGCGGCCTTTGCCGCGGCGAATTTTCTGCTTTTGACCATGGAAAGAATGCTGACCACGACGGACGCGATATTCAGCAGCGTCCTGAGACCGTTGAAGATAATACTGGTCACGCTCAGACGCACCACGTCCGCCTCGGTGACGCTGGCGTACATCATTCTGCCGGTCATGGCGCCCACGACGACGCTGCCCGCGATCCAGACCGCCAGCGTGAGCGAATACAGGATCACGGAAGCGATGAACAGGGACTTGCGGTTCCCCGCCTTATCGGACTTCACGTAGAACACGATGGCGATCACGAACAGCACGAGCGCCGCGAAGGACAAAAGATACATCAGGACCGAAATGACTGAGCCGATGGCAAAAACACTCATCATATTTACCTCCTCAGATTTATATCCGGCGGGAAGCCCCGCGTTGGACCGGATCAGGTGAAAAACAGGAAATACACCGCCCACAGCAGCAGGATGTGCGCGGGATAGAAGGCGTAGAACACGAATTTGTTGATCTTCACCTTGCCCTTTTGCCCGTTATACAGGATCAGCAGGGGGGCGGAGAACACCGCCCAGATCTCATACTGATTATACCGCGCGGACGACAGCAGATCGAACCGGGTGCCCGTGGTGCCGTTGACGTAATACAGCGGTTCGGTGGTAAAGGACGCGGACAGGACGATCGTGAGCAGCAGGCACACGCCGACCGCGCCCACGGCCTTGATTTTGGAATTGGTCTGCAGCAGCAGATAGAACAGGTAGATCGCGATCACGCCCATGGCGCCGTAGTCGGTCTTCAGCAGCTCCTCCGCCGCGTACGCCGCCGCCAGCGTGAACGCGAACGAGAGCGGCGCGAGACGGAGCTTTTCGAGAAGCTGGAGCACCGCGATGCACAATAGCCCCAGAAACAGCGTGAAATAGACGTTCTGGTGTTCAAATTCCAGCACGCCGGTCCGGAAGGAGGTCCCGAAGAAGGCGAGGTCGAAGGGGACCTCGGAGATCACAGCGAACACGCCGAGCCGCAGCAGATAGATCCAGATATTGTGCGTCTTTTTGGCGCCCTCCGCGATCAGGAACGCGAAGATCGGAAACGCCAGCCGCCCCACCGCCCGCAGGACGTTGAGGCCGTTATCCATAATCAGAAACGGGAACTGCGCCGCAAGCTCCGTCTCAAACACCGCCGCGAAGTGGTCGATGAACATGGTGGTGATCGCGATGAGCTTGAGCGTGGTCGCGCTGAGGCCGTGAAAGCCCGGGAAGGAAAAATAGTTGTCGTTGCGTTGTCTTGTCATAACGGGTCCTCGTCAGGATCAGCCTTCGGCGGCTTCCTTTTCTTTTTCGGCGGCGGCAATGCGCGCTTCCCGCGCCGCCGTCACCTGCTCGGTGATGGATTCCATGTATTTGCCGTGAAGTTTGAAGCGGGTGGAAAAGACGATCAGGGACAGCAGGATGCACACGGGCGGCACGGCGTAGAACACCAGCTTGATCGCGGTCTGCACGGCAGGCGCGTAGGTCACGCCCGCGCCGACGCGGTTTTTGATGGGGTCAAAGCCCGAAATGCCGAGGGCGGCGAACAGGATCACGGTCTGGATCGTATACGCCATTTTCTGCAAAAAGCCCTTCATGGCGAAGGTGACGCTTTCGTTGCGGTCGCCGAGCTTGACCTCGCCGTAGTCCACGATATCCGCAAGGAACACGGTCTGCGACACGAACATGGACGCGGTGCCGATGGACGCGAGCAGGAAGAAAAGATTCAGCCCCATGGTGCCGCTCATCAGGTTGCCGGTCAGCGCCATGCCCGCGTAGCCGAACAGCGCCAGCAGGAGCGACGCCTGATAGGTGCGCCGGCGCGAGGTGAACTTCATCATGATCGGGATGAAGGCAAGGCCCAGAATGGAGCCGACCGTGCCGAACAGGGAGAAGGCGGACTGCTTGGCGTTGCCCGCGACCGCCTCGAAGAAATAGTCCTGCACGCCGGAGGTGGTATAGAAGCCCGCGTTCGAGAGCAGCGCGAACAGGATGAACACGCGGAGCTGGTCGTTGCGGCGGAACACCTCGAAAATTTTGCGGAAGCTGAATTTTTCCTTCGGCTTCGTGACCACGGTTTCGCGGACCTTCGACATGGAGAGCAGCGAGAAGCACACAAGCCCCACGGCGCAGGCGGCGGCGGTGACGGTGTAGCCCTTCTGCGTCCAGTCGTAGTTCCCCTCCGCGTTCAGGGTGCCGAGGGCGTTGAGCAGCAGGGGGGAGCCGATCAGCACCACGCCCTGCCCGAAGCCGGAGAAGGTGCGCGCGATCGTGGCAAGGATGCTGCGCTCCTTCGGGTCCGTGGTGAAGGAGGGCACCATGCTCCAGTACGGGATATCCGCCGCGGTGTTCGTCATGCCCCAAAGCACATACAGCACGGCGGCATAAATATACAGCGGCAGGGAGTTCTGGGCGAAGCCGGGGTTGAAGAACAGGAAAAACAGGACCACGGCGTTCAGCAGCGACCCCAAAACGACCCACGGGCGGTATTTGCCGAACTTCGTGTAGGTGTTATCCACAATGGAGCCCATCATGGGGTCGTTCACGCCGTCCCAGATCCGGGCCACGGCGGTGAGCCCCAGCATGAACGTGGGGGAAAGCCCCAGCACGTTCGTCATGTATTTCGACAGCCTGCCGTTGAACATCCCGTAGGACAGATCGAGACCGATCGCCCCGGTGCCGTACCAGACCTTATCCGTAAAATTTTTCAGCTTTCCCATACCGGCGCCTCCAAACAGACTAAAATAAAAAGATACGGTTTTATCATAACATACCCGCGCGCAAAAAGCAATTCTTTCTTCACGCCCGGCGAAAAAACCGGAAACGGGACGAAGGCGGCGGCGTTCCCGTCGTAAAAACGAAAAAACGGCGGCGTTCCGACAAAATAAAACGGGGGATTCTTGACATTCGCGCCCGTTTCCCCTAAAATAAAAGTGTCAACGAATCCAAACAGAAAGGGATGCATCCCATGAAATGTAAACGCCTTCTGGCTTTGCTGCTCACCCTGACCGTGCTGCTTGCGGGCGCGTTTTCGCTGTTGGCGCGCGCGGACTTCGGCGACTTCGCCGGGGACTACGATTTCGGCGGCAACGACTTCGATTACGACAGCGACGACGATTACGACTACGGCGGGGGCGGCTATTATTACGGCGGCTCCTCCTCCGGTTCTTCCTCCGGCTCCGGCGGCGTCGTCGGCGCCGTGATTCTATGGCTGATCATCATCCTCATCATCGTGTTCGTCGTTGTGAAAAACAAAAAGAGCGGCGGCTCAGGGACCGTGGTCCGCGGCGCGGGCGGGCAGGCCACGCCCATGAACCTGCTGCAGCCGATCGGAAATTATACCCGGCTCGACCCCGGCTTCTCGGAGGCCGCCATGCGCGAAAAGATCTCGAACCTGTACGTACAGTTCCAGAACGCGTGGCACAACAAGGACCTGACCCCGCTCAGACCCTATATGACCGACGCGTATTACGCGCAGTCCGACGCGCAATTGGAGCATTACCGGCGCGACCGCCAGACCAGCTATCTGGAGCGCATTGCGGTTCTGGGCGTGCAGCTTTCGGGCTTTAGGCAGGAGAACGGGAACGACGTGATGGTCGCCCGCATCAACGCCCGCTTCGTCAACTACGTGCTGGACGACAACACCGGCAAACTGGTACGCGGCAGCAGGACCGCCGAAAAATTCATGGAATACGAGTGGCGGCTGGAGCGCACCTCCGGCCGCGTGACCGGCAGGGACGGCGGCATGACCGTGCACAACTGCCCGAACTGCGGCGCGCCGCTGAACATCAACCGTACCGCGAAGTGCGAATACTGCGGCTCCATCGTGCAGGTGGATTCCTTCGACTGGGTCGTTTCCGGCATCACGGCGCTGTCGCAGCGCACCGTGGGCAGATAAACGATCCCGTAACCGTTGCATTGACGGGTTTTTCGTGATATACTGTGAGCGGAGGCGAGGACCATGCAGATTGCAAGCAGATTCACGATCGCCCTGCACATTTTCGCCTGCGTGAGGGCGTTCGGGCAGACGCACAAGGTGACAAGCGATTTTCTGGCGGGCAGCATCCGCACGAACCCCGTGGTGATCCGGAAGATCCTGTCGCAGCTCAGCAGCGCGGGGCTGATCACCGTGGCGCGCGGCACGGGCGGGATCGCCCTGACGAAGGCGCCCGGGGAGATCACGTTTTATGACGTGTATAAAGCCGTGGACGCGGTGGAAAACGGCGGCCTGTTTCACTTTCACGAGAGCCCGAACCCGGACTGCCCGGTGGGGCGCAGCATCCACACGCTGCTGGACGGCAGGCTGCAGGCCGTGCAGGACGCGATGGAGACCGAACTGAAGCGCCAGACGCTTGCCGATCTGGACGCGGATCTGGACAGGCTCCTGTCGCAGACCGAAAATCAGGCATAACGCGAACGCCCCGGACCGTTTGGCTTCCGGGGCGTTTTTATGCTCTTTCAATTATCGGTTATTCACGGATAATTGTGGGATTGGGGAAATGGTGCTTCGCACTGGGGGACCCCCGGCGAGGGTCCCCACACGCAAAAACAGTCACGCAGGACTGTTTTTG
>CACZGD010000122.1 GCA_902780565.1 Oscillospiraceae bacterium
AACGGCGCGTCTATCACCATTTACGGCAACGCGCAGGACGCTGTGGGCGATACGATGAACGCCGGGAAGATCGTGGTCCACGGGAATATCGGCGACGCCGCCGGATACGCCATGCGCGGTGGAAAAATTCTGGTAAAAGGAAACGCCGGATATCGCGCAGGGATCCACATGAAAGCCTATCAGGATAAGATTCCGCAAATGGTGATCGGCGGCACGGCAGGCAGCTTTCTGGGCGAATATCAGGCCGGCGGCGTGATTATCGTGCTGGGGCTCGGCGAGGAAAATGAGCGGATCGTCGGCAATTTCCCCTGTACCGGCATGCACGGAGGCAAAATGTTCCTTCGTTCCGACTGCGAAGATATTACCTTCCCGCAGCAGGTGACGGCCCGCCCCGCGGAAGAAACGGACCTTGCGGAACTCAAAATACTTCTGCACGATTTCTGCTCTGCTTTCGACTATGATATCTCCATGGTATTGAATGCGCCGTTTACCGTGATCACGCCGGATTCTGCGAATCCCTACCGGCAGATGTATGTTGCGAATTGAGGAGGATTATCATGAAATATTCCAATGATGAGATCATGCAGTATATGCAAGAGGAGGATGTCAAGTTCATACGGCTTGCTTTCTGCGACATATTCGGCAAACAGAAGAATATTTCCATCATGCCTGAGGAACTGCCCCGCGCTTTCCGATACGGCATTGCGTTTGATGCATCCTCCATCGCAGGATTCGGTGACGAAACGCACAGCGATCTGTTTCTGCACCCCGAACCCGAAACCATCACGGCACTGCCTTGGCGACCGGAACACGGACGTGTTGTGCGCATGATCTCCCATATCACGTACCCGGATGAAACACCCTTTGCCGGAGATTGCCGCGAACTGCTGCGGAACGCAGTTGCCGCAGCAGAAAAAAAAGGTTTTTTGTTTTCCTTCGGCGCAGAGCAGGAATTCTATCTGTTTCACTTGGATGAGAACGGGCAGCCGACAAAAATCCCCTGCGATCAGGCGGGATATATGGATATCGCGCCTGAGGACAGGGGAGAAAACGTCCGCAGAGAGGTCTGCCTTACGCTGGAGCAAATGGGGCTGCACCCAGAGAGTTCACACCACGAAATGGGCCCGGGGCAGAACGAAATCGATTTCCGCTACGCGGACGCCCTAACGGCGGCGGATCAGGCGATGCTCTTTCAAACTGCAGTAAAAACCGTTGCGCACCGCAACGGCTACCATGCCGATTTTTCCGCCAAGCCGCTCGAAGGATCGTCTGGGAACGGATTCCACATTAACCTCTCCGTCCGACCTGTGCAGCGCGAGGCTGTATTCGGACATATAATCGCTGGCATTCTCGCGCATATTGAAGAGATGACCGTATTTCTGAATCCCACCGAAAATTCGTATCTGCGTCTGGGGCAACAGAAAGCACCTGCATTTGTTTCATGGTCCAAAGAAAACCGTTCACAGTTGGTTCGTATTCCCGCTGCCGAGGGCGAATACCGCAGGCTGGAGCTCCGATCTCCCGATCCGACTTCCAATCCGTATCTGGCGTTTGCGCTGATGATTTATGCCGCGCTTGACGGAATAGAAAATAAACTGCCGTTGCCAGAGTCTGCCGATTTCAATTTGTTCAGCGTCAATCCGGATAAGCTATCCGGGTTCCGTCGTCTGCCGCAAACACTTGGCGATGCAAAAAAAATCGCTAAAGAGAGCGTCTTTATCCGCGGTTGTCTGCCCGATTGTATTGTGAATGCCTATTGCGGGATCTGAAACAGCTGACCTATTCGGAGAAAAGGGGGGGGGGAGATTTTATGACGATGCCCGAAAGAGTATATAGCGTGTTACTTGTTTCCTCTTCGGAAAGCCTGAACGCGGCACTCAGCGAATTGCTGCCCGTTTCTGTGTTTACGTCGGAAACGGCGTCGGACGTGAGCGCAGCAAAGCGCGCCTTTGCGCAGCGTGCATATGATATTGTGATTGTAAACTCTCCTCTTCCGGATGATCCAGGTATTCGCTTTGCCATTGACGCTGGGAACGGTGGAGAGACAGTTTCACTCCTTCTTCTGCGGTCTGAAACATACGAAGACGTTACAGCCCGCGTCTCGACCTATGGTGTTTTTACGCTGCGTAAACCGTTATCAAAGACATTGGTGCAAACTGCCCTTTCGTGGCTGATTGCCGCCCGAGAACGATTGCGGAAGACTGAAAAGAGAACGCAAACGCTGGAAGAAAAGATGGAAGAGATCCGACTTGTGAATCGCGCCAAGTGGCTGCTGATCGACCGGCACGGCATGGACGAACCCACAGCGCACCGTTATATTGAAAAACTGGCCATGGATCGTTGCGTCACCCGCCGCGTTATAGCGGAAGAAATAATCAACAAGGAAAATAGCTGAGAACATATTCCACGCTCATAAGGCTCTTCGGACTTTGTTCAGTTGTAATCACAAGAAGGAATCTGCGAATATCGTCTTTTCTGCGATACGGATCTCGGTGAGGAGGAAGGCGTTTTCCCGAAGGGCACGGTCATGGTACGAAATGAAACCGATATGCTTCTTGCGAAAAAGGCGGGCGTGATCAAAGCGGATGCCGACGCGCACCAGATCTGTATGGATATCTGCACGATCGTCAAGGGGTGCGTCTTTGAATGGTGCCTTACTGATGGCAAGATCGAAATTCGCGAAACACTAAGCCGAATACTGTCTGCCTACCTGCGACGGTACATGAAATAAACAAAAAAATTACTGCATAAAAATCAATTCATGGTTCACGATCTCCATTGCCCGATTACGGATCGAATTCATCAGCCCCACCCAACGCATCTGAGCTTCCGCTTTGAGCTGTTCGTTCACGCCCTCGCACGCTGCCATTTCTATTACGAGCCGGGCAAACATATCGTCTGCCTGTGCGTTGACATCTGCAAGGTAGGCGTTTAACTTGCCGGAGAGAAAAAGATCGAGATACAGCGATTTTTTGTGTTGGCGGATAAAGCGCAAATGCCGTCGGCCCCAGACTCCGATATGACATTCCGTATCGGGCTCGTCATCTTCCGGTAACTCAATCGGCGTCAGCATGCCGTTTTTCATGATTCTGCCGGTTGGGTAATAATAATCGCTCTTCAGCTCATATTCCCATCCCGTGCGTTCGTCGATCTTATATTTTTCCATTTTATTTACACTCCGCTTTGTTGATGATTTTGAGAATCAGCACGTCGACGTCCTCCGTCGGCTTACCCTGTTCCAACAGCATATTCCGCCATTCAAAGATACCGTTGATCAGTAGATTGCACTCGAAGCCAGTAAACTTCATTTTGACTGTTTTTTCTTTCATATAAACGCCTCCGTTCCTTTGGTGTTTTTATTCTACCAAAGAAGCGGAGGCAAGTCGAATGTGCGGGTTACAGTTTTTCTGTGAGGTCGCGGTATGGGGTGTCCGTATTCACGAACGTATCGTACGTAAATGCAGCGCCGAGCCGAAAGCCGACAATGAAGCTGTCCAGCTCAGAGATCGTATCCAACTCGCCCTGCGCGTCCATGATTTTTTCAAGCACACCGCGCTGTTCATCGGGCAGGGCGTTTTCTATTTCCGGCAAGTGATCCGTAATGTAAATTCTCAGCTTGTCCGCGCGGCTGCCGGGTTTTACCGCCCGCGACTGGGGATCAACGTTGCCGAAGAAAAAGGTTTCAAGGAAGGTCAATTCTTCCCGCCTCCCTTCAAAAGATGGGGAGGCAGTTTTGCTTTCAGCTTTTTGCTGTAATACGCATAGTGCTCACTGAGAGCGTAATCGACTACACATTTCTTTGGGATGTAATAGGTACCCTTGATAACATAATGCTCCACATGGTCGCCGCGCAGCAGCTTTCTTGCGGTGCCATCTCCGATGCCGCCGAGCATTTCGCACATTTGTGGAAGCGTCACCACGTCGGGATAGTTTTTATATAAGCGAAAGAGCTTTTCTTCAGTCAAGCCGATATTTGTCATGTCGTATTCCTTCTTATTTGTTATTTGACGGCAGAAGAATACGATGTCAGAAACAGAAACTGCGTCTGTTGCCGGAGGTATACCGTGCTATGCACCTCCAACATACCTCCGTTTTTTCATTTTTTCTTCCAATTTCCGAAATCGCCCAAAACGCTTATAGCACAAGAGTTTTTTAACGATTTCGCTTCGTTCCGCTTATATATCAAGCCATTTTCAAGTGCGGCAAGTACCGCGAACTGCATATTATGTTCCTTCAAGTTCCGATGAAACGACACGACTTAAAATCCCTCGGAGTAAAATCCGTACCGGTTCGAGCCCGGTCACCGGCACCATCGGAAGTCCCGAAAATCGTTGATGTATAACGGTTTTCGGGACTTTTTCCGTTTCATGGTCCCATGCGCCTTCTCATGCCGGATTTGTCGTTCAAAAAAACTGAGTGTTTGAAGCCGCGCATCACTTATCGGCTTTTTGAGACGGCTTTATTCTGTTTTGTGACAGTCCGTTTGACACCTAATCGGCTTTCACCTCCGTTAAAACACCAAGAATCGCATTCGCGGAGTCCAGCTTTGAGTCAAAATCAAGGTGCGTATAAATGTTGGACGTAGTGGAAATATCGCTGTGCCCGAGCCAAAGCTGCATATCCTTGAGCTGAACGCCCTTTGCGTACATGAGCGTCGCGCAGGAGTGCCGCAGATCGTGGAAGCGGATCTTCCGCAGCCCCGCTTTTTTGAGATAGAACGGGAACTGCTGCGAGACGTAACCCGGCTTGATGAGGTCCCCCAGGGGGTTGACGTTGACGTAATCGAGGTATTCCGTATTGTAGCAATCGCCGCAAAGCTCCCGGTATTCCTCCTGCTGCGCCTTCGCGTGACGCAGCAGGCTTTCGACCTGCGGAACCAGCGGCAGCGTGCGAAAACTGGATTTCGTCTTCGGGCGGTTCTTTTCGATCAGCTGACATTTGCCGTCCAGAAACGCCTCCGTCACCACGTTTTTGATCGTGATCGTCCTTTTATCAAAATCGATCGCGTTCCATTTCAGCCCCAGTACCTCCTCGCGGCGCAGACCGTAGAAAGCGGTAAGGATCACGATCAGCTCCAACGGCGAGTCCTTCACCGCTTCAAAAAGCTGCATCATTTCCTTTTCGTTGTAGGGCTCGGTTTCAAAAACGTCCTTTTTCGGCAGATCCACGCGATCTGCGGGATTGACGTCGATCAACCCCGTTTTGAACGCGTACCGCAGCGCGCGGTGGATATTGGCGTGACGATGCTTGACCGTGTTGGCGCTGACGCCGTTGTGCTTCATCTCGTAGGTGTAATAGTCCTGAATCATTTTCGGCGTGAGGTCCACGAGCCTGAGATTGGGATGCTTTTCGTCAAAATACGGGATAATGCGCTTTGTGACGCCCGAATTGTACGCGCCGAAGGTGGTCGGCTCTACCGTGGGTCTGACGATTTCAAGCCAATTTCGCAGAAACGTCGTAAACCCGATTTCCTTTTCGGCCCATATCGCCGCCTCCGGGTCGTTTTGGATCAATAGCTTCTTTTCCAGCGCCAGCTTGCGCTCTTCAAGTATACCCTCGGCGCGGTGTTTGTTGCCCTTCACCTTCAGCCCGGTGCTCTTGTATTCCTGCCGGCGGTTTCCGTCGGCGTCGGTGTATCTGAGGTCCGTATAATAGACCCCGTTTCGATCTCTGAGATAAGCTGCTATCATATTTATCCTCCTGTTGCAGTTTCAGATTTCCCATCTGCCATCGACATCAGCAGTATAATGGGATTTTTTTGTTTTTTCAAATGTGCGGGCGGTTTCACGCAAGGGATTTTGCGGTGTCACCAACCAGATAGTCGATCACGTAAGGCTTCGGGATCAGGTATTTCTTCCCGACGAGCAGACTTCTGATTTTCCCGCTTCGCAACAGACGGTAGGCGGTTTTATCGCTGATACCGCCCAGCATCTCGCAAAGCTGCGGCACGTTCACAACGTCTGGGTAGCCTTGAAACATTACGTGATAAAGCATATTGTTTTGGTTTTCCATCGTATAACCTCCATTATTGGATTCTTAAAAAATGGAGGTTATGGCTTAGTGTGAATAATTAAAGCAGAATGTTTCCGCCATAACCTTTTTTGTGAATTGGAATTATCTTGCGCCGCGGTCGCGGTTGCGAAGATACTTTGCGTAGTGCTCGCAGGCTTTTCGGATGAAATCCTGAAGTTGCTGTACTGAGTAATTCGGACGGTACTTGCGCACGTCTTCCATGGGAATTTTAAGCGTTTCTACCTGATTCGGTTTTGGCTGATTCAGAATATCCGTCATTGCCTGCGGGGTGAGTGTCCCCGCCGCCGATTGCTTCTTCATCTTGTTTGCCTGCGAATAGGAGGGCGTCACTTCGTTCTCGGCATAGTAATCGTAAACCGCCCTCTGCATATCCTCCGGCAGACATGAGAGCTCCACGGCGGGGCTGAGCGCAATGCGATGCTCGTCCACGAGCTCCTGCAGCTCCGGGATCAGCTCCGTCAGACGAATCAGCCGACGCACCGTCTCGCGGCTTTCGTCGTTTTCTTCGCCGATCCTCTCCACACTTTTTAACTTGTGCACAGGCTGTGTACAAGTTTCGTCCAGATCGCTGCGATGCCCCTGCCGCGCCATCACTTCCAGCTTGAGCTTGTATGCCTTGCCCTTTTCAGTCGGCGGGATATAATCGCGGTTGCAAAGGTTGGAATCCACCATAAAGATGAGCGCCTCGTCTCTGGTCATATTGTCGGCGACGATACACGAAATATTGGTGTAATCCAATTCCCTGCACGCCATCCAGCGCCGCACGCCCGAAAC
>CACZGD010000123.1 GCA_902780565.1 Oscillospiraceae bacterium
ACCCCGCCGTAATAATGCCGGAGGGCAAAGCGATGATGGCAATGCCGAACACGGAAGAAACCATGGTGACGATTCTGCCGATCGTCGTTACGGGGTAAATATCTCCATACCCCATCGTTGTCAAGGAGACGGTCGCCCAGTAAATTGCGTCGAAAAAAGTTTGAAAAGAGTCCGGCTCTACGTTGAAGATGATCAGCGCGGAAATCAGCACGTAGGCGACCGAAAGCAGACCGACGGTCATGAGCGGTTTCTTCTGCTGGATAAATACGCCCTTGATCAGGCGGATGCTCTTGGAGTAACGCACCGCCTTGAAAACCCGGAAGACCCGCAGCGTTCGGAACAGGCGGAAAATTTTAAGAATTCGGAATCCGTTTTGGATCAGATTGAGGGAGGGGAGAATACAAAGCAGATCGAGAACTGCCATCGGCGTGATCGGATACAGGATAAAAGACAGGGCTTTTTTGTTGAGCTTATAATCCGCGGTGAACAGGCGCAGCAGATAGTCAATTATGAATACCACGACCGCGACCTTGTCGATCCACAGAAAAACAACGTTTTCTTCCTTAAAGGCAAGGGGAATAAGGCTTACGATAATCATGATCATCATAAACACGTCGTAAACGTTGCTGATCCAATCGTTTTCCTGTGCGGTCTCAATAATCTCAAATAATCGTTTTCTCATGACTGCATCCCCTCTAATCCGGCTAATACCCTTGAAATCTATTCTACACGTTCCGCGCCTGTTTTGCAAGTACGGATCGGACATGATTGCTGTTTTTCTGTTCCCGAATCGTCGGCAAACGCCCCTTTCCCCCACAGCGCCGGTTTTTCGGCGCGAAGCGATCGAAAACCGCAAAAATAACGTTTTGACACGGTGTCAATGATATACTGTAGTATAGATGCTGACACCGTGTCAATATGTTTCATAAAGGAGATTATGTGATGACAAGCTTCCCGAAAATCGCGCTCGGCGCACCGCCGTGACGATTTCGACGCCCTCCTCGGTCATCCCCTCGGAAATCATAAGGCCCGCCAGCGCATATTCAAAGCCGTGCATGGATTCCTGCGCGTAGGGGATCGGGATCGCGGGGGACTTGCCTTTTCCGGGGAAGGCGCAGATCACCGCGCCTGCCTCGTCATTGACCGCAAACAGGCGGAAGGTGTTGTAATGGCGCCTCATATCGGGCAGAAAATTGTTCCGGTAAATGCTTGCAAGCGCGGTGTGAAGCTGCTCCCGGTCAAAGATGTTGGCGTGCCACTGCGCCAGACACCGGTCAATGGCGCACCCTTCGCCGATCTGATATGGCGGATAAGATTGAGAAGGAGTTTGTCTCGCTTGATGACGTCTCCGGCGGAGAACTGTTCCTCGGTTTAGCTGAATCCTGTCAGATCAAGTATATTGCAGATGCGATCAAAGCCTTGAAGGAGCGATACCCGAAGCTGCAATACCACATCACCAGCGGCGACACGGAGCAGGTTGCGGAAAAGCTGCAGAAAGGGCTTTTGGACTTTGTTGTCCTCGCACAAGTACGAATTTATAGCTCTTCCGGAAGCGGATTGCTGGGGGGGTGATATTCCCCGCAGATGATCCTCTTGCGGAGCGGGAGAGCTTCCGCCCTTCCGACCTCCGCGGCCTTCCGCTGTTCTGTTCTGAACAGGCATGGCATCAGGAAATAAAGAATTGGGCTGGACGCGATTTTGATGCTTTTCATCTCGAAGGCTCGTTCCGGCTGTCATACAACGGATCGATCTTCGCCAAGGCAGGGCTCGGGTACCTGCTGACCTTTGATAAACTGATCGATGTTTCATCCGAAAGCGGGTTGGTATTCAGACCGCTTACCCCGCACCTCGAAACGAAGTTATATCTTGTCTGGAAGAAGTATCAACCGTTTACTCCGATTGCCGAACGGTTTTTGGAGCAGGTCAAAGCTTCATTTTAGACAATTTTTCAGTGAAAACGAAAAAAGGCGGCTTTCGGGAGAATACATCTATCAAAAGCCGCCTGAAATAGTGGGGGTCGGTAGTTCAAGTCCTCCGGGCAAAGAAAAACATCTTTTTGTTTGTACCCCAAAATCGGGGCACGAAAAACCCCCGAAACCGTTGTGGTATCGGGGCTTTCCGGTGCAATATCTTTTTTGGTTGCACAACATGTATAAGTCCGCCAAAATGATACCGAAACCATAGTAAGTCCGCTAAAATGATACACGCGCTCAGCGCGACAGACCGGAATTTATCTTTCCAAAGCAGAACGTGCAAGCACAACATCGCCAGCAACGTTGTTTCAATCAATCTATTTCTATTTTAAAGCACAGCGGTTTGTCACTTTGGCAGCTGCTTGTTTTTATTACCATTTCATTTTCGTTTCTCTCAAAGTCAAGTGTCTCGCCCGTTTCAAGCAGCATTACTGACTTCACCAAGAAATCGTGTGGATTATGCTTTTTGAACGCTTTGATTTTCACATCGTTTCCGTCCGGGCGCATCTGAAAAGCATACACGCAGCCGTCCTTATAGGTGAAACGAAAATCTTTTTCGCTGTACGGTTTTTCCTCACTGTCCTTAAAAAAGCCTGCTTCATTATTGACATCGCCTTCGCCGAACTGCTTCCAGAAGGTGGTGCCGTAAATGCCATCTCCGTTTTTCATGAGCCAAGCGCCGATTTCAAGCAGCACTGCCGTTTCTTCTTCGGTAATTGTTCCGTCTGCCCTGGGACCGACATTGAGCAGCAGCATACCGTTTTTACTGACGATGTCAATTAAATCGCAAATGATCTGTCTGCTGTTTTTGTATTCATTATCACTTCTGTATCCCCATGAGCATTTGCCGATGGCGGTATCGGTCTGCCAAGGGACGGGAGAGATGTCAGTCAGCGCGCCGCGCTCCACATCAAAGGTGGCAACACCCGGCGGAAACGCTTCGTGCTTATAGTTAATCGTCACCTCTTTGCCCCACTCGGAAGCACGATTATAGTAATAGGCACAGAGTTTTTTCAGGTAAGGCTTGAAGGAGTGGTTGTGTATCCACCAGTCAAAGTATAAAATACTCGGTTGATATTTATCAACAAGCTCGCAGGTGCGTACCAACCAGTCTTCCAGCCACTCTTTGCTTGCCCCAAGAGAATAGGTGTCCGCTGTGGTGGCGTGCAAGGTGTGGCTGTCAAGCTCAGGGCAGTGATAGGCAGGGCCGTAAAAATCGCCATACTGCTCATCGTTGACATCGCTGTCAAAGGTTCTGCCCATATTCATAAAGAAATAATGTTCTGCCCTGTGACTTGAGGCGCAAAAGGTTAAGCCTTCGTTTTCACAGGCTGTTTTCAACTCACCTGCAACATCTCTTAATGGTCCCATATTTTTGGCGTTCCAACGGTTAAACGCCGTGTCATACATTGCAAAGCCGTCATGATGCTCACACACGGGCATAACAAATTTTGCTCCCGCTTTTTTAAAAAGCGCCATCCATTCTTCAGCGCTGAATTTTTCAGCTCGGAACATCGGAATAAAATCCTTGTAGCCGAATTTGTCCTGCGTGCCATAGGTTTTGCGGTGATATTCAAATTCGCGGCAATTCCTGTCATACATTGCCCTTGAATACCACTCGCTGCCGTAAGCTGGCACGGAGTAAACGCCCCAATGAATGAAGATGCCGAACTTGTCGCGGTAATACCATTCCGGCGTTTTATGATGCGACAGTGACTGCCAGGTATCCTTATATGTTCCGTTTTTGATAACGCTTTCAATTTGGTTCAGATATTCCTGTTTTGTCATCGCTTTCTCCTAAAATCCCGATTTGTCGTTTTCTTTTCATGGTATATTATACACAGAACCGATGAACTTTTCAACCGGTTGCAAAGAAATAGAGCCCGCGTCTCCGCTGTTTGGGGCGGTTTGCGGGCTGTTGTTTATTTCACGTATTTTTGATTCCCAAAGGAAATTCGGTTGCGTTCTGCGGTCCTGTTTGTTACAATGGATCTGAAAGGAGGGGGGACGCGCGTGAAAACCGTAAAAAACGTGCTTTGCAGACTCGGCCTCATTTATCTGCTGCTCGCGGTGAATATCCTGCCGTGCGCGGGCGTGATCCCGGATGTTTTTCCGGCCCGCAACCTCTCCGCCGTGTATCTGCTGGCGCTCTCGGTGTGCCTTATCCTATACTACGCCTACCGGGTCAGCGGCGAAGGACGGCTGCCGTACATGATGAAGGCGCTTTCGTGGATGGCGTTTTTTCTTCTGTTGCTGCGCGGAGTCAAATACGGCGTCTTCGCGGGCGTCGGGGTGCTTGCCCGCCATACGTGGTATCTTTATTACGTTCCCATGCTCGGGCTCCCGCTCTTTTTCTTCGGCGTTTCGCTTCTGGTTTCACACGGCGAAGACGCCTCCGTTCCGAAAAAATGGTTCCCCTTTGCCGGGATCACCGTCCTATTCATCCTGCTTGTCCTGACAAACGATCTGCACGGGCTGGTGTTCCGATTCCGTCCCGGCTTTGAGAACTGGAATTCGGATTATACCTGGGGCCCGCTGTTTTACGCCGTCGCGGCGTGGCAGGCGATCCTCTACCTTTCGGCCATCCTTCTTCTTGTCGTAAAATGCAGGATCGGCAGCGCCAAAAAGTATGCCCTTTTGACGCTTGTTCCCTTTACCGTCGGGATCGCGCTCAGCGTCCTGCTGATGACCGGGACCATGCCGAGGCCAAACGGCGCCTATCTCGTCGAGTTCCCGGAAACGTTGATCTCCACGGTCGCGGGGGTGCTTGAATGCTGCATGGGACTGGGACTTATTCCCACCAACAAAAACTACGCGAAACTTTTCGGCGTTCTTTCGATTTCGGCGCAGATCACCGACCGGGCGGGAAAGGCCGTTTGCCGCTCGGATTCCGCCGTCGGACTCACCCCGGAACAGTTTCTTCTGCCGGACGGGGCAAGGCTCGGCGAACACACCGTTTTACACCGGATGGATCTGCCCGGAGGGTACGGCTTCTGGCTGGACGACGTGACGGCGTTGGACCGGCTGAACGGGGAACTGGAGGAGGCAAGGGAAACGCTTGCCGAGGAGACCCAGCTTGTCCGCATGCGCAACGACCTGAAGGAAAAACAGGCAAAAATCAGACAGCGTACCGCCGTCTACGACGAGATCGCTTCCCGCACACGGCCCCATTCCGCCCGAATCACCGCGCTCGCGAAAGCGGCAAAAGGGAGCGGCGGCCCGGCCTTCCGGGAACGCTGCCGAGGGCGCATCACGCTGTTTGCCGCCTTTATCAAGCGCTACGCCAATCTGACGCTCCTGTCTTACGAGCACGACCGTATCAAAGTCGGCGAACTCGCGCTTTCGTTTTCGGAGGTGCTGCGCTGCCTCAATTTCTCCGGGATCCCGGGGGAACTTGTAAACGCCGCCTCGGGCGAATGGCGATCCGCGGCGGCTCTGGCGGTATTTGAGGCGTTCGGCACGCTCCTGCTCAAAAACGTCGACGCCGTCAGCGGGATCTTTATCCATCTGTCGGACGGTTCTCTCTGCAAACTGACTTTGGAGGACCTCGTCACGGGTCCGGACGGGGAAACGCTTGACGTTCTTGCGCAGGCGGGGGTCGCTGCCCACAGCGTACGGGAGGATAACGTGACCTATATCAGTTTTCTGCCCAAAAAGGAGGTGCGCCCATGACGCCGCTCCTTCAGCTTTCTGAATTGGCAAGATCCTTTTTCTCCCTCTGGACGCTGTTCCCCTGTGTTCTTTTCCTTTTCGGCGGCGCCCGCGCAGTATTGCAAAAACGCCTGTGGACGGCGCTTTGGAGCCTTTCCGGGCTTGCGGGAAGTTGTTTTTTGTGGCAGACGCTTTTTGACGTGCATCTTTTCGGGGATGGCCCGGACGCCGCGGCCGTCAGCCTTCGGCTTTGCGCCCTTCCCGTGCTCGTCTGGGCTGCCGTGCTTGCCGCATTGACCGCGGCGGCGGTCGGGATTCTGTTTGCGCTGTCCCGCCGCGAAAAGCGCAGCGTTACGCCCGCGGCGGTCAAACAGTGTCTTGATTCCATCCCCTGCGGCGTCGGGATCTTCGACGACGACGGCAGGGTGCTGTTTCCCAACGTCTGCATGAATCGACTTGCCGTCGCCTTGACGGGAGAGCGGCTGCTGGACGGAAAGGACTTCGGCAAACTGACGGTGGGAAAAGTCCTTCCGCTTGAAGGCCGGCAGTGGCGTTTTCGCGACCGGGACATTACCCTCGGAACGACGCGGGTGCGCGAACTGATCGCGGCGGACGTTACCGCCGAATACGCCGGGATCGAGGCGCTCAGAAAAGATCAGGCGGCGCTCTCGCGCCTGAACCGGGCGCTGAGGGACTATACGCTGAGCATCGACGAGACCGTCAGACGGCAGGAAATCCTGCAGGCCAAGGTACGCATCCACGACGAAATGAACCGGCTGATGCTTTCCACTGCCGCCGTGGAACACGGAAACGTCGATGAAGAGAACAAAATCTTCTCTCTCTGGGAACAGAACGCCCTGCTTCTCGGCATGGACGCGGAACCGGATGCTGCGAACAAGGATCTCGGCGACCTTGAAGCGTTTGCCTCCGCCCTGAAGATCCGGCTCGTCTTCAAAGACCCTGTACCGCCGGATCTTTCCGGAGAACGAAGGAATCTTTTCCTTTCCGCCGCAAGGGAAGCCCTCGCCAACGCCGCCAAACACGCCGACGCGGAAAACATGGAGATCTCGTTTTCCGAAACACAGGACGCGGTCGGATGCGCGTTTACAAGCGACGGCAGACTTCCCGCGGGGGAGGTCCGCTTCACGGGCGGCCTTTACAACCTTTCCGTCCTCGCCGAAAAACAGGGCGCAAAGGTCAGGGCGCGGGTCGGGGAAGGGTTTACGCTTTCGCTTCTTTTCCCAAAAACGCGGTAAATATCAGCCGCACGGCTGATGCGAAACGGAGTATAAGCGGGTATACTGAAAAAAACGGGAGGTGACGCCATGGCGTATAACGTACTGATCGTGGAAGATCAGAAGATCGCGCGCGAACTGTTTGAGATCTACGTCGGCTCAAGCGAGCGGTTTTCCCATCTCATTTCCATCCCGAACGCCTCGGCGGCGCTTTCGGTCTGCAAAAACAGCCGGGTCGATCTCATTCTGATGGACGTCATGACTGAACTCGGCAGCAGCGGGCTTGCCGCCGCGGAAGAGATCAAGCGCGCCTTTCCCGGAATCAGGATCGTCGTCGTGACCTCCATGCCGGAGTACTCCTGGATCTCGCGGGCAAAACGCATCGGTGTGGATTCCTTCTGGTACAAGGACGGGCAAAAGGACGGCCTTCTGGACGTCATGGAGCGCACGATGGCGGGCGAGCATATCTACCCGGACGAAACGCCCCTCATCCGCATCGGCAACGCCACCAACCACGAATTCACCGAGCGGGAACTCGACGTCCTCAAAGAACTGACCACCGGCGACACCAACGCCGAGATCGCGGAGCGTCTGTGCATTTCCGTCGCCACGGTCAAAAGCCACATCCAGCACCTGATGGAAAAAACAGGGTTCAAAACGCGCACCGAACTGGTCGCCGAAGCAAGGGGCCTCGGCGTCGTGATCAAGGACGCAAAGCAGTAAAAGAGGAGGAAAGCAAATGGGTACGCCTGATCTTAACCCCGAAGAGTTGGAGCGCCTCGTCGCCAAAAAACAGAAACAGCTCGAAGAAATGCTGGCGCGTATGACGCCCGAACAGCGGGCCGAAGCCGAAAAGACCTTTGCCGCCCTGCGGGCGGCGGACGACGCCGCCATGCGCAAAACGCTCGACGACGCGCGGGCGGTCATGGAAATGAATACGGCGCAGGAACATGGCACAAGCGTCTCGCCCGGCGCGTTCGTTCCCGAATCCCTGCTGCAGAATCCCACGCCGCAGGGAAACTTTTGTCCCAACTGCGGGGCAAAAGCCAACGGCGGCAATTTCTGCGCGTACTGCGGCTCTCCCCTCAAGGCATGATGAAAAAGACGCTTCTGATCGCGGGTGTTGTTTTGCTTGCGGTCGGCGCTTTGGCGCTGGCCTTTGCCGCCCTGAACCTCTTTGGCTGTTATCACGTGCTGGACGGCTCGCCGACGCTTTACGATTCGCTCCGCCGCAGATCCGTCCTCTTCTTCGCTCTCGGCGGGCTGCTTTTGCTCGGCGGCGCCGTCTGTCTTTTCTTCCGCTTCAAACGGTAAGTCTTTCTTTGCCCGGGTCCTGCCCGGGCTTTTTCTTTTT
>CACZGD010000124.1:0-6674 GCA_902780565.1 Oscillospiraceae bacterium
CAGTCTTGTTTTTTTCAGAGACTTTTTTTACAGCCCCTTTTTTTCTTGCTAAAGCGCCAAAAAAAACGGCCGGGCAGCCCGACCGTTTTCCGTATGATTGCTCAGAACAGACCGGAGATGCGGCCGTTCTCGTCCACGTCGATATTCTCGGCGGCGGGCTTTTTGGGAAGCCCCGGCATGGTGAGGATATCGCCGGTCAGCACCACGATGAAGCCCGCGCCCGCGGAGATCTTCACGTTCTTGACGGTGACGGTAAAGTCCTCCGGCGCGCCGAGGAGTGTGGGATCGTCGGAGAAGCTGTACTGCGTCTTCGCGATGCACACCGGCACCTTGTCGTAGCCGAGCTTCGTAAGCTGTTCGATCTGCTTCTTCGCGGCGGGCAGGACGTTGATCCCCTTGCCGCCGTAGATCTTTTTGACCACGGCCTCGATCTTCTCTTCGATCGAGCAGTCGAGATCGTAGGAGAAGGTGAAGTCGCCTTTCTCCTCCTCGCACAGGCGGACCACCTCGCGAGCGAGGGCCTCGCCGCCCTTGCCGCCTTCCGCCCAGACGGTGGAAAGCACGGTGTTCACGCCCAGCTCCCGGCACTTTCTGATGATGAAGTCGATCTCGGCGTCGGTATCCGTCGGGAAGCGGTTGACCGCGACGACGGCGGGCAGTTTATAGACGTTCTTGATGTTGGAGACGTGGCGCAGCAGGTTCGGGATGCCCTTTTCCAGCGCGTCAAGATCCTCGGTCGCCAGGCTCTTCTTATCCAGCCCGCCGTGCATCTTCAGCGCGCGCACGGTCGCCACGATGACCACCGCGTCCGGGGTGAGCCCCGCAATGCGGCACTTGATATCCAGGAATTTTTCCGCGCCGAGGTCCGCGCCGAAGCCGGCCTCCGTGACGGTATAGTCGCCCATTTTGAGCGCCGCCTTGGTGGCGATCACGGAGTTGCAGCCGTGCGCGATGTTCGCAAACGGGCCGCCGTGCACGAACGCGGGGGTACCCTCCAGCGTCTGCACAAGATTGGGCTTCAAAGCGTCCTTCAGCAGCGCCGTCATGGCGCCCACCGCCTTCAGATCCCCGGCGGTGACGGGCTTGTCGTCATAGGTATAGCCCACGATGATGCGGGACAGCCGCTCCTTCAGGTCCGTGATGGAATTTGCGAGGCAGAACACCGCCATGATCTCGGAGGCGACGGTGATATCGAAGCCGTCCTCACGCGGGACGCCGTTGGCCTTGCCGCCGAGGCCGTCCACCACGTTTCTGAGCTGCCGGTCGTTCATGTCCACGCAGCGCTTCCAGGTGATCTTGCGCACGTCGATGCCGAGGGCGTTGCCCTGCTGGATGTGATTGTCGAGCATGGCGGCAAGCAGGTTGTTCGCCGCGCCGATGGCGTGGAAGTCACCGGTGAAGTGGAGGTTGATATCCTCCATGGGCACGACCTGCGCGTAGCCGCCGCCGGCGGCGCCGCCCTTCACGCCGAACACGGGGCCGAGGGAGGGCTCGCGCAGCGCAACGGTCACGTCCTTGCCGATGCGGGCAAGGCCGTCCGCAAGGCCGATGGTCGTGGTGGTTTTGCCCTCGCCCGCGGGCGTGGGGGTGATGGCGGTGACCAGGATCAGCTTGCCGTTCTCCCGCTCGGTCTTCAGAAGCGAAAGATCGACCTTGGCTTTGTTGCGGCCGTAGGGCTCCAGCAGCGCCTCGGGCACGTGCGCCTTCTCGGCGATCTCGGTGATGGGTCTGAGCTGACAAGCCTGTGCGATCTCGATGTCGGTTTTGTACTCCATGTTCAAACTCCTTTTTTGATCGGTTTTCTTATTTATAATAACGGACCGCGCTTTCAAAAAGCTTCAGGTCGTAATTTCCGGGGACGTTCCTGTAAAGGCCGCTGCCGATGCGCTCGCTGTGCCCCATTTTGCCGAGGACCCTGCCGTCCGGGGACAGAATGCCCTCCACCGCAAGCACGGAGCCGTTGGGATTAAAGCGGTCGTCCATCGTGGCGCGCCCGTCAAGGTCCACGTACTGCGTCGCGATCTGCCCGTTTTCGACAAGCCTCGACAGCAGGGGCTCGGGGCAGATGAAGCGCCCCTCGCCGTGGGAGATCGGCACGTTCACGATCTCGCCGGGGGCAACGCCCGTGAGCCACGGGGAGCGGTCCGACGCCACGCGCGTGCGCACGATCATGGACTGGTGCCGCCCGATGGTGTTGAAGGTCAGCGTGGGACAGGTCTCGTCCGGCTCCACGATCTCGCCGAAGGGGACGAGCCCGAGCTTGACGAGCGCCTGGAAGCCGTTGCAGATCCCTGCCATCAGTCCGTCGCGGTTTTTCAGCAAATCGTGCACGCCGTCCCGGATTGGCGCGGCGCGGAAGAACGCGGTGATGAATTTCGCGCTGCCCTCCGGCTCGTCGCCGCCGGAAAAGCCGCCGGGAATAAACACGATCTGCGACGCGCGCACCTTCTCGGCGAAGGCGGCGACGCTTTCCTGAATATCCGAAGCCGAGCGGTTCTTCACCACGAAGATCTCGGGCGCGGCGCCTGCGTCGGCAAAGGCCTTCGCGGAATCGTATTCGCAGTTCGTGCCGGGGAACGCCGGGATCAGCACTCGGGGCTTCGCGCATTTGATCGCCGAAGCGTAGTCGCCCGTGCGGTCGCAGGTCAGGGTTTGGACAGCCGTCGGCTTTGCCGAGGCGTGCATGGGATATACGCTTTCGAGGCGGTTTTCATAAACGGACAGCACCTCGTCCAGCTTGACGCGTTCGCCGTTTTTCGTGAAGACGGGAGCTTCCGTCACCTGCCCGATCACTTTTTCGCCGGGCTCGGCGGTATCCACCTCCAGCAGCACGCCGCCGTATTGCTTTTTCGTCAGGTCCCGAAGGGACAGCTCGTCCGCAAACGCAAAGCCGAAGCCGTTGCCGAAGGCGGATTTCATCACGCTTTCGGCGATCCCGCCCTTGGTGAGCGCCGAAGCGGAAAGCGCCCTGCCGGAACGCAGCGCGTGGGTCACGCGGCGGAACACGTCCAGCAGGCTCTCCGTCACGGGCAGCCCGTTTTCATCGTAATCGGGGGCAAGCAGCACCACGCGGCTCCCGGCTTTTTTATACTCCGGCGACGCGATCTCGTCCGCCTTGCCGGTCGTGACCGCGAAGGAAACGAGCGTGGGCGGCACGTCCAGATCCTCGAAGGACCCGCTCATGGAGTCCTTGCCGCCGATCGCGGCGACGCCGAGGTCAAGCTGCGCCGCGAAAGCGCCCAGCACGGCCGCAAGGGGCTTGCCCCAGCGCTTCGGGTCGCGCCCGGGCTTTTCAAAATATTCCTGCAGCGTGAGATACACGTCGTTGAAGGATGCGCCCGCCGCAATAAGCTTTGTCACGGATTCCACGACCGCGAGATACGCGCCGTGGAAGGGACTTTTTTCGGAGACGAAGGGATCGTAGCCCCACGCCATCAGGGAAACGTCGTCCGTATGGCCGCGCTCCACGCTGATTTTATGCGCCATCGCGCCGATAGGGGTCTTCTGATATTTGCCGCCGAAGGGCATCAGCACCGTACCGGCGCCGATGGTGGAATCGAAGCGCTCGGAAAGGCCCTGCTTCGAGCAGAGGTTCAGGTCCGCCGCCGTTTCCCTGAGCAGCGCCGGGAAGGACGAAGATACCGGCGCGTCGTCAAGCGGCGCGATCTTCTCGGGCGCGATCGTGATATGCTTCGGCGCGCCGTTGGAATTCAGGAATTCGCGGCTCACGGCCACGATCGTTTCGCCGTTCCACACCATTCTGAGGCGCGGCTCCGCCTGCACGGTCGCAACGACGGTCGCCGACAGGTTCTCCTCCACGGCGGCGGCAAGGAAGGCGGGCACGTCAGGCTCCTCCACGACCACAGCCATGCGCTCCTGGCTTTCGCTGATCGCAAGCTCCGTGCCGTCCAGCCCCTCGTATTTCTTGGGGACCTTGTTCAGGTCGATCAGCAGCCCGTCCGCCAGCTCGCCGATGGCGACGGAAACGCCGCCCGCGCCGAAATCGTTGCAGCGCTTGATAAGCCGGGTGACGGCCTCCTTGCGGAACAGCCGCTGGAGCTTGCGCTCCTCCGGCGCGTTGCCCTTCTGGACCTCCGCGCCGCAGGTCTCCACCGAGTGCGCGGTATGCGCCTTGGAGGAACCGGTCGCGCCGCCGATGCCGTCGCGCCCCGTGGCGCCGCCGAGCAGGATCACCCGGTCGCCGGGGGCGGGGACCTCGCGCCGCACGTTCTTTTCGGGCGCCGCCGCGATCACCGCGCCGATCTCCAGGCGCTTCGCCGCGTAACCGGGATGATAGATCTCATCCACCACGCCGGTGGCAAGCCCGATCTGATTGCCGTAGGAGGAATACCCCGCCGCCGCGGTGGTGACGAGCTTTTTCTGCGGCAGCTTGCCCGGGATGGTTTCGGACACGGGTCTTGTGGGATCCGCCGCGCCGGTCACGCGCATGGCGGCGTAAACGTAGCTGCGCCCGGAAAGCGGATCGCGGATCGCGCCGCCGATGCAGGTCGCCGCGCCGCCGAAGGGCTCGATCTCGGTGGGATGGTTATGGGTCTCGTTTTTGAACAGCAGCAGCCACGGCTCGGCCTTGCCGTCCACCGTGACGTTTATTTTCACCGTGCAGGCGTTGATCTCCTCGCTCTCGTCAAGCCTTTCCAGCTTTCCGGTCTGTTTGAGATATTTCGCCGCAAGCGTGGCGATATCCATCAGGCACACGGGCTTCGTGCGCCCGAGCGCCGCTCTTGTATCGAGATAGCGCCGCCAGGCGTTTTCCAGCAGCGCGTCGGCGAAGGTCACGCCGTCGATCTCGGTCAGGAAGGTCGTGTGGCGGCAGTGATCCGACCAATAGGTATCGATCATGCGGATCTCGGTGATCGTGGGGTCGCGCCGCTCCGACCGAAAATAGGTCTGACAGAAGGCGATATCGTCCGCGTCCATCGCAAGCCCCAGCGACCCGATCATGTCGGTCAGCGCCGTTTTGTCCAGCGAAGTAAAGCCGGTCAGCGTTTCCACCTCGGTCGGCACGGCAAAGGGCGTTTCCAGCGTGTCGGGGAGGTCCAGAGAAGCCTCCCGCGCTTCCACGGGGTTCACAACGTACTTTTTGATCGCGGCAACGTCGGCCTCGGTCAGGTCTCCGTACAGCAGATAGACCTTCGCGCTTTTCACCGTGGGGCGGTCGCCCTGCGACAGAATGCCGATGCACTGCGCGGCGGAATCCGCCCGCTGGTCGAACTGCCCGGGCAGGAACTCCACGGCGAACACCGCGTCCGCGGACGGGATCGCAGTATGCACGTCGTCCTGCTGCGGCTCGGAAAACACCGTCGTCACCGCGTAATCGAACAGCTCGTCCGAAATGCGCTCCGCGTCGTAGCGGTTCAGGATCCGAAGCCCCGTCAGGCGCGTGATCCCGAGGAAGTCCCGGATATCGCCGAGCAGCGCCCCGGCTTCCACGCGCAGCCCCTCTTTTTTCTCTGCGTAAATGCGTTTAACCATTCGCTTCCTCCGTCGCAAGCAACGCGCGCCTGCCGATATCCGACCGGCAGAATTTATTGTCAAACGTGATCTGCTTCATGTCTGCATACGCCGCCGCGACCGCTTCGGCAAGGGTGGGGCGCACCTCAGTCACGCCGAGGACCCTGCCGCCGTTCGTCAGCAGCATCTCCCCCTCCTTTTTTGCGCCGGCGACGTAGACCCGTTCGCGGAGCGCCGCCGGGATCGTCAGGACCTTGCCCTTTTCATAGCTGCCGGGGTACCCGGCGGAGGCCGCGATCACGCAGCAGGCGGAATCCGCCGAAAAGCGCACGTCAGCGTCGGCAAGGCGCTCCCGCGTCACCGCCAGCATGATCTCCAGCAGGTCGCTTTCCAGCAGCGGCAGCACCACCTGCGTTTCGGGGTCGCCGAAGCGGCAGTTATATTCGATCACCTTGGGACCGTCGGGCGTGAGCATCAGCCCGAAATAAAGGCAGCCCTTAAACGTGCGCCCCTCGCGGTTCATCGCGTCCATCGTGGGCAAAAAGATCTCGCGCATGCAGCGGTCGGCGATCTCCTTTGTATAATAGGGGTTCGGGGCGATCGTGCCCATGCCGCCGGTGTTCTCGCCCCGGTCGCCGTCCAGCGCGCGTTTATGGTCCATGGAGCTGACCATGGGGATGAGCGTGTGCCCGTCCGTAAACGCAAGCACGGAGACCTCGGGACCGGTGAGATATTCCTCGATCACGATCGTTTCGCCGCTTTTGCCGAACTTTTTGCCCCGCATGAGCGAAAGCACCGCGTCCTTTGCGTCCCCGGTCGTTTCGGCGACCGTCACGCCCTTGCCGAGCGCCAGCCCGTCCGCCTTGACCACGATGGGCGCGGGCACGGTATCGAGGTACGCAAGCGCCGCCTCGGGATCGGTGAACACCTCGTAGCGGGCGGTGGGGATCCCGTATTTTTTCATCAGATTTTTGGAAAAGACCTTGCTGCCCTCGATGATCGCCGCGTTCGCGGTGGGACCGAAGCAGGGCACGCCCACGGCGTTCAGCCGGTCCACAAGCCCCAGCACCAGCGGATCGTCCGGGGTGACGATCGCGTAGTCGATCTGTTTTTCCTCGGCGAAGGCGACGACGGCGTCAAGGTCCGTCGCGCCGATATTCACGCACACGGCGTCCGCCGCGATGCCGCCGTTGCCGGGCAGC
>CACZGD010000124.1:6721-12864 GCA_902780565.1 Oscillospiraceae bacterium
TGCCGGATCCTTTCGCGCCTTTCTCAGTGATGGAACAGGCGCATGCCCGTGAACGCCATCACCATGCCGTATTTGTCGCAGCATTCGATGACCGCGTCGTCGCGGATGGAGCCGCCGGGCTCCGCGATATAACACACGCCGCTCTTGTGCGCGCGCTCGATGTTGTCGGAGAACGGGAAGAACGCGTCCGACCCGAGAGACACGCCGGTGATCGTATCGAGATAGGCGCGCTGCTCCTCGTCCGTGAAGGGCGCGGGCTGTGCGGTGAAATACTTCTGCCAGTTGCCGTCGGCGGTCACGTCCTCCTCGTTGCGGTTGATGTAGCCGTCAATCACGTTGTCGCGGTCCGGTCTGCCGAGGTCGGGGCGGAAGGGCAGCGAAAGCACCTTGTCGCTCTGGCGCAGGAACCAGGTATCCGCCTTCGAGCCCGCAAGCCGCGTGCAGTGGATGCGGGACTGCTGCCCGGCGCCCACGCCGATGGCCTGTCCGCCGTAGGCGAAGCACACGGAGTTGGACTGCGTATATTTCAGGGTGATGAGCGATATGATCAGGTCGATCGCGGCGCTCTCGGGCAGGTCCTTGTTTGCCGTCACGAGATTGGAGAGCAGCGCGCGGTCGATGGTAAAGTTGTTGCGCCCCTGCTCGAAGGTCACGCCGAACACGGTCTTATGCTCCTGCTCGGCGGGCACGTAATCGGGGTCGATGCGCACGATATTATAGTTGCCCTTGCGCTTCGTCTTCAGGATCTCCAGCGCTTCGTCGGTATAGCCCGGGGCGATCACGCCGTCGGAGACCTCGCGCTTCAGCATTTTTGCGGTCGTCGCGTCGCACACGTCGGACATGGCGACCCAGTCGCCGAAGGAGCACATCCGGTCCGTGCCGCGCGCCCTGGCGTAGGCGCAGGCCAGCGGGGAATCGTCCAGCCCCTCGATATCGTCCACAAAGCAGGCCTTTTTCAGCTTTTCGGGCAGCGGGAGCCCCACCGCCGCGCTGGTGGGCGACACGTGCTTGAAGGAGGTCACGGCGGGCAGGCCGGTCGCGGCCTTCAGCTCGCGCACGAGCTGCCAGGAGTTGAACGCGTCCAGGAAGTTGATATAGCCGGGTCTGCCGGACAGGATCTCGATCGGCAGGTCGCTGCCGTCCGCCATAAAGATCTTCGCGGGCTTCTGGTTGGGGTTGCAGCCGTATTTCAGTTCAAATTCTTTCATGTCGGGGCTCCTTTACTGATTTTTATTCACGATGCGCTCTTCGGTCTCGCGCGTTTTCAGGTCGGTATAGCGCACGAAGAGGGAGATCTTGTTGTCCGCGTTCAGCGCGTTCCAGAGCTTGTCCGTGAACGCGTCGATATCGTCCAGCATCGCCACGCGCTCGGGCTCGCCGACGAAGGACGGGATGGGGTTGCCGTCCGTGACGTAGGTGTGGATGAAGTGCCCGACGCCGGGACGGGGCGGATAGCCGAACGCCTGCCGCGCGCAGCCGCTGCCCTCGGCGTCCACGCTCTTGAGGATGCTCATCTGATAATAGAAGCGGTCCTCCAGGAAATTCTGCACGGCGGAGATGCGGGGCGTGAAGTTCGGCGCGTCCGGCTCAAAGGTGCGCACCGCCAGCGCCACGTGCCACAGCGCGCCCTTCTGCAGACCCTCCACAATGGTATCGGTCTGGTCGCCGTTCGTCACGACGAAGCTGTTCCCCCAGTCGCGGGCGGCGGCATAGATGATCAGGCTCGGATCCTCCACCTTCGACGCGTCGAAGGGCTCGGTGAACAGCGCGCCGTCGCGCTTGACAAAGATCCGGTTGCGGGAGTTCGCGCTTCTGCCCATAATGAAATAGGCGGCGACGGCGTGCTTGCCGTCGGGCGTTTCGCCCATGATGATCCCGCGTCCGGGATAGGGGTTGTCCTGAAGCAGTTCGGTGAGATCGTTCACTTTGTAGATGTCCATTTCGTTCGCTCCTTTTCTGATTCCCGCCGGGGGGTCCCCGCAGGTCCGTTTCTGTGATTGTATGGGGCTGTGCTTTTTTTATTGTTCGTTTTCGGTGAGCGCCCGGCTGACGAGCTCGGCGGCTCTGGGCAGCAAAATCCATTCCGCCTGCTCCATGACCCTGCGCTGCAGGATCTCGGGCGTGTCGCCGGGCAGCACGTCCACCGCCTTTTGCAGAAGGATCTCGCCGCCGTCCGGGATCTCGTTGACGAAATGCACCGTGGCGCCTGTGACCTTCACGCCCTTTTTCAGCGCGGCCTCATGCACGCGCAGCCCGTAAAAGCCCTCCCCGCAGAAGGACGGGATCAGGGCCGGGTGGACGTTCAGAATGCGTTTGGGGTAGCGGGACGTGAAATCCGCGCTGAGGATGCGCATGAAGCCCGCAAGGATGATCAGGTCGATCCCCGCGTCCGAAAGCAAGGATACGAGCCGCGCTTCAAACGCTTTTTTGTCCGGGTAATCGCGTTTTGTCACGGTTTCGGTCCGCACGCCCGCGTTCGCCGCGCGGGTCAGGGCGTAAGCGTTTTCCTTGTCGGAGATCACGAGCGTGATCCTGCCGCTTGTGAGAATGCCGCTTTGCTCAGCGTCCAGCAGCGCCTGCAGGTTCGTGCCGCCCCCGGAGACGAGCACCGCGATTTTCGCCGTTCTCATACCGTTTCCTCCGGATACGTCTCCGCCGCAGGGGGCGCGGGGCGGCCCTTCCCGCCCCAGGCGTTCGAGAGCGTGGGCAGCAGCATGGAGCCGAGGGAGTTCCCCACAAGGACCAGGAACACGAACGGGACGCAGCGCCAGTTGAGGAAGCCCGCCGCGGTGAAATAGAACATATCGGCGACGGAATGCTCAAAGCCCGCGAGGATGAACACCGGGATGCAGAACAGGATGCCGACGATCTGCCACTTTTCGCGGTAGATACTGACGGCGACGTACATCAGGATGCCGCAGAAAATACCGCGGATCAGCGTGGAAACCGGTCCCTGCATGACGAGCTTCGCGCTGCACAGCGCCTCGGCGGCCGCGCCGAGGGACGGGATGCCGTAGCGGATCAGCAGGCCGCCGAACAGCGTGCCGATCAGGTTGCCAACAAGCCCCAGGCCCAAGGCGGACAGCGCCTCGCGGTCGTGCTTTTCGGGGATGAAGCCGATCTTGCCGGTATACAGCGAATAGCCCTTGATGCAGATGGTGAGCAGCGCCACGGTGAACATGACCGCGCCCACGACCTTGTTTTCGCAGGCGAGATACACGGCGCCGCCGATGGAGATCATCACCCCGGCGCACACGCCGGACAGGATCTTTCTCAGCATAAACGGATCTTCTCCTCTCCTTTTTCGATTGTGCCGATCACATAGGCGTCCTCGCCGTTTTCCCGCAGGACCCGCAGGGCCTCGTCGGCCTCAGCCGCCGGGACGACGACGCTCATACCGACGCCCATGTTGAAGGTATTGAACATATCGCGCTCGCTGACGCCGCCGACCTGCCGGATCAGCTCGAAGACCGGCAGCACGCGCACGGCGCTTTTGTCGATCACGGCGGTCAGGCCCTCCGGCACGGCGCGCGGGATGTTCTCGTAAAAACCGCCGCCGGTGATGTGCGAAATGCCGCGCACGTTCACGCGCCTGAGCAGCGCGAGGATGGGCTTGACGTAGATCCTCGTGGGGGTCAGCAGCGTTTCGCCAAGGCCCTTGCCGCCGAGCGCCGCCACGGGCGAAGTGAGGTCCGCGTGTTCCACGTCAAAGATCTTGCGCACCAGCGAAAAGCCGTTGGAATGCACGCCGGACGAGGGCAGGGCGAGCATCACGTCCCCCTCTCGCATCGTGGAGGGGTCGATCCGCTTTTCCTTTTCCACAACGCCCACCGAAAAGCCCGCGAGATCGTATTCGTCCTCGGGGTAAAAGCCCGGCATTTCGGCGGTCTCGCCGCCGATCAGCGCAGCGCCGGCCTGCACGCAGCCGTCCGCCACGCCCTTCACGATCTGTTCAATGCGGGTGGGCACGTTTTTGCCGCAGGCGATATAGTCCAGGAAAAACAGGGGCTTCGCGCCGACGCAGATCACGTCGTTCACGCACATGGCCACGCAGTCGATCCCGACCGTGTCGTGCCGATCCAGCAAAAAGGCAAGGCGGAGCTTCGTGCCGACGCCGTCGGTGCCGGAGACCAGCACGGGATGGGGCGTTTCGGACAGGTCCAGCTCAAACGAGCCGCCGAAGCCGCCGATCTCGGAGATCACGCCGGGGATATAGGTCTTCATGACGTGGGATTTCATCAGCTCCACCGCGCGGTACCCCGCGGTGATGTCCACCCCGGCGGCGGCGTAGGCTTCTGACTTGGAGTTCGTGTTCATTCGGTACATCCTTTCTTTGCGGGTCTCATCCCCTGCCGTTCCAGCAATAGGTGCAGAGCTTTTCGCGCGGCAGGCCGATCGCTTTGATCACGCCGTCCAGCGTCTGATATTCCAGCGACGCCAGATGCAGCTCCTCGCAGATCGCGTCCCGGAGGCGGCGGCCGCGTTCGGTGTCCGCGTCCGCGTATTCGTCGATATGGGCAAGGCCTTCCTCCCCCTCCAGCTGCACGATCTTCCGGCGGGCGATCAGCTCCATATCGGAGGTCGCGCGGGAGAAATTGAGGTATTTGCAGCCGTACATGATCGGCGGGCAGGCGGAGCGCATATGGACCGCCTTGGCGCCGTTTTCATACAGGAATTCCACGGTCTCCCGGAGCTGCGTGCCGCGCACGATGGAGTCGTCCACAAACAGCAGGCTCTTGCCGCGGATCAGCTCGTGCACCGGGATCTGCTTCATTTTGGCGACCCGGTTGCGCTGGGACTGGTCTGTCGGCATAAAGGACCGCGACCAGGTAGGGGTATATTTGATGAACGCGCGGGCAAACGGCAGGCCGCTTTCATTGGAATAGCCGATCGCGTGCGGGGTGCCGGAATCCGGAACGCCGCCGACGTAGTCCACGTCCGCGTTGTTGCCGAGCGCCCTGTCGCGCTGCGCCATGAGACGCCCGTTGATATAGCGCATCATTTCCACGTTCACGCCCTCATAGGCGGAGGTGGGATAGCCGTAGTAGGTCCAAAGGAACGAGCAGATGCGCATCTCCTCCCCGGGCGGGGCAAGCTGCGTCACGCCGTCGGCAGTCACCTCCGCGATCTCGCCGGGGCCGAGCTCCCGGCAGGTCTCGAACCCGAGCTTTTTATAGGCGAAATCCTCAAAGGAAACGCAGTGGCCGTCCTCTCCCCTGCCGATCAGCACGGGCAGCCGCCCCAGACGGTCCCGGGCGGCGATCAGGCTGCCGTCGTCCTTCAGGATCAGGATGGAGGCGGTGCCCTCCACCTTGCTCTGCGCGAAACGGATGCCCTCGGCAAAGCTCTCTTTCTGATTAATATAGGAGGAGAGCAGCACGGCGGCGTTCACGCGCCCGCCGGTCATCGCGCCGAAATCGCCGCCGGCGGCGATGCGCTCCTCGATCAGGGCGTCGGCGTTGTTGATCACGCCGATCATGCAGATGGCGTACGCGCCGAGACGGGAGCGGACCAGCAGCGGCTGCGGGTCGAAATCGGAGATCACGCCGATCGCCGAGGCGCCGCGCATTTCCGCGCCGATCTTCTCGAACCGGGTGCGGAACGGGGAATTTTCAATGTTATGGATCACGCGCTGCAGCCCCGTTTCGGGGTTCCACGCCGCCATGCCTCCGCACTTCGTGCCGAGGTGGGAATGATAGTCCGTGCCGAAGAACACGTCGGTCACGGCGTCGCGCTTCAAGGCGGCGCCGAAAAAGCCTCCCATACGCAGGACCTCCTTTAATGGCTTATCGTTCAGTTCGGAATGCTCAAAGGAAGCTCACGTTTCTCAGCCGAACACGCGCTTCATCATTTCGGCGTAGGCGCCCTCCACGTTGCCGAGGTCCCGGCGGAAGCGGTCCTTATCCAGCTTCTCGTTGGTCTCCGCGTCCCAGAAGCGGCAGGTATCGGGCGAGATCTCGTCCGCAAGGACGATCTGCCCGTCGGGGGTGCGGCCGAACTCCAGCTTGAAGTCCACGAGCTTCACGCCGATGCCGAGGAAATAGGCCTTCAGCACGTCGTTGACCTTGAAGGCCATGGCCTTGATCTGCTCGATCTCCTCCCGCGTCGCAACGCCCAGGGCGATGGCGTGATAGGCGTTCATG
>CACZGD010000125.1 GCA_902780565.1 Oscillospiraceae bacterium
CGATCACGTCCCCGAGCACGTACAGGAAATCGGTTTTGCAGAACCCCGCCTGCCGCAGCAGCAGCCGCACCTGCGGGAACGGATAGCCGTGGATATCCGAGATACAGTAGATCATAAACACTCCGTTACCGGTCCGCCGACCGGGGATCCGCCGCCGGGCGCAGCGCCCCGACGACAAAAACGCGCGGTGTAACGCTTATCAATATACCATAAAGAAACGGCGTTTGCAACGGTTTTCTTGACGCGGCGGGCGCTGATGCCGACAAAAAAACCGCCCACGGACGTGAGCGGCGGGAGCATTTTCCCGATTTTTTGTTATTCGGCGGCGCTTTGCGGGAAGCTGTGGAGCAGTTGTTTGACGTTCGGGTCTTTCGTGAGCGCGTATGTGATCTGCAGGAAGTACCCCGCTTTGGAATACGCCTTCTCCTCCATGGCCTGCCTGCCGAGATGGTAGGACAACCCGAGAATATCGCGGTCCGGCTGCGTGGGGAACCCGTATTTCACGCCGTAGCCTTCCACTTCCTTCGGAGAAGGCTGCGGGACCCTACCCCCGGTCGTGATCTGAATATACCGCATCTCCGACATCGCCTGTTTCGAGCCTCTTTCATAGCGCAGACTGAGCAGGAAGCACCCCATCGCCTCGGCATACAGTTCTTTTTCAATAAAATAATACCCGAGATTCCGATAGCAGCGGGCGAGGTCGCCCGGGCGGAACGCGATTTTGAACGCCGCCAGCGTGAAGCGGAAGAAGCTGTCGAGATCGCCCGCCAGCTTATAGGTTTCTATGTACTCCGCATGGATGCGGAAATCCATGGGGTTCCAGCGCAGCGCATCCCGCAGCGCCTTTCGCGCCGCCGGAAGGCACTTGAGATCGACCAGCAGGATCCCATACAGCAGGTAAAGCTCCGAAAGCGGCACGGAAGCGGAGCGGAGCTCCTTTTGCGGCTGATTCCGGAACCGGTACAGGAGCTCTTCAAAGGGCTCCCGGAACGTGTGGTATTCGCTGTTCCGATCGTCCTGAAACAGTCCTTTTTCTTCCACGTCCCGCACCAGCGGCTCCAGAAGCGCCTGCGCCTTCTGAAACTCCTTCGCCGCGATATGTGAACGCGCCTGCTGCAGAGCCGCGCCGAACCCGGCGTCGTCGGCCCGCATCGCCTGCGCGTAGTCCGCCTTTTTCTCCTCCGACAGCAATCCGAACATCATGCGCCCGCATTCGCGCAGGATCTCCGCCCCCAGCGGATGGTTCGCGTATTGCCGACACTGCGCCTGCAAGTACGGCATGTCGGTTTTCGCGTCCCCGGTCAGACCGGACCGGATAAGCTGCATGATACGGTCGAATTCCGCGTTGTTTTCCATAACGTCCTCCAGAATGATCGGTTTCGGGTCGGGAATCCCTGATCCGGTCTCATTATAGCAAACGGACGGAACCCGCGTCAAGGATCGCGCCGGACGTCTAAGCCGGAAAACGGAGCGTTTATTCCGGTTTTGCCCGCTCCCCTTACAGCCAGCGGACCTCGCCGGTACGGATATCATAGACGGCGCCGTCGATCGCAGTGTCCGCAAACGCGGGGCAGGCGGCAAATGCCGTTTTCAGGCGGCTGACCGCGTGTAAAACGTTCAGGCGGCAGGCGGCGTCCGGGTCCGTTTCTTCGCTGATCGCCGCAAGGATCTCGTCCGTGATCGATTTCACGAAGCCCTCCCCGCCGCCGGAAAGCGCCGCGGCGACCGCCCCGCAGAACGTGTGACCGAGGACGATCACCTGCCCGCAGTGCAGATGCTCCACCGCGTATTCGACGCTGCCGAGTTCCCGGTCGCCCAGCACGTTGCCCGCCACGCGGACCGCAAACAGCTCGCCGAGGCGCGCGTGAAAGATCTGCTCCGGGATCACGCGCGAATCCGCGCAGCAGACGACGACCGCATACGGATGCTGCCCGTTGACCGCCGTTTCGGTCAGCAGCGCCCTGTCGACGGTCCTTTGATACGCCCGGTTCCCTTCGATCAGGCGCTCTTTGAGAAGTGATGTATCCATTCTGCCGTATCTCCTTTTTTGTTATGTTCTTTCAGTTCCTGCCGGTCAGGACGAGCCCGGCGACCGCGGCGAGCAGCACGAAGGGCGCAACCCGGACGAAGACCCACTCGAAAGCGTGAAAGCCGACGCCGAGCACCGCCGTTTCGGGGTCGCCGTAGTTCCAGCCGAGGTAGGGGCTGTCCGCCAGGAACAGCCCGACGCCGATCAGGACAATGACGACGCACAGCGCGATCAGGCACCAGCGGAGCGCCTTTCTTTTCACGCGCTTTTGCCGCGCGAGTTGGGCGTTGAGGGTCTCCAGCTTTTCGGCGATCGCCTTCAGCTCGGGCGCCTCGGGCGCGGATACCGTTTCGCCGAGCAGGGTGCTGACCGGCGCGTCCAGCGCTTCGGAAAGGGCGATCAGCAGATCGGCGTCCGGGACGGAAAGCCCCTTTTCCCACTTCGAGACCGTCTGACGCACCACGTGCAGCCGGACCGCCAGCTCCTCCTGCGACAGCCCCTTGGACTTGCGGATCGTTCTGATGTTTTCACTTAACATGGTTCATGACCTCCTTGATTGATCGAACCCTTCGGTTCTCGCTGAGATCATAGCAGATTTCGCCCCGTTGCGGCAAGCAACACGGGTTAACATCCGGTTAACATCCGGTTACAACAAGGCTTTTTCGCGTAACGATCCCGGCGCCTCGATATGCGCGGAGCCGATCCGCTTTGCCGCCATCGCTGTGAAAGGGCTGCAAAAAGGGCGCCGCCTCTTGACTTTCCCGACCGGGCGGTATATCATGGATACGGAAAACAACGTGAAGGAGGCAAGCCTATGGTCCTGCTCAATCACCTCAGGAGATTGCTCGCCCTGCTCAGTTGTCTGCTGATCTCCCTGTCCAATACCGCCAACACGGCGTTCAACGGGGACGTGTATCCGTTTGAGAGCACGACAAAAGTGGTGGGGTTTGAAACGTTGACGCGCTCGCAGGGCGTTACGACGGACGGCGAGGCCTGGATCTTCAGCGGCAAAAGCGCGCTGATCCGCACAAGCATGGACGGCGACGAGATTCTGGCGGCGAATCTGTCCCCCTTCAAGGGGCTCGAACATCTGGGGCTCAAACACGTGGGCGGGATCAGCTGCCGGAACGGCGTCCTGCTGGCGGCGATGGAGGACAGCAAGGTCTGGAAGAACCCGACCGTCGCCGTGTTCGACGCCGAAACGCTGGCGTTCACCGGCAGATACCACACGTTCCCGAACGAGCTCTTCACCGATGGCCTGCCGTGGGTCGCCTTTTACGGGGAGGATTTTCTGGTCGCGGACTGCAACGATACGGACCGGCTGTACCAATACCGGCTGTCCGATTTTTCGTTGGTCCGGGAGATCCCGCTTTCCGTCGTGCTGGACGAGATCCAGGGCGGCGAGGTATGGGAGGACACGCTCTACGTCGGCACCAACGACCCCACGCGCGCCGTTTACGCGATCCGCCTGACGGACGGCGCAGTCACCAAGCTCCTTGACAGGATCTCGTATCAGCCGAAGCTGATCGATAACTTCGGCGGCGAGGGCGAGGACCTGACCGTCCTGCCGATGGAGGACGGCACCTTCCTGCATACGCTCGACGTCGGCGCGCTGTTTATCGACGCCAACCTCCGGCACTATAAAATCGACCCGATCGGCTGAAGACAGGGATACGTCCCCTGTCCGGTCTTAGCAAAACCCGAGGAAGCTCCCCGGGTTTTGTTTTTTGTCTTTATGCGGTCGGGCCTCGACCTCGGATGACGGGACTACCCCGCTCTGTCGCCTGAATTCCGTTTTTTAACAGTCAATCAAGGAACCGTCCCCTGATTGTTTATCGATCCCGCATCAAAGACAAGGAACCGTCCCCTGTCTTCATTATGGATGACGACGTGAACGGAACGGATCAGCCCGCCGCGGCGAACCGTAGGCGCTTTGCCGCGCCGCGGGCGCTTTTCGGTCGTTTTCCTCAGCGGATGGCGGTAACGAAGTTGAACACCACCGTCAGGAGAGCCAGCAGGTAATGCACCCAGCCGGTCAGTCTGTCAAGGAAGCCGCCGTTGTGGGTCTTGCCGCAGAAGGGGCAGAAGCCTTCCTCGGCGGGAGCGTCGGGATCGGTGGGAGTCGCAGGCTCCTCGGGATCGTCGGGCGTTTTTGCGCTGACGGTCACGGTGACGTCGATGTTTTCCACAACGTTGTAATTTGCAGTGTCGGCGGGCGTAAAGGTGGCCTTGAAGGTCTTTTCGCCAACCGCGCCAACGGGTTCGGTGCTGTCTTGCCATGTCCAGCCGTCGGGCAGGGTCACGTCTGCCAGCGTGTCGCCGACGGTTGCGGTCAGGTTCGCGGGGATCTGATAATCCGGGTTCGCCTTGGCCACGTTCACGGTCACGTCCACTTCCCTGGTGTTGTAGTTTTCATCGTTGGGCGTATAAACGGCGGTGAAGGTCTTTACTCCGGCGTTGCCGACACTTGTGGTGAGGTCGTCTTTCCAGGTCCAAACGCCGTTTGCGTCGGTGGGCAGGCTCACATCAGCCAGCGTGTCGCCGTAGGTCGCGTTCCGGGTGTCCGGCATAAAAACGACCGGGTTCAGCTTGGCAATGGTATATTCTACAACGGCGGTCGCGCCTTCCACGGTGATGCGCGCCTGATAGGTGCCGGCGTTTTCGGGGGCGGCGTCAAGCTGCTGCTCGCCCTTGTAATACACGATGTCGTCGGCGGAAACGGTTTTGCCGGTGGCTTCGTTGAACGCGTCAACGCCGGTGAGGGTTGCGGCTGCGGATTTGCGGTCGCTGTATCTGGTCTTTGCGGGGGCGTTGATCGTGAAGGAAACGGCGCTGTCCGGCAGGCCGCAGCCGTCGTTCTGGCAGGTGGCGGTCAGGGTCGCAGCATCAGCAGCATAGGTGAAGCTGTGTTCGTGCGGCGGGGCGTCCGGATTGACCTCGCGCGTGTACGTCGCGGTGTAGGTCGCGTCGCCGGTCACAGCCGTCACCTCAGGCGACCAGCCCGCGAACGTGTAGATATACTGCGCGTCGGCCTCTTTGACGGGATCGTCGTGGGTGGGAACGCTTCCGTAAGCGACGTTCGTCGTGTCGATCAGCGTACCGTCGTCGTTATTCCAGGTGATCGTATGGGCTTTGCCGATCAGATGCAGCGTGGATCCCTGCTGGATATTGTATTCGCTGAGCGCTTTCCCGTCCTCCAGCTCCTTGCCCGCGAAAATGATCCGCTGCTCGGCGGCGGGGATCTCCGCCGGATCGGCCAGCAGCTCCTTCAGCTCCGCGACCGTGGTCTCGCCCGTCACTTCCGGGGCGGCGACCGTTACGCCTTTCAGATTTTTGACGTTGACGGTAAACGTCTTTGCCGCCGCGTTAAACGTCGCGGTGTAGGTCGCGTCGCCCGTAACAGCCTCTATTGCGGGCGTCCAGCCGGCAAAGGCGTAGGTGTAATACGTATCGGCGTCCTTGGTCGGGTCGGCGTGCGTGGGAATTTCGCCGTAAGCTACGTCGGTCGTGTCGATCACGGTGTCTTCGTCAAGCATCCAGGTGATGACGGCGGCAGCGGGAGCAGGCGCGGTGGCTACGATGTATAAGGGGTTGGGAAGCGGGTCCGGAAGAGCAAACTCCTTTACGTATATCGTAACGTCTTCAGACAAACCGAACATTGTGCCCGGTTCATCGGCTGTGTAAACCAATGGAGCCTCTATCTCCGTCCCGTTCTGATCATAGAATCGATACGAATAGTTTGTTGCATCTAATGTGATCCCGTCAAGTATGATCGCTCCGTCCAGCATATCCGCATAGCCGGTCTCCGCGAACGGCACGTTCGCATAATAGCCGTAGTAGTCGTCCCGATAGATGCAGTCCTTGATGGCGTCGGGGAGCTCGGGATCGGTCTTGGGAGCCGCATACGACGTCAGACTCATACCGCCGAAGACGGACAGGACCATGAGGATGCTCAGCAATACGCTGAGGGGTTTACGGATGGATGTGTGTGTCATTGAAAAACCTCCTTGTATTCGGCTGCCGGAGAAGCACAACGATATAAGACGTGCGCATCTATTTGGCATCTATTTAATGCATATTTTATCATAATTATTAATAGTTAGTCAAGCTTTCTTTGTAACAGTTTATTATTTATTCACAAATCAGACAACACGAACAGACCCTTTCGGATAGTGCAAAGACAGGGGAAAGACAGGGGACAAAAAGAAAACCCCCGGAATCGTTGAAATTCCAAGGATTTCGCGGTTTTGAAGGATATGTCAGCGCTTGCTGAACTGCGGAGCGCGACGGGCGCCTTTGAGCCCGTATTGCTGGGATCGTTACGGCTGTAAACCCTTACGCCACAAGGCTTCCCGGGCTTCGCCCTTCCGGTTGACCCCTCGGTTGACCCATACAAATACCATCAAAATGTGACAAAACAGATCAGAGAACGAAAAACCATCGATCCCGCATTCAAGACAAGGAACCGTCCCCTGTCTTTTGCCCGAATGATCATCTATTCATTCACTTTATCATTACTTCTTCCGAACACACCAGATCACATTCTTCGCAGATCTATTTCCGCTCTCCATGTGATATCCT
>CACZGD010000126.1 GCA_902780565.1 Oscillospiraceae bacterium
GAGCCTCACGGAGATCGGCGCGTTCGCCTTCGAGTCCTGCAACGCCGGTTTCGGCGACGAGCAAAACTGGACGCCCGTGGACGGGCTTGCGGAAATCACCATCCCCGACGGCGTGACCTACATCGCCGGGATGGCGTTCGCCAACAACCATTTCCTGACGACCGTCAACTTCACGGGCGATCTGGAAGCCGTCTGCCTCGCGGGCGAGGAGGAGGCCGCCGACCGGCACCCCGCCGAACGTGTGCGCGAGGTCTTCAACAATACCCCGTGGTTCGACGACTGGATGAATGACAATTATATGTCCGGCGACTGCGGCGAGCACGTCACGTGGCGGCTCGAAAAGACGGGCGAGGGCGTCTGGTTCCATATCGACGACGGCAGCCCGGTGGAGGACCCCGCCGAATACGGCGCCGAGGGGACCGCCTACGCCGAGTTTTACCGGCTTGTGATCACGGGGACCGGCGCGACGGACGATTCTGAGGACGGCATCCCGATCCTCGATTTCTTCGGGATCAACGTCCGCGAGGTCGTCGTGGAGGAGGGCGTGACCCGCCTCGGGGAAAACGCCTTTGCCCGCTGCCCGGAAATCCGGGAGGTTTATTTGCCGACGTCGCTGGAAAGCATCGGCAAAAACGCCTTCGGGACCGACGGGAACCTGACCGACGTCTTCTACGCCTATCCCGGGACCCGGGAGGACTGGGACAAAATCGCGGTGGACGACGGCAACGAAGCGCTCCTGAACGCCGCGCTCCATCTGCATACCCATACGCCGGGCGAGGCGGTCAGAGAGCATGAGGTGCCCGCAACCTGCGAAACGGCCGGCAGCTATGAGCTCGTCGTCCGCTGCACGGACTGCGGCGCCGAGCTGTCCAGAGCGACCGAGGAGACCAAGCCCCTCGGCCATGACTACGGAACGCCGGAATATGTCTGGAGCGAGGACAACGCCGTTTGCGTCGCAAAGGCCGTCTGCGCGCGCGACAAGACCCACGTGCTGGAGGAAAAGCGCACGGCCGCCGTTCGCCGCAACGACCCCACCTGCACCGAGGACGGCGTCGCCGTTTACTACGCGCATTTTGAAAACGAATGCTTTGAGGCGCAGACAAAGACCGTCGTCCTGCCCGCCACCGGCCACGCTTACGGCGAAGCGACCTATATCTGGGCCGAGGACCTGAGCTATTGCACGGCCGAAAAGGTCTGCAAAAACGACAAGACCCACGTCTGGACGGAGAAATCCGAAAAGACCGTCGTGCAGCGCACGGAACCCACCTGCACCGAGGACGGAGCGATCGTCTACACCGCCCGCTTCGGGAACAAGAGCCTGACCACGCAGGTGAAAACCGTCACCCTTCCCGCGCTGGGGCACGACTACGTGGCCGTGACCGTTTCGCCCACCTGCACCGAGGGCGGCGTCACAACGCATACCTGCTCCCGCTGCGGCGACGCCTATACGACGGACGAGGTCCCGGCGCTCGGGCACGACTACGTGGCCGTGACCGTCGCGCCCACCTGCACCGAGGGCGGCGTCACGACGCATACCTGCTCCCGCTGCGGCGACGCCTACACGACGGACGAGGTCCCGGCGACCGGGCACTCCCCTGCCGCGCCCGTCCGCGAAAACGAAACGCCCTCCACCGCCGACACGCCGGAGGAATGGGACGAGGTCGTGTACTGCGCGGTCTGCGGGACGCAGCTCAGCAGTACCCACCAGACCGGCGAAACGCTCCCGCCCGAGGAGACCGCCGCCCCCGGCGACGTGGATCTTGACGGGAAAGTGACCGCCGCCGATGCCAGACTTGCGCTTCGCGCCGCCGTGGGGCTGGACGACCACCTCACCGACGTCCAGCTCAAAAACGCCGACGTGGACGGCGCCCCCGGCATCACCGCCGCCGACGCCAGACTCATCCTGCGCGCCGCCGTGGGCCTTGAGGACCCCAAAGACTGGCTCAAGGCGTAACGCGAAGACGCAGTCGGTCGTTTATCCCATCAAAAAAGAATACCATCCATATAAAAGCAGCGCCGAAGGGAAAGCCCCCTCGGCGCTGCGGTTTTTGCGGGATAACGGAATGAGGTCCGGCGTCACGGGACGGGGTCACGATTCTTTGTAGCACGGCACCTTAGTGCCGTTCGGGACATTTCTATCTTTTGGTAGGCCTCCCCGTCCGAACCCGGTCGGGTGTCACGGGATGGGGTCCCAATCCCCCGGTAACGCGGCGGGTCTCGGCTGCCGCGCTACCAATGGAAATCAACCCGGCTCCGTTTCCGATGACTGGTTCCGGACGGAAGGGTATTTGAAAAATATCTTCTGCATCGAACGGCACTAAGGTGCCGTGCTACAAGGGCGACGCGCCTCCCATCTCCCGACCGTCTCCGGGTCGGAAGCCTTGTGACAACCCCGCCCGGCTGCGCCGTCACTTCGACTTCGGTTTGGTGAAAAAGGACACGACGAGCCCGCACAGGATCGCCGCCATGATCCCGGCAGCCCCGGCGGTCAGGGGACCCGTCAGCGCGCCGATGAGCCCCTGCTCGTCCACCGCCGCCTTCGTCCCAGTCGCCAGCAGATTCCCGAAGCCGGACAGCGGCACCCGCGCCCCGCTGCCCGCGACGTCCGCCAGCCGGTCGTATACCCCGAACGCCCCGAGCAGCACCCCCGCCAGCACAAAGCCGACCAGGATCCGCGCCGGGGTCAGCTTTGTCTTGTCGATCAGCACCTGCCCCACCACACAGATCGCCCCGCCGACCACAAACGCCAACAAAAATCGCATTGTCCTCATCCTTTCCGGTTATGTACGGTTATGTACCCCGCGCCGGTCCGTGACTGTTCCGTGACTGTACAACGCCCGCACCGTGATGCACGGCGCCCGCCCGTGACTGTACAACGCCCGCCCGTGACTGCACGGCGTTTGCCCCGATACAGCCGAGCCGGTCGCGCCGCAGCGGGCTCTTATAAAATCGTCCCGCGCTCCCCCGCTCCATGATCGCAAACAAACCGCCGCCCGTCACGCTCCCGCGCCGCCCGCGCGCAACATCCTCTGTCACATACCTACGCCGTTTCCATCTACGCCCGCACCGTGATGCACGGCGCCTGCCCGTGACTGCACAGCGCACACCCCGATACATCCGAGCCGGTCGCGCCGCAGCGGGCTCTTATAAAATCGTCCCGCGCTCCCCCGCTCCATGATCGCGAACAAACCGCCGCCCGTCACGCTCCCGCGCCGCCCGCGCGCAACGTCCCTGTCACATACCCGCGCCGTTTCCATCTACGTCCGCACCGTTTCCCCGTCTGTACCCGCCCGGATCGGCAAAATATTTTCTCGATTTCTATTATTTTTTTCATTTTCCTCTTGATTATTCCGTTTCAATCTGCTATAATATCCATTCGTAAACGCAATATTTGCTGGTGTGGCTCAATGGCAGAGCAGCTCATTCGTAATGAGCAGGTTGTCAGTTCGATTCTGACCACCAGCTCCACCCCGCAATCCCTTATGTATCAAGGGGTTGCGGCTTTTTTATGTCTCCAAAAAATCGGCCCGAAAACAGGCCAAAAATCGATTTGTTCCAAATTTGTTCCAAATGGTTCCGACACACAGGAAAAGCATTTTCATATTGTAAAAGAAAAAGTTGGGGAACAAAGCGGCCTTTTATCTGCCGTTTTGTTCCCCAATTTTCAATGTCTGCATTTTTATCCCGCCCGTCAGTCTTCATTTTTCTTTCCGAAAAACAGGTCGTCCAGCATCTGGGACGCGGCCTCGTCCGCGGTTTTGATCTGATGGGTATAGATCATGATCGTTGTCTGCAGATCGGCGTGGCCGAGACGTTTGGACACCGTTTTCAGATCCACACCCTTGGCAATCATAATGGATGCGTTCGTATGCCGGAGCGAATGCAGATGGATCGGCGGCAGATCGTGCGCTTTCACAAAACGGGAAAACCAGGAAGAAACGGTATCGGGATGCAGGTATCTCCCCACTTTATTAGTGAAAATAAAATCGGAATCCTCGTACATATCGCCGTAGGTGGCTTTGTTCAGCGCCTGCTTTTCCCTCCAATCCTCCAACAGATCGATCACGGGTCGCGGCACTTTAATCACCCGCCGGGAGGAATCATTTTTCGGCGTATCGAGTTTAACGCCGACCTTGTGTACGTAGACCAGCTCCTTATTGATATCGATGAGCTGTTTCTGAAAATTGATATCTGTCCATTTCAGTCCCAGCGCTTCCCCTCTGCGCATGCCGGTAAAAATATACAGCGTGAACAACGTTTTGTATACGGGTTCCGCCGAATTCAGGCATTCCAGAAGCTGTATCGCCTCCGCGTCGTCCAGCCAGATCGCTTCCGCGCGGTTCCTTCGCGGCGGTTTGACCCGTGAGCAGGGGTTGGACTGGATGATCTGCCACTGCACGGCGGTGGTAAACAGAGACTGCAGCAAATGGTGATAATACAGCGCCGTGGAACCAGAGACGGCAGTGGGCTCGTCCGCACGGTGGAAAAACCGTTCGGGCGGAAGCTCCAGCGCGTTCATGATCGCTTCCATCGAAGCGCCGTAGATATTTTTACACCGAAGGGCGTTGCGGACCGTATTGAAGGAAACACCGGCCTTTTTACTCAGCGTCTCCTGCGTGATCTTATGTGCCCGAAGGTATTTTTTCAGCGACGGATCGGCCTGATAATAACTTTTCCTTCTGCTGCCCGGCGCTCGCAGCGAATTGTAAAATGCGATCAGATGCTGCGGCTGGATCTTGCAAAGCTTCATGTTGCCGAGCACGGGCAGAATACGGTCGTACAGCATGCTTTTATAATTCTGATAGGTCGTTGCCTTGAGCTGCGGCTGGCAGTAATCCCGAAGCCATCTTTCTGCAAATTCTTCCAAAGTGACGTTCTGGTCAAAGATTTCTCCGGCCTGCACCTCCTGTTCAAACAGCGCCTTCTGCAGCTCCAGCTCCTTTTTTATTTCCCGCGCGGATAACCCCGCGGGAGGCTTCCACGTCTTGCTTTTGCGGATATAGTTTCCGTTTACGTCCACGCCGCCGCTCGCGCGGATCAGATAGGTGTTTCCTCTTTTTGTAACGGTAGCCATACGCTTGCTCCTTTCGATGAAAACCGCCCCGTCGCCGGGACGGTTTTCACTTTACAGTATTTTCTTTTGGGTTGCAAATGTGCGGTCAGTCTGCAAAGGCGTTCCGGCGTTTTCTGCCGACGGGCATCTTCGGGGGATTTTCTTCCTCCGGTACGCCGTCGGACAGCAGCGCCAGCAGCTTGTCCAGATCGACCAGTCTGTAATTTCCCAGCGGCACGGTGCCGATCAGGCCGCGGTCCACCAGCTTTCTGAGCGTCGGGAGCGTCAGCTGCGTGCCGGGGTCCGCTTCTTTGATCTCTTCCATCGCCTTGGGTAAGGTCCGCATCCGCGGGATTCTGTTTTCGGTTTCGTTCATTGGTTCAATACCTCCGTAAATTCTTTTTGAAAATCGGAGGTTATGCCGTGTTGTAAAAAATAGATGAGGTTAAAAAAGAATTCGGCGATAACCTCTTTTTTCGCTTGATAATGATTGATTTTACCGCGCGTCGCGGCTGTTCCTTTTGCGCTCCTGCGCTTTCGCATAGTATTCCAACGCCTTCACGATCACGTCCAGCATCTTCTCCTTCGGCACCCTCGGACTGAAAAACGGGCGGATGCGCTCAATGGGGATGCGGAACATCTCCACCTGATTCGCCTTCGGCTGATCGAGAATCTGCAGCATCGTTTCCGGCGTGAGCGTTCCTTCGGCGCTGCGCTTCTTCATCTGATTGGCCTGCGAATACGAGGGCGTCACTTCATTTTCCGTGTAGTAGTCGTACACCGCCCTCTGCGCTTCCTCCGGCAGGTAACTGAGCTCCACCGCGGGCCCCAGCGCAATTCTGCCCTCGTCGACGAGATCGAGAAGGGGCCTGATCAGATACGTCAGCCGGATATACCGCTGTACCTGGGTTTCGCTCTCGCCGGCGTCCTCCGCAACCACCCCGCGGGACGACTTCTGTCCGACTTGGACAGAAGCTTTTCCCTGATGCGAAAGTGCCTCCACCTTCATCTTATAGGCAAACGCCTTTTCGGAAGGTAAGAGGCTCTCTCTCTGCAGATTGCTGTCCACCATACAGATCACCGCTTCGTCGCGGTCCATCTGACGGATCAGTGCCGGGATCTTTTCGATGCCCGCTTTTTTGCAGGCGAACACACGCCGGTGCCCGCTGACGATCTCGTACCCGATCTCCGACTGCGGCCTGACAAGGATGGGGAACATCACGCCGTTGTCCAGAATGCTCTGCACGAGCATATCCATGTCGGCGTCGTCCTTCACCTTGAACGGGTAATCCCGGAACGGATTGCACGCGCCGACGTCAATTTCTTCAAGCTTCATCACTGTTCACCTCCTTTTCAAAGTAATCAGTCAGGCCCTTCAGCAGGATGCGCCCCTCTTCGTCGGAAAGCGTCATTCCCCTGCAGCATTTGCCGTTGGGGTTCCATTCGTGAAGGTCGAGTTTCGGAGCGCCGTCGTTCCACGAAACGACGCGGAGCTCTTTTGTGTAGCCG
>CACZGD010000127.1:0-6508 GCA_902780565.1 Oscillospiraceae bacterium
TCATCGAGGTGAGGTACGCCGTCCCGGAGTTCAGGTGGACCTGCACGAAGGACAAGGACGGGAACTACAACAGGGACGGGCTGCAGGATCTGCTCTGACTGAAACCTGCGCGGCACCGCCCTGCCCCTGATGAAAAAGGCGGCGCGGTTCTACCTCGACATCCTTGTGGAGGACACGGACGGCACGCTGATGATCAGCCCCGCGACCTCCTCCGAAAACTGCTTCCGGAAGGAAGGCGAAGCGGACGAAGCCGCGACCTCGAAGAGCACCGCCATGATGCAGGGCATTGTGAAGTCCCTGTTCACGAATATCGTGAAGGGCTACGCCGCGCTGGAGGAAACCGACGACTTCCTTGCGGAGGTGCAGGCAGCCCTGCTGCGGCTCAAGCCCTTTGCCATCGGCAAATACGGCGAACTGCTGGAATGGAACGAACAGCTGGAGGAGACGGAGATCCATCACCGGCACGTCAGCCACCTCTACGCGCTGCACCCCGCCACGCTGATCCGTCACGGGCGCGACCTCCGCTTATTTGAGGCCTGCAAGCGCACGCTGGAGCGGCGCGGCGACGACGGCACGGGTTGGTCGCTCGGCTGGAAAGTCAACTTCTGGGCGCGCCTGCGCGACGGCGACCACGCGCTGCTGCTCCTCAATAATCAGCTTCGCTGGGTAACGCCCGAAAAGAACGGAGAGGTGGAATATAACCGCCACGGCGGCACCTTCCCGAATATGCTGGACGCGCATCCCCCGTTCCAGATCGACGGCAACTTCGGCTCCACCGCAGGCATTGCGGAAATGCTGCTGCAGTCGGACGAGACGCACATCTATCTGCTGCCCGCCCTGCCCGCAAAATGGAAAACGGGCGAAGTCAGGGGGCTTGCGGCACGCGGCAACGTGACCGTGGATATCCGCTGGAAGGACGGCAGGATCATCCATTACGCCATCCACGGCGATACCGCTCAGAAGATCGTGCTTTGCAGATAAAATTCCGCCTGTTTACAAAAGGACCCCGTCCGCGCGACGGGGTCCCTGTTCATATTACGGATTCAGATCAGACGGTATATTTTTTCCAGTCCTCATCCAGCCCGGAGAGCTTCGTATCACTGCCGACGATGCAGACGTTGCCGTTTTCGGCAAGCGCCTCGAAGTACGGTATGAACGACGCGATCGCTTTCTTGTCCGTGGAAAGCACCTCCTGCTTGAAGCGCACGGCGTCCTCAAAGGTGCGGCCGGTGAACAGCAGCCGGTCGGCGCCCTCGCCGGCGGCGGCAGGCTCCAGCAGCGGCTCGTTATTCGCCACGGTGGAAATCACGTATTTCTGAGCGTCCTCGTCGCCGTCCGCGAAGTCCCGCAGAAAATCGGGCGTCGCGTTGAAGGTCCCGATCGCTTCGACCGGCGCGGGATCTCGATAGGAATAGAAGGACGTCATGCCGGAGACCGGCGCGCGGAAGCCGCAGCCATAGGCGCCGCCCTTGATGCGGATTTCCCCCCAAAGATAGCCGTAGGACAGGATCGTGGAGAGTACGCTGAGTGTGCCGGTATAAGGCGTCTTGCCGTTCTGCACCTGCCAGACCTTGGCGGCGTAGGACACACCGGAGGGGATCAGAATGGCTTCGCGGGTCTTTCCCGCGGGAAGGCTGCGTTCCATGAACGGCGCGTCCGCAGCCCCGTGACGGGCGGGCACAAACGCGGCGGCGTCCGGCGCGTAACGGTCGCCCGTGCAGGAAAGAATCAGCCTTTCGGCGACGTAAAGCTTCGAGAGCGCCTGTTCCGCGAATGCGCGGAAATCGCCGATCTGCGCGTCAAAATGCTCGCAGAAATCCTTGATCCTGCAATAGGAGGCATAACCGGAGGTCTCCTCCGCCGCGGCGGCGGAAGCGCGCAGCGTGCTTGCGGCGCGGGAAATGGCGTAGGTATTCCCGCGGGAAAGCAGGGAGCGGTTCACCGCGTTCTTTTCCTGCAGCAGCAGCTCGCGGATCTTGGTGCCGTCGGAGAAAACCGTCTCGGTCATGATCTCGTGCACCAGCGCGGCGGCCGCCGACAGCTTTTCCGTCAAAGCGCTCACGGCGACGGTGAACGCCACCCGGCAGCGATCCATGCGGTCGCGGTCGGGATAGAGCCCGATCGAAAAATCCAGGTCTCCGATCGTTCTGCGGCGCAGAAGCTGCAGCTCGCTCACGGTATGGCGCTTTGTGGGCAGCTCGCCGAGCAGCGCGGTAAGGATGCGCAGATCGGCAAGGCTTTCAAACGGCACGTCGTTGACCGAATAATAGGCGCGCACGTGCGTGATGCCGTTCGATGGAACGGGATGGAACCAGACCGGCACGCCGTCGGCCTCGAGCTTTTCGGTCTGCACGAAGACCGGCGCGGGATCGACGTCGGAAATATCGAGCGTGGGCAGCGTCGCCCTGGCTTCCTCGCTGTCTTCGGACGCCTGCCAGTCGTCGAGCAGGGCGTTCTTGCGGATATATGCCGCCGTATCCTCCGCCGTCCACGTCGCCTTTGCGGCAAGCAGACGGGCGCGCTCCTTCTCCTCGATCTCCTGCCGCTTCGTTTTGGAGGGCGTGAGCACAAAGGTGGAAAGATGCGCCTCATCCAGCAGGAATTCGCGGATGAGCTCCGTGAAATAAGCGGTCCCGACCTCGGCCTTGACGGCGGCGACGGTTTCGCCGTGGACCAGATACTGCAGGATATCCCCGCCGTACAGCCAGGAATTGAGCCCCGTGATGTTGCGGATCAGACCTGCCGGTTCCTCCATATCGCGGATGGAGTATTCCTCCAGCGCGAGGATCGCGTCCAGCTCCGCAGGGTCGATCCCCTGTTCGACGATCGAGGTCAGTACCTTGCGCACCGTGTCACGGATCGCGGAGAGATTCTCTTTTTCGGTATCCCGGACGATCAGGTTCATATACGGCTCCGCGATGCCGTCCTCCACGAACAGCGTCACGTTCTGCGCAAGCCCCTTTTCGAGCAGGGCCTTCGTGAGCGGCGCGTCGTTGGAGCCGGTAAGATAGGTCGCAAGCACGCCGAACGCCATCAGCTTTTTTCGCTCGGACCAGTTGCCGAGCACGCGGCCGAAGCCGATCTGGCACTTGTTGGCGGCGTCCTCCTCCGCGCCGAGCGGATAGGTCTCCTCCGCGTAGGCGGCGGGCACTGCGCCCTGCAGGGCGATCTCGTGCGCCGCTTCGTTCTTATCGTACCCGGAAAGATAGGCGTCGATCTGCCCGAGCGTCTGCTCCAGCGGCACGTTGCCGTCCAGATAAAAGCGGGCGTTGGAGGGATGATAGAACTCCCGGTGCGCGTCCAGGAAGCGTTCGTAGGTCAGGTCCGGGATCTTTTCCGGATCACCGCCGGAAACATAGCCGTAAACGCTGTCCGGGAAGATCAGCCGCCGGATCCCGCAGTCCATCAGCTCCGAAACGCTGGCGAACGCGCCCTTCATCTCGTTGAAGACGACGCCCTTGAACAGCGGCTCGGCCTCCGGCTCGCGGATCTCGTAATGCCAGCCCTCCTGATAGAAGATGTTGGGGTTCGTGTTGATCGCGGGCTTGAAGACCGCGTCCAGATACACCCGCGTCAGATTCATGAAGTCCTTGTCGTTGCGGCTGGAGACCGGATACATCGTTTTATCCGGGAAGGTCATCGCGTTCAGGAAGGTGTTCATGGAGCTTTTCAGCAGATCGAGGAAGGGCTCCTTGACAGGGTAGCTTTCGCTGCCCGCCAGCACGGAATGCTCCAGAATGTGGAAGACGCCCGTATCGTCCCACGGCAGGGTCTTGAACGCGACGCTGAACAGCTTGTTGGGATTGCCGTTATCGACCCACGCAAGCTGCGCGCCGGTCTTTTCATGCTCCAGCTCCCAAAGCGTGCCGCCGAGCTCGGCGTTTTCTCTTTGCCGCACGACCCGAAACCCGTGCAGCACGTCGTTGATTTGCATATCGGTATTCCTCACTTGTTCGTAGTTTTATGCGTCCCAGCCGGAGCAGTATTCCTTGTTATGCTCGATAAACGCGTCCGCAAGCGCGTAGGCGACGTCGTAGGAATTCACAAGCGGATGCAGCGCCAGCGCGTCCACGGCCATCGCGCGGTCCTTTGTGAGGATCGCCTTTGCGGCGCTGCGCTCGTAAAGCTTGACGCGGCGCACCAGCTCCAGCGCCTCGGGATCGAAGGAATCGTGCGGATGCGGCACGGTCCCCGTCGGGGTGACGGTGGTCGTGGCTTCGATAATATCGGAATCCAGCAGACCGGGGATCATGCCGTTGTTTTTCGTGCAGAGGATCATGTTGTCCGGCTTGCCGGAGCGCACGATCTCCATATACCGCAGCGCCACGCCCGCATATCCGCCGGCATCCTTGGAGAAGGGATTAAAATGCCACTGCGTCCCGCGAGAGATGCCGGTCTCGCTGGCCATATAGCTGTTTTCGCGCATACCGTAATACTTCTCGAAGATCTTCAGGCAGGTATCGAATTCGTTGTTCACGTCGTGCCCGCGCAGCTCGCGCAGCATTTCCTTGTTGATCCGCGCGATCTGCTCGCCGCGCGTCTCCTTCGCGCTCAGGATATTGCCGAGCGCCTTCTGCGAAGAAAAGAAATAATAGAGGTATTCGTTCGGGACAAACTGCTTTCTGAGCAGCAGGTCCTTGCGGAAATAACGCATATCCGTCTTCTTATAGGAAACGTCGTTTTCGATCAGCGCGGGCAATATATCTTTCCCGTTCAGCGTGATTTTATCAAAGAAGGACAGATGATTCAGTCCCCAGATCTCGCCCTGCACGCGCGAAGGCTCAACGCTGAGCATTTCCGCGATCGCGTGCAGCATGGAGGACGGCGCGTCGCAGATGCCGAAGGTAAAATCGTAACCGGCGTCCGAAAGCGCCTGGCTCACCAGCCCCGCAGGGTTTGTGAAGTTGAAGATCTTCACGTCGGGCTTCGCGTACTTTTTCGCCATTTCACAATAGCGAAGCAGCGCCGGGATGGAGCGCATGGCAAAGGAGAACCCGGCGGCGCCGGTGGTCTCCTGCCCCAATACGCCCGCGGACAGCGCCAGACGCTCGTCCTTGACGCGCATATCGTCGCCGCCGACGCGGATCGTGGTGATCACGTAGTCGGCGCCGATCAGCGCTTCGACCGCGTTGTCGGTACAGGAGAACCGCAGACGCGGCGCAAGCAGCGAACAGACCTTGCCTGCCATGCCGCCGAAGACGGCAAGCTTTTCACGGTCGTTATCCATAAACACCAGACGGTCAATATCCAGTTCAGCCGCGCGCTGCGCAATGCTTTTTGCAAGGAACATGGAGCGGACGCCGCCGCCCCCGATCACAGTCAGTTTCAAGATTCCACATCCTTTTCTTGCAGATTCCCGATCATTTCGGCTTCTTTGGCCTTTTTCTTCGGGTCGAGTACAAATTTTTTGATCAGATAATACACCACGCCGACGGGGATCAGACAGATCGCGATCAGAATGATCTTATCCATCGGGATCCAACTGAAGACGCCGTCGCCGATGATCGTGAACAGGATCACGCGCCAGGAAAGCCCCAGCAGGGACGTGAGCGCGTATTTGAGATAATGGCAGCCGGAGGCGCCATAGAACAGGCTGATCCAGTCGATCGGGAACGCCGGGATCGCGCGGATCGCAAGCAGGACGCTCGCCTTGTCGCCGAGGTTCTTTTCGAGGATCTTTTTTCCCGCCTCACGCTTTGAGAGCAGCCGATACACCGCGTCTTTGCCGAGGAACCGCCCGAGCAGATAGGTCGCGCTGACCTCGATAAAGATCCCGGCAAGGTTCACGGCGACCGCCGTGAGCGCGGCGGCGACGGGGTCGGGAATGAGCCCCGCGAAGACTGCGCCGACCGCCACATAAATGAGGCTGGCGGGGATCACGAAAACCAGCGCCTTCACAAAATAGATCGCCAGTACGACGACCGCGATCAGCGGGACGTTCGTCGTAAAGCTCGTCAGATCCGCGACGCTGATCGTGGAGAGCGTATCGTAATGCACGATGGCGATCACAAAGAGCGTGAGCGCCACGGCGACCTTGAGGATCGTCAGGGATATATCTTTTTTCGTCATACGTCGTCGTTTCGCGGCATCTCGAATTTGATGATGCTCTTGTCGGAAATATCGATATACGGCGCGTAGATCGGCGGCACGCCGACTGTGGCGGTCAAGGCGGAGACCAGCGCCTTCAGATACGGGAACAGCATATCGTAGGTGCGCAGGTGCAGGATCTCCTTCTGCACGCCGGGCTCCGTCATGAACACGCCGACAAGCGTCAGATCCAGCGAAAACTTGTCCGGCGCGGTTTTATCGGCGATCTCCGCCCGCAGCTCGCCGCGGCAGGTGTTCTGCTGCGAATAACCGACGTTATAGGAATACCGGTAGTTGAGCTCCAGCTTCGTCGGACCGTTCAGATGGTTGACGAACTTCATATCCGAGATCCGGTAGTTGACCAGATTCGCTTCTTTTTTCATTCTTTGTTTTCCTCCTTCCGGATCAGCGGGACCTCCGC
>CACZGD010000127.1:6524-9207 GCA_902780565.1 Oscillospiraceae bacterium
GCGCAGAACAGATAGATCAGCAGCGTGATATAGGTATAGGCGCCGCTGACGGACCAAAGCCACGCCGGCGCCGTGACGCCGCCCTTCGTAAGCAACGGCAGAACGATCTTATTGACCAGCCTTGCGGCGAGATAAAAGCCCGTCATCGTCATCAGCGCAGCCAATAAGCCCTTTACGACCGGCGTTCTGCCGCAGATTCTGCCGAGGACCCGGAAATACGCGCAGAAAAAGACCGGGAGCCCGATCAGCGTCAGCACGATCTCCGCAGGGGGGGTGCTGAACAGCGCGCCGAGCTTGACGGAAACGACGCTGAGGACGTTCACGATCAGATTCACAACGGGCAGGGCGGGCAGCAGATACAGAACCGGCCTGTCCGGGAAACGCCCCCCCTGCATGCCGAAGGTTTTCAGAACGAGGCGGATACAGAGGAGCAGGATAACGCTCACAAGCACCGAGTTCCCCGCCATGAGGGCGTCGCTTTGATTCATAAAATGAGAGATCCCCCAGGACACGGCAAGCAGAAAGCAGATCAGTCCGCCGCGTCCGCGCGGGAGCTTTTTTTTCTTTTTCTCTTCTTCCATCTTTCATTCGGGGGAAAGCCCCGCCGTCCGCCGGGAGGGCGGGGCTTTCGGTGTGTTCGGTGATCGGGATCAGTATTGGACCTTCAGCGTTTTGATCTCAAACGGACGGAAGCTGAGCGCAAGCTCGGCCGCCTCGCCGAGATCCTCAACGGGCTCCTCCAGCATATTGGTCGCCCAAACGTGCTTCGCCTGCGTCGGGAAGGACACGACGGTGTTCGTGCGCGTGCCCTCTGCTTCATACAGACGCACGATATAGGCGCGCTCGGCGTCCTCGCAGGGCTTGACCGCCTCCACGATGACGTTCGCGTCGTCCTCGGGGACGGAGATCGGGCAAGAGAGCGTCTTTTCGCCCGCGTTCACCAGCACGGGAACGTTGAGCACGTAGCCCGGACGCACCGCGTTATCCGCGTTGAAGCCGCCGACGTGCGGACGGAAGGCGTAAACGCAGCGGTGGATCCCGTCCTTATCGCCGAGATGATCGGGATGTACGCCGCCCTTGTGCAGGGAGAGCTGCAGGCTGCCGCCCTCCGCCGTGATGCCGTATTTGCAGTCGTTGAGGATCGTGACGCCGTAGTTCGGCTCGGACAGATCCGTATATTTATGGTTGACGACCTCGAATTTCGCCTCCTCCAGCGAATTGTTGCGGGTCGTGGGACGCTTGACGCAGCCGAACTGGATCTCATGCCGCGCGAAATCGTCGTAAACGGAGGTATCGAACGCGGTCTTCAGGAACCGATGGTCCTCCTGCCAGTCCATGGCGGTATCGAACCGCACGCCGGGCTTGCCGGTGAAGACGAAGAGATCCTGCGTGACCGTGGACTTTTCGCTGATGCGGTAGACGCTGCGGATGATACATGCCACGGGCCCCGTTCCCAACACCTCGCGGGAATTGAGCGCGGAAACCTCGCGGAATTTGCAGCGGATATCCGCGTCGACGTCCCAGTTATCCCAGGCGTTCGGCAGATCCTCCGCCATCAGAAGCGTATTGAACGGACGGCCGTCCACAAGCTCCCGCGCGGCGCGCTTATCGAAATAGGAAGCGATGGTGCCGTTTTCGGCGAAGCGCAGGCGGATCAGCCCGTTTTCGAGCGTGTCGCCGTCCAGCACGAGATCGGTATTCGCCTGCGAAGGCGCTTCTTCGGTCAGCTCCAGCGTGAGGCTGCCGAAGGCGGGGAGGCAGAGCCCCGCGACGATCAGCGTTTTGCGGCCGTCGAGATCCGTATAGACCTGCTGGGGGTATTCGCCCTTCACGAATTTGCCCGTAAACGGGATGAACACGGGGTCGGTCCGGCTGAAGGACAGCGTATTCGTCAGCGTCAGCTTGTCTTCGCCCTCGCCGCACAGCAGGTCCTTCGTCATGCGGCGCGCGTCCGCGATCAGCTTGCCGGTCTGGGCGCGGCTTTCCACGTGGGCGCGGTTTATGCAGGTGCCGGGCAGAACGTCGTGGAACTGATTGAGCAGCAGCGTCTCATACAGCGGGGCGATCGCATCCTCCCGCGCGATCTCGTTTTTCTGCAGCGCGTCGGAGACCGTGGCGATCTCGAGGTCGCGCAGCGCAAGCTCGCTCTTGCGGTTATGGCGCTTGATCGTGTGCTGATTCGTCAGCGTGCCGCGATGCAGCTCCAGATACAGCTCGCCGCGATAGGTGTTCGGGTGCCGCGCGTCCTGCTCAAGGCGCTTCATGAAGTCGCCGACAAGGGTATAATTTGCCTTGGGGCAGCCGGCGAGGTCGTGCACACGCTCGGCGTATTCACACTCCTCAAACATCGGTCCGCCGCCGCCGTCTCCGTAGCCGAACGCCAGCAGACGCTTGTCCGTGACGCTCTTCTGCTTAATGCCCGCGGTACGGTCAATGATATCGGCTGGCTCGGGGAAATGGTGCGTGGTGTTGAAATGCGTGAAGACCTTCGTGCCGTCGATCCCCTGCCACCAGAAGGTATCGTAGGGGAAGGTGTTCGTATCGTTCCAGCTGATCTTCGTGGTCAGGAAATAGTCCACGCCGCAGCCCTTCATGATCTGCGGGATCGCCGCGGAATAGCCGAAGGTATCGGGCAGCCAGAAGCAGTTGGAGGTATAGTCGAAATGCTTGCGGGTGAAGCGCT
>CACZGD010000128.1 GCA_902780565.1 Oscillospiraceae bacterium
GAGGTGCCGTGCTACCGGGATTTTGTACCCGACTCTGTTTCCGGTACCGGGTTCGGACCGGAAGGCTTCGGAAAAATAACAATGTCCCGAACGGCACTGAGGTGCCGTGCTACCGGGATTTTATACCCGGTCCCGTTCCCGGAACCGCGTCCCGACCGGGACCTTATTTCAATCGCGCGCTGTGCGCGCAACCGAAATTTTGTATTCTGCATTTTGCATTGAAATGAATCTGTATTTTCTATTTGTATTTTAAGAAAAGAAAGGAACCAAAACCATGCTTGACATTGCAATCGACGGTCCCTCCGGTGCGGGCAAAAGCACCGTATCCCGCGCGGCGGCGGCTGCGCTGGGGTTTATTTACGTGGATACCGGCGCGCTGTACCGCGCGGTGGGCGTGGCGGCGCTGAAGCGCTCGATCCCGACGAAGGACCGGGAGGCTGTGGCGGCGATGCTGCCGGAGCTGACGATCACCCTTGCGTTCGTGGAGGGGGAGCAGCACGTCTACCTGAACGGGGAGGACGTGTCGAAAACCATCCGTCTGCCCGAGGCCAGCATGGCGGCGTCGGACGTCTCCGCGGTCCCGGCGGTGCGGGCGTTTCTGTTCGACCTGCAGCGAAACCTTGCGAAATCGAACGACTGCATCATGGACGGGCGCGACATCGGCACCGTGGTGCTGCCGGACGCGGGGCTGAAGATCTTTCTGACCGCCTCCGCCGAGGAGCGCGCGCGGCGGCGTTTTCTGGAGCTGGAGCAGCGCGGCACGCCCGTGGAATACGAGACCCTGCTGCAGGAGATCCGGGACCGGGATTATCAGGATTCCCACCGAGAGATCGCGCCCCTGAAGCCCGCCGACGACGCCGTGACGGTGGATACCACCGGCGTGCCGTTTGACGAGGTGGTGGCAAAAATCGTGGCGCTTGCGCGGGAGACGATGGACGCCCTCGCTGCGTCGGGAAAGACCGGGGACGCGCTGCATGACTGACGTGAAGATCACCCTCGCCTCCACCGCGGGCTTCTGCTTCGGCGTGGACCGCGCCGTGAAAACGCTCACGTCCCATCTGGACGCGGGCGGCAAAGCCTGCACGCTGGGGCCCCTGATCCATAACCCGGACTTCATCCGCTCGCTGGAGGACCGCGGCGTGACGGTGGCCGAGGACCCCGCCGACTGCCCGGCGGACGCCACGCTGTTTATCCGCACCCACGGCGTGGAGCGGGAGGTCGTTGAACGGATCGCGCAAAGCGGGCGTCCCTTCGCGGACGTGACCTGCCCGTTCGTCAAAAAGATCCATGCGATCGTCGAAAAGCAGTCCGCCGCCGGGGATACGATCCTGATCGCGGGGGACGACCGCCACCCGGAGGTGCGGGGCATCAAAAGCTGGGTCTCGACGCGGGAATTCACCTTCGGCAGCGCCGAGGCGCTCGAAAAGCTGCTGCTTTCGGGGGCGATTTCGCCCGATTCCCCGGTCACGATGGTGAGTCAGACGACCTTCGACGCAAAAGAATTTAAAATTTGTGAAAAATTTGCAAAAAAATACTGTACAAATCTGAAATTATTTGATACAATATGTAACGCTACCGCTCTCAGACAAGCCGAGGCCGAAAGGCTCTCGGGAGAGAATGATATGATGATCGTCATCGGGGGACGCAACAGCTCGAACACCGGAAAGCTATATCGCCTGTGTTCCGCTTTGACGAAGGCGTATCTTATCGAGAACGCAAAAGAACTAAAAAATATTGATTTTACCCGCGTTCGTTCGATCGGAGTTACTGCCGGCGCGTCCACGCCGGATAGTATGATTAAGGAGGTAGTCAAAACAATGTCCGAGATTCTTGAAAACATCTCAGAAGCCACCGAAGCCGCGGGACAGGTTGAGGTCGCTGCAGAACCCGAGGAAATGTCCTTTGAGCAGGCTCTTGAGGAATCCCTCAGCAGCATGAACAACGATCAGAAGGTCGTTGGTACCGTTATGCACATCGCACCGAACGAGATTCAGGTCGATATCGGCAGAAAGCAGACCGGTTACGTACCGCTTGACGAGTATTCCGACGATCCCACCGCAGATCCGCTGAAGGAGCTGAAGGTCGGCGACGAGCTGAATCTGATCATCATGAAGACGAACGACGTGGAAGGCACCATCATGCTCTCCAAGCGTCGCTATGATGCGGTGAAGCATTGGGACGGTATTGTGGAAGCTAATAAGGAAGGAACGATCCTTGAGGGAACGGTCGTTGAGGTGATCAGCAAGGGTCTCATCGTCTTCTCCAACGGCATCCGTATTTTCGTGCCCGCGTCGCTGTCCACCGTGCCGAGAGACGGCAGACTGGAGGATATGCTCAACAAGGAAGTCAAGTTCACCGTCATCGATATCGATAAGCGCCGCCGCAGAGCGGTCGGCTCGATCCGTGACGCGCAGAAGGTCCTGCGCAAGGAAGCGAAGGAGAAGTTCTGGGCCGAGGCCGCCGAGGGTCAGAAATATACCGGTACCGTCAAGTCCCTTACCGACTACGGCGCGTTCGTGGAGCTTGCCCCCGGCGTGGACGGCATGATCCATCGCACCGAGCTGTCCTGGAAGCGCATCAAGCATCCGAGCGAGGTCGTGAACGTCGGCGATACCGTGGAGGTCTATATCAAGGGCCTCGATACCGAGAAGAAGAAGATCTCTCTCGGCTATAAGAAGATCGAGGATAATCCGTGGGAGATCCTGCGCCGCGACTATCCCGTCGGCAGCGAGATCACCGTGCGCATCGTGCGCATGACCACCTTCGGCGCGTTCGCCGAGATCTTCCCCCGCATGGAGGGCCTGATCCACATCAGCCAGATCTCCAACGAGCGCATCGAGAAGCCGCAGGACGTGCTGTCCATCGGCGACGAGGTCAAGGTCAAGATCACCGATATCGACTTCGATAAGAAGCGCATCTCTCTGTCCATCAAGGCGCTCCTGCCCGCGCCCGAGAGAAAGCCCGCGCCCGCCAGAGAGGACCGTCCGCGCGTGGAAGCCGGTCCCGCCGTGCTCTCCATCGACGAGATGATCGCGAAGGCCAAGGAAGCCGAAGCGAAGGCCGCCGAGGCCCCCGCCGAAGCTCCCGCCGCGGAATAATTCCGGTTTTGCGTCGTCGCCCGCGCCCCCCGCGCGGGCGGCGTTTTTCGTAATCGGGGGCCAGGGACCAGGGGCCAGAGGTCAGGGATAGGTACCGGAAACGGAACCGGGTATAAGATCCCGGTAGCACGCCTTCCCGTTCCCCCGACCGAATCCTGACCGGGACGTTTTTGATAATATCATTGCACCGAACGGCACTGAGGTGCCGTGCTACCGGGTTGGCACGCCTTCCCCGTACCCCAACCGCGTCCCGACCGGGACCATTTCTTCAAATGCCGACCGCAGGTCCCGACCCTCGGCCCTCGGCCCCCGGCCCTTATGATCCCTGATTCCCCCATTATCCCCGGGCTTTGCCCGGCTCTGGAGGCTCCCATGCTCACCTTGTCCATTGAAATGATCGCGGCGGCGCTGGCGTCGAACGAACCCGTCACGCTGCCGTTCCAAAAAAGATATCAACGCAGCCTTGCTCAAACCGCGGAATTCCTGCGCCGGCTCTCGGCGGAGGTGACGTTCGACGGGCGCGAAAAGACGATGCGCGTCGTGCCGGTGGCGCAGATCCCGTGGTACGAGGCGATCCACGACGTGCCCGTGACGCGGCCGGACCTGTTCTGGCTGTACGTCGGGGTGGTCGTCAAAATGAATCTGGCGGTGGGCTTCCGCCCGACCTTTACCCCGGACCCGGCGGAGGTGGCGGCGGTGCGGGCGGCGTTCCCGAAGGGGACGTCGTTCTTCTGGCGGCAGGGGGAATTCTGCGTGATCTCCCTGGTGCAGGACGCGCCGCTGAAGCTGAAGCCAGTCAAAACCGTCCCGGTGTCCTTCGCGGTGGGGCTGCTGCTCGGCAGCGTGCTGGGCTTCGGGTGGTCCGATTTCCGCTTCGGCTCCTATTACGCGCCGAAAAAGACGCTCAAGTGCGCGCACGCGGCGCTCCTGCGCTTTAACGGGAATCCCGGGGCGACCGTCGGCGCGTTTTACCGCGCCCGGGTGCTGGTGCGCGCGCATACCCGGCGGGACTTTGGCTATTTTGACGGCGTGCGGCTCGTGACCGAGGAGGACCGGGCGCGCAACCAAAAGGTCTATTGGGACTATGTGGCGGCGATCGACCGCGCCTATAAGCGCTACACGGCGTGGTTTTTGCGCGAGAAGAAGCGCAAGCACGACGAAAAGATCCGCAAAAACCGGGAGGAGAAGAAGCGCAAAGCGCGCGAGGGGTACCTTGCGGAGCTTGCCCGGGAGCGGGAGGAGGCCGAACGCGCGGCGGCAGCCGCGGCGGGGGAGACCCCAGCGCAGACGGAGGACGAGTCATGACCGTGATCATCGCCGAAAAGCCCAGCCTTGCCCGCAACATCGCGGGCGCCATCGGGGGGCTGACGAAGCGCAGCGGGTATTTCGAGGGCAAAAACGTCGCGGTCACGTGGGCGTTCGGGCACCTGTTCCAGCTCTGCGACGTGGAGGACTACACCGGCAGGACCGACACGAAATGGACCATGGAGGGGCTGCCCTGCTTTCCGGCGGCCTTTCGTTACCGTTTAAAAAAGGACAAAAGCGGGCAGACGGACGCGGGCGCGAAGCGGCAGTTCGAGCTGATCAAGACCCTCATCACGCGTTCGGACGTGGACGCCGTGGTCAACGCGGGGGACGCGGACCGCGAGGGGGAGATCATCGTGCGCCGGTGCGTGGAGGAAAGCGGCGTCACGGGCAAGCGGATTTTGCGCCTGTGGCTGCCGGACCAGACCGAGGAGACCATCCGCGCCGCGCTGCGGAATATGCCGGACGACGCCGAATACGACAATTTAGCGGACGAGGGCTTCGCCCGGACCTATATCGACTGGCTCTACGGCGTGAACCTGACCCGCTACTGCACGCTGAAAACCGGCTCCCTGCTGCGCGTGGGGCGCGTGATCGTGCCGATCGTGAAGGCGATCTACGACCGGGACCTGATGATCGAGCGCTTCGTCCCCGAAAAATACCTCGCGCTGGTCTCGAACGCCGAGACCGACGGCGTGGCGGTGAACCTGACGTCGAAGTATAAGTTCCGTCCCGAAAACCCGGCGCGCGCCGAAAAGGCGGCGGCGCTGATGAACGAGGCGGGCGCGGTGGTGACGGACAAAAAGACCAAAAAGGAGACCCTGAACCCCGGCAAGCTCTATTCGCTCTCGAAGCTGCAAAATTTTTTGGGGAAGAAATATAAAATGCCGATGGACGAGAGCCTGTCCATCACGCAGCGGCTCTATGAAGCCGGGTACCTGACCTACCCGCGCACGAACTCGGAATACCTTGCCACCGCCGAAAAGGACAAGATCAAAAAGATCCTCGAGGGCGTGAAGGGGCTGGGCTACCCGGTCGTGTTCAAGGACAAGAAGACGATCTTCGACGACGCGAAAATCGAATCCCACTCGGCGCTGACCCCCACGTTCAAGCTCCCGAAGCCGGGGGCGCTCTCGGACCGCGAAAAGCTGGTCTATTCCGCCGTGCTGCGCCGGTTTGTGATGGTCTTCTGCGCGGAGGAATGCGTGGCGCAGAAGACGGAGCTGCGTGTAAAGGTCGGGACCTATGAGGACTTCACGGTCAAGGGGACCGTGATCGTGCAGCCGGGCTGGACGAAATTCGACGACACGGACCGAAACGACAAGCTCCTGCCGAACGTGAAGGTCGGGGACAAGGTGAACGTGGACTTTCATCCCAAGGAGAAGGAGACCGCCCCGCCGAAGCACTACACGATCGAAACGCTGAACAACTACCTCAAAAACCCCTTCCGGGACGAGAAAAAGGCGGCGGAGACCACCGACGATATGGAGGAATACCGCGCGATCTTCGAGGGGCTGGAGCTCGGCACGGAGGCGACCCGCACCGGGATCATCGACAACGCGATCAAGAGCAAATATATCGAGCTGAAAAAGGACGTCTATCACATCCTGCCGGGCGGGCGGCACCTGATCGAAAGCCTGTCCGCCATGCAGATCTCGATGGATAAATACAAGACCTCGTCGCTGGGCAAGGCGCTCAAAAGCGTCTACCGGGGCGAAATGACCGTGGACGAGGCGGTGCAGCTTGCCGAAGCCGAGATCACCGAGGCGTTTGCCTGCAGCGTGAGCGACAGCGCGAGCGACGACTACACGGGCTTTTACGGGGAGGCGGTCGGCGTCTGCCCGGTCTGCGGCAGGGAGGTCCGGCGCGGGCGCTACCGGTTCGAGTGCGAGGGCAGGGAAACGGGCTGCGCGGTCTCGATCCCCACCGTGCTGTGCGGCCGCCCCATCACCGTCGCGGAGGCGAAGACTTTGCTCACAGACGGCAAGACCGGGACGCTGACCGGCTTTACGAGCAAGGCGGGGAAGGAATTTTCATGTTTCTTTAACAAAAAATATCAAAAATGTTCATATTTGAACACCCGTCTACCCGTTGACATTCTCTGTGATTTATGGTTTAATAAAAATACATAAATATCTATCATAGAGAGGAGCTTGTCTTATGCAAATGCCGCTTTGGGTATCGAAAACGGTCGGTCTGCTGCTGGCGCTGATCACGCCGTGGCTCTCCGGCGTGCTGGGTATGTTCACCCGACCTCTGGACCGCGCCCCTGCCGCTGTGGAGAACAACGTCGGCGGCTTCATCGCGGGCGTCTGCCACCCGGAGGAGGACTTCGACCTCATCAAGGGCGCGAACATCGGCTGGATCCGGGAGGATATCCCCTTCCCCTATGACGCGAACGGCAAGCTCTCCAAGTCCTATCGGCAGTGGAAGGCCGAGATGACCCGCTACGTCAAGCACGGCATCAAGGTCTTTGCCATCACCCCCTATCCCGATAAGTACCTCGCCTACGGGCTCGACTGCCGCACGGAGGAGGGACTCAAGGGCATTCAGGATATCGCGGTCTTCTTCCTCGAGGACCTGAAGGATATCGTCAGCGGCTTCCAGATCACCAACGAAATGGGCGTGGACCGCTTCACCGAGCCCTTCACGCTGGAGGAGGCCGCCCGCTTCATCGGCGTGCAGTTAGAGGCCATGTATCCCCTGCGCGGGGAGAAGATCATCGGCTATAACCTCGGCGGCCCGGACGGCGTGCTGAAGCTCCCGCCCCTCATGAAACAGTATAATCAGTATTGCGACTACGTGGGCGTGGACCTCTATTTCGGCTCGTTCGAGAACATCGTCAAGAACATCAACGTCCATCTGGCGGCGCTCAAGCTCATCCGCATCGAGACCGGCAAGCCCATCCTCATGACCGAGTTCGGCTACATCGGTTACGGCGAACCCAAGACCGCCGCCGAGAAGAAGGAGATTTTGCAGAGCTACGGCTTCGATTCCGAGGAGGACGTGCGAAAAGACGTGGATACCTTCATCTCCCGTCTGCCCGCGCCCCTGAAGGAGGAGTTCGACGAGTATTACGCGAACCTCTCCGACGATGAAAAGTGGAACCTGCTGTTTAAGGGCGAATACGCCAACCATATCTACCGCGAGCTGTCCGAGGGCACCGGGATCTACGGCATCCCCCACTCGCCCGAGGGGCAGGCGACCTACTTCTCCTACCTCATCAAGGAGATGAAGAGCCTGTCGTGGTGCATCGGCGCGTTCATCTATATGTGGAACGACTCCACGCATTGTTACGTCTGCGGACAGGCCGACTGCCCGGTCGAAACCGGCTGGGGCATCGTGGACGGGCAGGGCAACCCCAAGCCCGCGTATTACGCCGTCCGCGACGCGTTCGCGGAATAAACCGGACACGCGCGGGGAAAAGCCGGATATACGCGGGGAATATCATAAGACAACGGGATGCTTCGGCGTCCCGTTTTTGTATCCGGGGGACGTTGTGGGTCCGAACCCGGTCGGGTATAACGGGACGGGTGCAAAACCACGGTAGCACGGCACCTCAGTGCCGTTCGGTGCAATGTA
>CACZGD010000129.1 GCA_902780565.1 Oscillospiraceae bacterium
CCCCCGGCTTCGTACCGCGCCAGCGCAAAGGCGGTCCAGTCCGATCCGGTGGTCCCGGCGTCCGCCAAAAACGCAGGGTCGGAGAGCAGCCGGGCTCCTGCCGTCCGCCGCGCCTTCAAGCCCTCGTAGCACGCCCGGATCGCCGCGTCATACCGCGTTTCGGCGCGGACAGGCACGGCAAAGCCCGCCGTGACAAGCATCACGGCGAGCAGGATGGATAGAAGGCGGGTAATCGATTTCATGTTGTCATTTTTTTTGAAGGGCCGAGGGCCGGGGGCCGAGGGCCGAGGGAGTCCGGTAACGCCGGACGATATTGGATATCGGGTGTTGGGGGAAGGGCCGGGGGATACACGGGAACACGGGGACACGGGTACAGAACGCAAATTGCACAATACTGCTTGCGGAATTTCGGAAAGGCTTCGCCTCACCTGTTTTTAATGCCGACCGCAGGTCCCGACCCTTGGCCCTCGGCCCTCTGCCCTCGGCCCTGGTCTTTGCCCTTTGCCCTCGGCCCTGGTCTTTGCCCTCTGCCCTCTGAATTATTTAAACCAGTTCGGAATATTCCGGAAGAAATCCCGGATCTTTGCGAACAGGTCCGTGAAGAACTTCACGATGCGCTGCCAGAAGGTCAGCTTTACGGGCGCGTCGGGGGTCGGCTCGTCCGGCGTGGGCTCGTCGGGCGCGGGCTGCTCCTTTTCGACGGTGAGGGTATACTTGTCCGTCAGGGTCTCGACGACCTCCCACGTGGTGTTGTCGTAGCGCACGGCGCTGGTCTCGACCGTGATCACGGTGCCGTTTTCGACCGGGATATCGCGCAGGTACTTATAGGTCACGCCGTCGGCTTTGTAGGTGGTCACGGCGTTCATGTTCTCGAGCTCCGCCGCCACCTTGACGGTATCGGTATCGGCGGAGACGGCAAGGGTGTAGTCCTTCACGTCCGCGTCAAAGGCGGGGGTCAGGGTGCCGCCGGTCACGGTCAGGTTCGTGACCGCCGCGGAGGGATGATAGAAATCCCCGTGGATGTCCGCGCCCATTTCGCAGGTATACATAAAGCGCACGATATCGCCGTCCTCGGCGGGGATATAGGACAGGCCGGAGCCGAAGTTATTGTTCACGGCGACCATCCAGCCCGAGAAGGGGGTCAGGTAATCGTCGTCCGGGGTGATGGAGCCGCCGCCGAATTCGGTCACGGCTTCGCCCGTCGAGGACGTGAAGCTGATCCAGCTCAGCGCCCAGCCATACTGCGAGGACGAGCCGTACTCCACGTTGTTCTCGGTCAGAAAGCGCACGGCGGCGTCCGCAAGGGTCTCGCCCTCATAGATCGCCACCTCGGTGGGGGCGAAGATCTCGCCGTAGGGCTCGGGATGGCAGAGGTCGTCTTCATACAGGTCATAGAGGTAATCGCGGTTGCCGTAGTCCTCGAAGCTGATCGTGACGCTCCCGGCGGGGGTCTTTTCGTCCGCGAACGCGGCAAGGGACAGGGCGGAAAACAGGAAGAGGGCGCTCAGCAGCACGCTGCAGAGTTTCATGTGTTTCATTGGAATTCTCCTTTTCTTTTGCGTTTTTTATAGAAGCCGCAGCCGACGCATGCAATCAGCACGGCAAGTATAACAAGGGTCAGAACGACGGTCAGCGCGTCGCCGAGCTCGTCGAAGGGCAGGGCTTTCGCGGGCGAGGTCGTTTCCGGCGTCGCCTCCGTCGGCGCGGGGCCGGGGACGGATTCCGGCGGCGGCAGAGTTGTCGGCGCGGTCGCGGGGACGGTCACGGGTGCGGACGAAGAAAGCGTCGTCCCCGCCTCGGTCGCGCGCACGGCGGGTTCGGTCGCGGGGAGAGTCGTCGGTTCGGTCGCGGGGACGGTCGCGGGGGCGTCCGTCGGCATCGGCTGCGTCGATTGCTCGGTCGGCGCGGTCGGTTCAGTCCGCCCGGTCGCCTGCGTGGGCAGGGGCTCCGGCGGCGCGGTCGTGCGTTCGGGCGCGGGAATCACCGGCGACGGCACGGCGAAGGGGACCTCCCCCTTCAGATCCCGCCCGGTCAGCAGGGTGAAGCGCAGGATCAGCGTATCGCCGTCCGACAGCGAAAAGTCGGAGAGCGCCACGTTCGGGAACGCGCCGTTATATTGGTACATCCAGCCCGCGCCGTCCGTGAACACGAACTCGCCCAGCTTGCCGGGGAAGTTCACGCGGTAGTCGTCCGGGTCGAAGTAGTCCGCGTGCGCGGTCAGGTACGCCGCGACCTCCGGGGCGAAGGACGCGTCCTTCGGCAGGGCCCTCGGCTTGTCGGGCAGGCTGCCCGTGTAGCCGGAAAAGGCGGCGGGGCCGTCCCCGTCCCCGAGATAGGCGAGGTAGAAGCCGGATTCCGGCGTGCCGCCGTAATACACCGCGTACCCGGCGGCGTTCAGCGCCCGCACCAGCGTCCCTGCCGCGGTCTCGCGGTCAAGAAGCGTCACCTCCGTCGGCGGCAGCAGCTCCCCCAGCCCCGCCAGCTTCGCCTCCGCAGCCACCGTGACCGTGCCGGCAGAAACCGTTCCCGTGAACAGGAGCAGCAGGATGAGGGTGAAAAAGACGGTGAGTAGGGTGGATCGTTTCATGGGTTTCAGGATAATGAAAAGATAAAAAAGAAAAAAGAAAAGTTTCGGTTGCGCGCGCCGCGCGCGATGATAATAGAAGGCTCCGGGCTCATTTTTCCACAAAAAAAACCGCCGCGTGCAAGCGGCGGAATCATAACGACAAAAGCCCCATCCCACGTGGGGATACGGTCCGATTCGGTGCACCTCTTCCGCTTGCCCAAAAGGTGGAGTCCCGTCAGCGGAGCAAAATGAGCATTCCGACTTATGCAAGGCAATTACGGTTATGGCGGTAGCGACGGCTTTTCACCGAGATTTCCTCATTTTGCTGACGTTATGTTGTTACAGATTTACTATAGCACAGGCTAACCGGATTGTCAAGAGTCCTCATTGAAACGTCCCGAACAGCGGCTCGAAGGTCCCGGTAAACACCCACGTGCCGGATTTGTTCGGCTGCATGACGTAGGTCTCCTCGTGCGTCCCCCTTGCGCCCGTGGCGGTGACGACGAAGGTGATGCGCGTTTCGGTGTTCTCCGCGACGGCAAGGGAGAGGGTCTCCTGAAGGATCACGTCGGAGGTCGAAAGCACGTACAGCCCTTCGCTGCCGGAGGTATAATGCTCCTTAACGTAGGCGTTGAAGACGGAGGGCTCGAAATACTCACGCAGGGCGGCGATGAGCTCGGCAAGGCCCTTGTACTTCGCGTTCTTGGCAAGGTAATAGGTCTTGCCGTCCTTGGTCACGCTTTTGCTCTTATCGACCGTGTAGGCGCCGGAAACGGGCGAAAGCCAGTCGCGGGCGAAGTCCATGGCGACGCGGAATCTGCGCACGGCCTCGGCGTCCGGCAGGCCCTTTTTGGGCACGGCGACGGGACCGTCCGCGGTCAGGATATCCAGCCCCACGGCGGCGCGCAGGATGGCGCGGGCGTCGGCGGCGGTGACGGCCTTGCTGAAATCCACGTCCGCGGCGGCGAAGGCGGCGGAAGACGGGGACAGCGCATCCAGCCCCACGGCGGCGCGCAGCGCGAGTCTGGCGTCCGCAGCAGTCACGGAGCCGTCCGCGTCCACGTCCCCGAGGACCGCGGCAAACGCGGACCCCGCAGCCCCCGCGATCAGCAGGACGGTAAGGATGAGGGAAAGCAGCTTTTTCATGGGAAGCCTCCTTTTGGAATGAAGGGAGTCGGGGAAAGGGGGAAGGGCCGAGGGCCGAGGGCCGAGGGAGGCGGGGGGGTCAGGGCGGGTCAGGTTCCGGGACAGAGAAGAGCCCCGCGCGCGGCTTATTCGCCCGCCGCGCTGTGTACGGCCGCGGCTTCACGCCGTTCCCGCAGCAGGCGCTCGACCTCGCGGCGGCGATCCTCCGAATCCTTGACGAAGGAGATGAACAGGATATACAGCACGCTGCCGACGATGGGCCCGAGCATGAACAGCGGGTACTGCCATTTATAGAATTCGGGGGGCTGGTGGTCGATATACAGGTCGTCGCCCTCCTCCTTCGCGTAGTGCAGCACGTGGAAGAGGAAGAAGTTCTGAATGAGGTTGGACACGCCGCCCGAGAATTTGGTGGTGAAGTTCTGCATGGAGAAGCTGACGCCCTCGCTGCGGATGCCGGTTTTCAGCTCCACCTCGTCCACGGAGTCGGAGGTCAGCGAGCGGTGCGCCACGTCCATGAGGCCGCCGGGGATGTTGAACACGGCGACGCAAGCGCACATCACCAAAAAGCCCGGCACGGTGCTGTGGTGCAGCGCCGGGATCTTGCTGAGCCCGAAGGCGGCAAGGCGCATGCCGATGGCTGTGACCTGCGAGACGAGCAGGGTCTTTTTCATGCCGCCGAACAGCGGGATGATCTTGCCCGCGAACAGCAGGGCGATCGCGCCCGGCGCGCCCGAAACGACGCCGTACAGCGTTTCCGCCATGCCGCCCTTCAGGAAGCCGGAGGCCTCCGTGCGGTATTCGGACTGGAAGAAATAGGTCGGGTTGATTTGCGGCGCCAGCCCCAGCGAGAACCGCGCCAGCGAAATAAAGATCAGCGTGGGGTTGTGACGCACGATGGTCAGCGACTGCAGGAAGCTCTCCTCCTCGTGATAGGGCGAATCCACCCGCTCGTGGAACCGCGCGGCGTCCATGCTCACCAGCTCGCCGCCGAGCCCGAAGACGAAGGCGAACACGGTGAAGATCCCGGCCTCCCGGAAGCCGAGGCTATCGCGCAGGAAGCCGAGCAGCAGCGGGAACGCGCCGGCGACCGTGCCGCCCGCGCCCGCGCCCACCGTGACCCAGTGCGCGATGCGCGACCGGTCCCCGGGGTGCGGCGTGGAGAGAGGCAAAAGACCCCAGAGCGCCACGTCCTGAAAGGAATACAGCAGATCCCACGCGCAGTAAAGCACCGCCAGCCACACGATCTTGAACAGATCGCCGAGGTTGATGTTCACGAACATCAGCGCCGAGAGCAGCCCAATGAACGGCGGCATATACAGCAGGTAGGGGCGCATCTTCTGCAGCGGCTTATGGCGGCGCTTATCCACGATGCCGCCGACCAGCACGTCGTTGATCGCGTCCCAGATATAGGTCGCGGTCATGAACTTGCCCACCCAGTGCTGCCGCGCCTTGCTCATCATGTGATTCTCATAGAAATACACAAGGCGGCTCGAAATGAAGCCGTAGGATATATTCTGCCCCGCAAGACCGATCGCAAAATCCAGCACCTCGCGGTTGTTGACGTGGTCCTCGCGCTCCTCCCGGGAAAACAGGAAAAAGCCCATAGGGTCATCTCCTTTTTTGTCTGATGGTTTTATTGTAACATATCAAAAGCGGAATAGCAAGCGGCGGGGAGAAGGTTTCAGAATTGTAATAGTAATGGATAGGGCCGGGGGCCGAGGGCAGGGGGCCGAGGGCCGGGGGGCCGGGAGCCAGGGGCCGGGAGCCGAGGGCAGGGGACCGAGGGCCGGGAGCCGAGGGCAGGGGACCGAGGGCCGGGGGCTGAGGGCCGAGGGCCGGGGGCCGAGGGCTGAGGGCCGGGGGCCGGGAGCCGAGGGCAGGGGGCTGAAGGCCGGGAGCTGAGGGCCGGGGGGCCGGGAGCCGGGGCATGCCGAACGTTAAAAAGACGCGCCCCGGGACTGAGGCACGTCTGACTCTTGTTTATTTTTTTGTGATATACCGACAGAAGCCATTGCAAACAGAGTCCCCTTCTTGGACATATCAACCGTTCGGATCGTTCCCGCCCAGTCATAAAGATCCTCAAACAAAAACCTGTGGATCGCTTTGTAATGCGCGAAATCAAAACGCCCGCCGATCGGATGGTCGAGCAGCAGAACCGTTTTTGCAAGGGTGATCTCAGATTCCACCTCCGCTAAAAGCTTTGCATCCCGGATCCCCATTTTGTTGATCAGGCAGTCGGTCCCTTCATAGCAGTCAGCCGTCAAGGCGTCGATCGCATACGGCATCAGCTTTTGACCCCCGCCTTTTTCTTCACACAATCGATATACTGCTCCATCGTAATCGCGCCGGCTTGCAGTTGTCTGCACAAATCCTTGCTCTGTTCATCGACCCGGAAGCCTTCCGTTTCAATCATCATCACAGCGGTCTGCAGCGATTCTTCTTTTGACATCGCCAACGCCCCCTTTCTTTTTCAGTATACCACACGGCAGACAAACTTGCAAGCGAAGAATCGGGAACCTGTACCATTTCGGTCGGGCACGGCACGGCATAAAAAAAACCCGCCTGACGGCCAATGTCATTAAGATAAGAGCCAAAAAGAAAAAGAAACACATATCCAAACACGGGAACGTGGAACGGATATGTGTTTTTTTGAAGAAGAAGGCGTA
>CACZGD010000130.1 GCA_902780565.1 Oscillospiraceae bacterium
TTTTGAAATTTTCTTTGATTTTTTTCACAAAAAAAAGAGTCTCCACATTTCTGTGAAAACTCTTTTTTGAATTATTGAATTAACTTAATGACATTGGCCTGACGGCGGGCTTTTTTGACGGCAGGCTTATTCGGCCTCGGCCTCGTCCTTCTTGGTCACCTTCTCAAAGAGATCCTTGAACAGGTTGAACAGCGCAACCAGGAACTGAATGAGAGCGTTGAAATCAAAAGAAGAATGCATATTTTTCACCTCACTGGAAAAAAATCAAGTCAGAAAAATCAGTCGGTCACGCCGGGGATGTTGACGTTCGAGAAACCGCTGACGACCGGGATGGACTTGCCGAGGAACTCGGTCAGCGCCGCGAACAGGCCCTGCAGGAACTCAACAAAGGCTTTCAGAAGATCCATAATTGCACCTCACTATCTGTTAAAATTCAATATCCGGAAAAATCATTCGCCTTCCGTTTCGGCGGGCTCGCTGTCCTTGAGCAGCTTGATGCCGATGGAATCGAAGAAATCCACAAGAATGTCGATCAGACGCTTGAACGCGCTGATCCATTTATCGATGGACCAGGAGAAATCGATCTCAAGACCATTGTTATTCATAATATCGCACCTCTTTAGATTTATATTTCAATTATTAAAACGGGCGCTTACGGATTCGTGGGCTCCTCGTCGCCGGACTGCGTGGGATACCCGTCGTACTCGCCTTCCTCCGGCAGCACCAGAATCCCCAGCCACTGCATGACCTTCTTGAACGCCTCCAGAAGCTTCTGGATCGCATTGAGGATATCCTGCTCGGAGAAATCAAACACAGGCTTGCTCATGAAATGCACCTCCCTTTCCGTTTACGCTTTTTTTGCATATTCATCTTAGCACAAAGAAAAATCCTCCGCAAGGGCAAAATCAAATTATGTTTTTTGCACCAACTAAAGTTTACAGACCGTTCATATTTTATACAAATTGCCGTATTTTTTTCGGGGACGGCAGGCGCGATCCCCAAAAAATGCCCACCGAAGCGCCGGTTTTTTCACGGGATGAAACAAATACCGCCGGGCACGGGAATGCAGAATTTCGGCTCCTGCGTGGGTTTTTCAGGGCAGAGGGACGGCTGCCGGGCGCTGTATGCGCAGCGGGCCGAGGCGTACAGGGACGAGACCTGGATGCTGCAGGAAGACAAGATCCGGGACTACGTTGAAGAGGAGATCACGGCGCAGTATTTCGGCGCGATGCAGCAGAGGGCGTTCTGCGAGGAGGAGGTCAAGAAGAATCCGGGGCTGTGGGAAAAGGTGAAGGAGGTCTTCCGGCGGATCGTTGAGGACATATACTATACAAAAGATATCACTGGGCACAAGGACTTTGTTGGTTTTTGGCACTATAAAGGAAATGTCGCATTGACAAATGCGACAAATAAACGAATCTATAATACTTATGATGCTATTGTTGAAGTTACCAAAAACGGGATACGATTATTTTATGATATTAAGATCCCGGCTGAACACACAAAAAAAGAGGAAGGCACAGAGAATCAAAGTTCTCAACAAAAAAAATAAGCCAACCTCTGATTCTTATTATACACCGAATAATAGCAATGTCAATACGGAAGAAGGAATATAGAAGCATACATTCAAAAAGCAAAAGAAGGAAACCGTCTTTTAGACATAAAAAAAGAAGATCGAGCGCAAGGCATTTCACCAGTACAATACCGGAGCAATATCAACGCTAAATCTTCTAAATCTTCTAAAAATAATATATACCAAACAGGTGGTGAAAGTCAAGAGGAGAATTTCCGCGTGCTTGGGGCGGAGGCGGCGGAAGCTGCCGAGGGGGAAAATAAAAAAACCGCCGAGGAGGCGGTAGAAAATCATTCACTCAAAGATATAGTTAAGGCGCCGAACAGTTATGATCCGGTCACGGAGGATCCCTCTGCGGATCATATCAGCTCGATGCCCATAAGTACTATATCACAGGGCGAGGATAATAGTCAAGAGGAAAGAAACAGAAAGATATGGGCCGAAGAGTCAGAGATCAGAAGGCGTCTTCGGAAACGGAGCCGGGTACAGATCCCTCTCCCCTGGTCTTTGGCCCCTGATCTCTGGCCCCTATTATAAATGCCGACCGCAGGTCCCGACCCTCGGCCCCCGGCCCCCGGCCCTAAAATTAAAATGCCGCTCGCGGCGCTTTCCCGCCGGGCCTTGCCGGCTATTCATACCGCCCGCGCACGGCTTTTGCCAGCGGGCAGTCCCCGCCGTCGGGCAGATAGCAGTTCGTCTCCATGTGCCGCGCCTTCGCCGCGGAATCCGGGAAGCGGGTGGTCATGCAGGTGTTCGGCAGGCAGCCCTCGCAAACGAGCAGCTCCCGCAGGTTTTTCACGAAATAGGGACACTTGACGCGCGTCTCTCTGGCGGTCCTTGACATTTTTTCTCCTCCTCAGTCCCCTTGATGGGACTGTTCCTTTGTTAAAATGGTTCTTGACAAATACGGAATTCTGTATTATAATCCATGTTGAACGCCGATTATTACAGAATTCTGTTCAACGTGTCCCTATCATAATACAGAATTCTGTAAAAGTCAAGCGTTTTTTCAAAAAATCAAATGAAAGCTGCGATTTTTTATGACGACCTACGAAAAGCTGGCGGCGCTGTGCGCCGAACGGCGCGTCAGGCTGTCGGCGGTGGCGGCGGCGACGGGGATCCGGTCCTCGGTATTCACGGAGCTGAAAAGCGGGCGCACGAGGCGCCTGTCCACCGCGACGCTGACGAAGCTGTCCGATTACTTTGAAGTCCCGGTCGCCTTTCTGCTGGACGACGCCGACGACGTGCCGGACGAGCAGGAGGAGCTGTTCCGGATGCGCAAGGTCCTGTTCGACGCCTCCGCGAAGGTGACGAAGGAGGACCTGACGAAGATCATCAAAATGGTGGAGGCGTTCGCAAAGGAGGACTGAACGCCGGAAGGAGGTTTGCATGAACGAGATCCATGTGCGGACCCTGCCCCTGCCGGTCCGCGTGAAGGCGTTTACCCTGCCGGATCCGCAGGGGGACTATAACGTGTATATCAATTCCCTGCTCTCGGAGGAGCAGCAGCAGATTTCCTACGCCCACGAGCGGCGGCACATCGAGAAGGACGACTTCAGCCGCGACCTGCCCGTGGCGCTGATCGAGGCGGAAAACGCGTGAGCCGGGCGGGCGCGCGCGAATATCATATGTAATAAGCCGGACCCGGCTCCGCGCCCGGTCCCTTTTCCGTCCCCTGCCCCTCGCCCCCCGGCACTCTCCGGCACTCGCCCTCCCCCACAATTTATATTTCATCTTGCATTAACCGCCGGAATCAGGTATAATAAAAGGAGACAGGGGGGGATCGTATGCTTCTCTATCACGGCAGCACCGTTATAGTGGGGAAACCGGAGATCCGTTACAACGGTAAGCCGCTGGATTTCGGCGTCGGCTTCTATGTGACGTCTTCGCCCGAACAGGCAGAACGCTGGGCGCTGACAAAAGCCGTTCGGGAGAAAACCGGGTTCGGCTATGTATCCGTCTATGAATTCGACGCAGCGCGGGCGCTGCCAGCGCTGCGGACCGTACGGTTTGAGACCGCGAACGCCGACTGGCTGCGTTTCGTTGCAAAAAACCGGAAAACCGTGTGTGCTGACGTTGAAGCGGATCTGCACGTCGGTCCTGTCGCGGACGACGCCGTATACGAAACCTTCCGCTTTTATGAAGCCGGTATTCTGTCCTTTGAAGAAACCGTGATCCGGTTAAAGACCGCGAGGCTGAAGGATCAATGGGCGTTCCATACCGAAAAGGCCCTGTCTTTTCTTCGGTTCGTGCGCTCTGTGGAAGTGAGGGATCAAAATGTCTGACGACCGTTTTTCCGCGCTGCTGTCTGTCTGTGTCGAGAGTCTGATCCAATATATGATCGTGCGGGACGGGATCTCCGAGCGGGACGCGCTTGCCGAGCTGTATTCCTCAGAGCTGTACGCCCTGCTGGAGCAGGAACGGACGAAGCTTTGGCATTACAGCACCGAAACGCTGTACTGTCTGCTGCGAGAGGAACGCGAAACCGGACGGCTGACGTTCCCGGATGTTTAAAGGAGGCGGTCCCATGAGCAAGGAAATGAAATTCACCGTATTCTGTATCGAGAACTACAAGCTGCACCGCGCCCTGTCCGGGAAAGCCGTCTTCCGACTGTTTGCGGAGTATGACGTTTTTTCCTATCTGCGTGAGTGCTATGATACCCTGCATACAGTCGGCGCGGAATATCTCAACCGGGATATCGACGAATTCCTGAAAGTCCGCGGCGCAAATTTATAACGAAAAAACTTATCATAAACGGAGGATCATTATGTTTATTTCCAACGACATCATCTACGTCGGCGTGAACGACCACAGGATCGACCTGTTCGAGGGGCAGTACGACGTGCCGAACGGCATGGCGTACAATTCCTACGTGATCCGGGATGAAAAAATCGCGGTCATGGACACGGTGGACGCGCACTTCACCCACGAATGGCTGGATAACGTGGGCACGGCGCTGGCGGGGCGCAAGCCGGACTTTCTGGTCGTGCAGCACATGGAGCCCGACCACTCGGCGAACATCGTCAATTTCCTGAAGACCTATCCCGAAGCGACCGTGGTGTCCAGCGCGAAGGCGTTCACGATGATGGGCAATTTCTTCGGCAGCGACTTTGCGGACAAGCGGATCGTGGTCAAGGAGGGCGACACGCTCCCCCTCGGCGCGCACACCCTGCACTTTGTCGGGGCGCCGATGGTCCACTGGCCGGAGGTCCTGATGACCTATGACGACAAAGATCAGGTCCTGTTCTCGGCGGACGGCTTCGGCAAGTTCGGCGCGCTGGACGTGGAGGAGGACTGGGCGTGCGAGGCCAGACGCTATTATTTCGGCATCGTGGGCAAATACGGCGCGCAGGTGCAGGCCGTGCTGAAAAAGGCGGCGAAGCTGGAGATCAGAACGATCTGCCCGCTGCACGGCCCCGTGCTCAGCGAAAACCTCGGCTACTACCTCAACCTCTATGATATCTGGTCCTCCTACGGCACGGAGACCGAGGGGATCTGCGTGTGCTATACCTCCGTCTACGGCAACACGAAAAAGGCGGTGGAGCAGCTTGTGGAGCGCCTGAAGGCGAACGGCTGCCCCAAGGTCGCCGTGAACGACCTTGCCCGCTGCGACATGGCGGAGGCCGTGGAGGACGCGTTCCGCTACGGCACGCTGGTGCTTGCAACCACCACCTATAACGCGGATATCTTCCCCTTCATGCGCACGTTCATCGAGGCGCTGACCGAGCGCGGCTACAAGAACAAGACCGTGGGCCTGATCGAAAACGGAAGCTGGGCGCCCCTTGCCGCCAAGGTGATGACCGGTCTGTTCGAGGGCAGCAAAAACATCACCTTCGCCGAGAACACGGTGCATATCAAATCCGCCCTGAACGACGAGAGCAAAGCGCAGCTCGACGCCCTCGCCGACGAGCTGACCGCGGGCTATAAGACCGCCATGGAGGAAACCGTCGCGCCCAAGAACGACCTGACCGCCCTGTTCAAGATCGGCTACGGGCTCTACGTCGTCACCTCCAACGACGGGACCAAGGATAACGGCCTGATCGTGAACACCGTCACGCAGGTCACGAACACCCCGAACCGCGTTGCCGTGTGCATCAACAAGCAGAACTACTCCCACCACGTCATCAAGCAGACGGGCGTGATGAACGTCAACTGCCTGAGCGTGGACGCGCCCTTCAGCGTGTTCAAGACCTTCGGCTTCCAGTCCGGGCGCACCGCCGACAAGTTCGCGGAGATCAAGCCCCTGCGCAGCGCCAACGGCCTGCCCTTCCTGCCCGCCTATATCAACGCCTTTATGTCCCTGAAGGTCGAGCAGTACGTGGACCTCGACACCCACGGCATGTTCATCTGCTCCGTCACCGAGGCGCAGGTCCTCTCCAAGGCCGAGACCATGACCTATACCTATTATCAGGACCACGTCAAGCCCAAGCCCGAAACCGACAAAAAGGGCTGGGTCTGCAAGGTCTGCGGCTGGATCTACGAGGGTGAAGACCTGCCGGACGATATCGTCTGCCCGCTGTGCAAGCACGGCGCCGCCGACTTTGAAAAGCTGCAGTAACCGCAAAACCGCCCGCAAGGGCGGTTTTTTTGATGTTGGATGTTGGATGTCGGATTCCCTGCGCACCGTCGGCAACGGCACGTTCATGAACGCGGGTCTGACTGAAATCACGCTGCCGGACAGTCTCACGGGACGGGGTCACGCTTCTTTGTAGCACGGCACCTTCGTGCCGTTCGGGACATTTCTATCTTTTGGTAGGCCTCCCCGTCCGAACCCGGTCGGGTG
>CACZGD010000131.1 GCA_902780565.1 Oscillospiraceae bacterium
GAGGAGGACTTCCAGCTCTGCCTCGGCTTCACCGGTCCCGAAGCGGGCGGCAAAGATCTTTCCGCCAAGATCGAAAGCTTCAAGGGCATGATCGAACGCGTGCGCGAAGCCTACCCCAACGCGCGGGTCTTCGCCACCACGCTGCGCGAGGTGGTCTCCGCCAACCGGAACCTCTGGGGCGCCGTGATGCTCGCGGAGGGGCAGTGGTACGTGGAGGAACCCCGCGAGATCGACATCATGGACCGCATCGGCGGCGGCGACGGCTTCACCGGCGGCGTGCTTTACGGCATCGTCAAGGGCCTGCCCGCCGAGGACTGGATCCGGCTCGGCTGGGCGTCCGGCGCGCTGGCTGCCGAGGGCCTCAACGACTGGGCGACCCCCGCGGACGAAAAACAGCTCCGGGATATTTATAAGGGGAACGCAAGAGTGCAGAGATAAGCCGGGCGAAGCCCGGCGGGTACACGGGATATCGACATCTATTATAAAGGAGAAAGCATAAAAATGAACGCAAACATCGGCCTTGTCGGCCTTGCCGTAATGGGCGAAAATCTGGTCATGAACATGGTCTCGAAGGGCTTCACCGTGGCGGTGTATAACCGTACCGCCGAAAAGGTGGACCGCTTTGTGAACGGACGCGCCAAGGGGCTGTCCGTGATCGGCTGCCACACGCTGGAGGAGCTGGTCGCGTCCCTCGCCAAGCCGCGCAAGGTCTTTCTGATGGTCAAGGCGGGGCAGGCCGTGGACGACCTGATCGACCGCCTGCTGCCGCTGCTGGACGACGGCGATATCATCATCGACGGCGGCAACTCCCACTTCCCGGATACGATCCGCCGCACGGCCTACGTCGAATCCAAGGGCAAGCTCTATATCGGCACCGGCGTTTCCGGCGGCGAGGAAGGGGCGCTGAAGGGTCCCTCCATGATGCCCGGCGGCTCCAATGCCGCGTGGGAGCACGTGAAGCCCATCTTCCAGGCGATCTGCGCCAAGGTGGAGGACGGCTCCCCCTGCTGCGACTGGGTCGGGGAAAACGGCGCCGGCCACTTCGTCAAGATGGTTCACAACGGCATTGAATACGGCGATATGCAGCTCATCTGCGAAGCCTATCAGCTCCTGCGCGACGGGCTGGGCCTCACGAACGACGAGCTGCACGACGTGTTCGCCAAGTGGAACGAAACGGAGCTCGACTCCTATCTTATCGAGATCACGCGCGATATCCTCGGCTATCGGGACGCAGACGGCAACGCCGTGGTGGATCTGATCCTGGACCGCGCGGGCCAGAAGGGCACCGGCAAATGGACCGGCATCGCCGCGCTGGACGAGGCCGTGCCGCTGACCCTCATCACCGAGGCGGTGTTCTCCCGCTGCCTGTCCGCCATGAAGGACGACCGCGTCAAGGCGGCAGCCCGCTTCCCGAAGACCGTCGCCCCCTTTACCGGCGACAGGGAAGCCTTCATCGAGGCGGTCAGAAAGGCGCTCTACGCCTCCAAGATCATCTCCTACGCGCAGGGCTACGCCCTCATGCGCGCGGCTGCTGCGACCTACGGCTGGAACCTGAATTACGGCGGCATCGCCCTGATGTGGCGCGGCGGGTGCATCATCCGCTCCGTCTTCCTCGGTAAGATCAAGGAGGCCTACGACAAGAACCCGGCGCTGGAGAACCTGATCATGGACGATTATTTCGCGGGCGTGCTGGAAACGCTGGTCCCCGCGTGGCGCGAGGTCGTGGCCTACGCCGTGTCGCACGGCATCCCCATGCCCGCCTTCGCCTCCGCCCTGTCGTGGTTCGACGGCTACACCACCGCCCGCCTGCCCGCAAACCTGCTGCAGGCGCAGCGCGACTATTTCGGCGCGCATACCTATGAGCGGGTGGACCGTCCGCGCGGCGAATTCTTCCACACGAACTGGACCGGTCACGGCGGCGATACCTCCGCCTCGAACTACACCTGACGCGGGAAAACTATGCCGCGCTCGAAAAAGCGGCGAACGACGGTCTGCTGATCGTGCCCACCACCGGGCGCTTTTACCCCGCCATGCCCGAAAGCATCCGCTCCCTGCCCTTCGTGCGCTACGTCATCGCCGTGAACGGCGCGCGGGTGGTGGATACGAAAACCGGCGAGATCCTGTATCAGGCGGAGATCCCGGCCGACGAAGCCGTGGAGATCATGACCTATCTCGATACCCTCCCGGTCATTTACGACTGCTTCATGAACGATGCGGCCTATATGAGCCGCGCTATGTGGGACAGGATCCCGGACTTCGCGCCGGATAAACATTATTATAAAATGCTGCGCGAGCTGCGGCAGCCGGTGGACGACCTGAAGGCCTTTCTGCGCGAGGGGCGTTTCAGCATCCAGAAGACGCAGTTCTTCTTCCGTGATATGGACCTGCGCCGTCGCCTGCTGCGGGAGCTGCCCGCCCGCTTCCCCCGGCACACGGTCACGTCCTCGGTGGTCAACAATATCGAGATCACGCACAAAAACGCAAACAAGGGCAGGGCGCTGGCGGCGCTTGCCGAACGGCTCGGACTCGGGCTCGAACAGACCCTCGCGTTCGGGGACGACCTGAACGACGTGCCGATGCTGGAAACCGCGGGGCTCGGGTTCGCTATGGCGAACGCCGGTCCCGAAGCAAAGGCGGCGGCCGACCGGATCACGTTATCCAACGCCGAAAACGGCGTCGCCGCGGCGCTGCAAGCTGTCCTGTGGGACGGAAAGGAACGATAAATGCAAGATATCACCCGCATTTCCCCCCGCCCGGAGGGACTCACGCCGGAGGAGATCCGTCAGACCCTGCTCGAAAGCCTGCGGGGACGCGCTCTGCGCCGCGTGCTGATCCTGCCGCCGGACTATACCCGCTTCCACTCCGGCGCGGGCTTTATCACGAACGTCTATTACCACGCGCTGACTGAAATGGGGGCTGAGGTGGATATCCTGCCCGCCCTCGGCACGCACGTGCCGGTCACAAGGGCGCAGTGGGACGCGATGTTCGGCGATATCCCCTACGAGACCATGCTGGTCCATCACTGGCGCACGGACGTGGTGAAGCTCGGCGAGGTCCCCGGGGATTTTATCGCAAGTGTGACCGACGGGCTCTGGACCGAGCCGATCGAGGCCGAGATCAACCGCCGCGTCATGGATGAACGCTACGATCTGATCATCTCCCCGGGGCAGGTGGTCCCGCATGAGGTCATCGGCATGTCCAACCACGCGAAAAACCTGTTCGTGGGCGTGGGCGGCAGCGATATGATCAACAAATCCCACATGGTCGGCGCGGTCTACGGCATGGAGCGCATGATGGGGCGCGACCACACCCCCGTGCGGCGGATCTTCGACTACGGCATGGCGCATTTTCTGGCGGACCGTCCCATTCTGTTCGTGCTCACCGTCACCACCGCCCCCGGCGGCGTGATCCGCACCCACGGGCTCTTCCTCGGCGAGGGGCGCGAGTGCCTGACGAATGCGGTGAAGCTGGCGCAGGAAAAGAATATCGACTTCGTCGAGCACGGGCTGAAAAAATGCGTCGTCTACCTCGACCCGGAGGAGTTCCAAAGCACGTGGCTCGGCAACAAGGCGGTCTACCGCACCCGAATGGCCATGGCGGACGGCGGGGAGCTTGTGATCCTTGCCCCCGGGGTGGAGCGTTTCGGCGAGGACGACGCGGTGGACGGGCTCATCCGCAAATACGGCTACCGGGGGCGGCTGCATACCCTCGAAGCCTTCCGCGCCCCCGAAAACGGGGACCTGCGCGCCAACATGGGCGCCGCGGCGCACCTGATCCACGGCTCGTCCGACGGGCGCTTCGGCGTGACCTACGCTGTGAAACGGATTTCCCAAAAGGAGATCGCGGACGTGGGCTTCACCCCCGCCTCTTACGACGAGCTTGCCGCGAAATACGACCCCAAGACCCTCACCTACGGCTATCATACGATCGACGGGGAGGAGATCTTCTATATCCCGAACCCCGCCCTGGGGCTTTGGATCAACCGGGAGGCCTTCCGCGCCTGATCCCAGATAAAAAAAGTTCCGCTCGATCGAACGGAACCCTTTTGCGCAATAGATTTTGTTCACGCGCCGCGTTTTTTCGCGGCGTGTTTTTTGTAAGCCGTGAGCAGCACGCTGCAGCCGAGGACCAGGATCAGGCAGCCGAGCGCAAGGGAGAGCAGATTGCTCGGCAGCTTCGCAACGGCCTCCTTCGACTGGATCAGCGAAACGATGAAGTAGCAAAAGCCCACGTTGTTGAACAGGTACGGCAGCACCGGCTGCAGCAGGATCAGCAGCGCGATGGCGACGGCGAGCAAAACGGATACGGCAACCACGTGGGAAAGCCCCGCGCCCATCAGCAAAGCGGTGCCCTTTGCAACGCCCGCGCCGACCAGCAGTCCCACCGCGCCGCCGATCAGCGTCGTCAGGAAGCGGTCCCGGTAGGTCAGCTCCTCCTGCATGAAAAAGACCGTCACGCTGAGGAAGAAGGACCAGTTCACGATCTCAAGCCCGCCGAACTCCAGCAGTTCGTTGGCGTGCAGGATCTGATAGATCACGTTCCACAGCAGGATCCACAGAAAGACGATCGCAAGCCCCAGCAGCTTCGCCTTTTTCGGCTTGTTGAAAAAAGAAAGAGTGTGCGGTTTGTTTTCCATCTGTCAAGCTCCTTTTTATATGGTGCCGCCATCTTATCATGAAAAAAGCGGGACCGTCAAGCGTTTCGGCACATCATCCACGCCGTCGGCGCCAAATGTTGCGCCCGCGTGTTTTTTCTCCGATTTTGCGGCTTCCCCGACACTTTCCGCAAAACGCGCCCGTCTCATCACGGGTTTTGCCGGAAAACCGTCAGACGCGCCCCGGTCCGTCGTTTTTTCACCCCTCCGCCCGCCGCTTCCGACTCTTGTGCCCCGCCCCCCGGCCCTCTCCATCCATTCATTTTCCAAAACATATCAATTACCCTCTTGTTTCCGAAAAATCTATGTGCTATACTGACTGTAAATACGCGAAAATTGCATGAATTGCCATGCTGCCGGGAGGTTCTGTTATGCGAAGCATCCGAATCAGCGATATTACAATGAAATACGACGGCAAAAAACGCGCGCCCTTTACGTATCGGGAGAAGCTGGAGCTTGCCAAAAAGCTGGACGCCCTCGGTGTGTCGGCGATCGAAACGCCGCGCTTCCAGAACCGTCTGACGGACGGGCTGCTGCTCAAATCCCTGTCCGCCGCTGTGCAGGGCGCCGCGCTCACCGTGGCGGTCCCGGCGGGGGACGCCGAAACGATCGGCTATATCGCGGCGTGCCTGTCCGAAGCCAAAGCCAAGCGCCTGCAGGTTGCCCTGCCGGTCTCGACCGTGCAGATGGAATACCTGTATCACAAAAAGCCGGAGGGTATGCTCGCCCTCATCCGCGAGACCGTGTCCGCCTGCAAGGCGGTGTGCGCCGACGTGGAATTCTGCGCCGAGGACGCCGGGCGCAGCGACGAGCCCTTTTTGCTGCAGGCGATGCGGGAGGCCGTGGACGCCGGGGCAACGACCGTGACCTATTGCGATACCGCGGGCACCCGCCTGCCGGAGGAGCTTGCCGAGGCTGTGACGCGCGTGAAGGACGCCCTGCCCGGGGTCCCGCTCGGCGTGTGGATCTCCAACGACGTCTATATGGCGGACGCCGGCGCGCTTGCCGCCGTAAAGGCCGGGGCCGCCGAGATCAAGGTCGCCGCCGTCGGGAGCGAAACCACCTCCCTCAAGCGTTTTTCCACCGTTCTTGCCGCCCGCGGCGAGACCATTGGCGCCGAAAGCCCCATCCGCATGACGCGCCTGACGCGTACCACGGACGAGATCGCCGTGCTGTGCGGCAGCAGCCGCAGCCTGTCCTCTCCCTTCGAGGACGGGGTCCGCGACGGGACCGATTCGTTTTTCCTGACGAAGGCGGACGATCTTGCCGCCGTGACAAAGGCCGCCGGGCGTCTCGGCTATACCCTCTCGCCTGAGGACGCGGACCGGGTCTACGCCGCGTTTCTGCGCGTCGCCGAAAAGAAGGAGAGCGTGAGCGACAAGGAGCTGGACGTGCTGATCGCCACCTCCGCCCTGCAGGTCCCCCCGACCTATACGCTGGACAGCTACGTCATCAATTCCGGCAACCGCATTACCTCCACCAGCCACGTCCGTCTCCTGCACGGGGATACCGTGGAAGCCGGGGTCTGCCTCGGCGACGGCCCCATCGACGCCTCCTTCCTTGCCATCGAGCAGATCGTCGGGACCCATTACGAGCTGGACGACTTCCAGATCCGCGCCGTCACCGAGGGGCGCGAAGCCATGGGCGAGGCGGTCGTGCGCCTCAGAAGCGCCGGCAAGGTCTACGCCGGGCGCGGCATTTCCACCGATATCGTGGGCGCGAGCATCCACGCGTACGTGAACGCCCTGAATAAGATCGTATACGAGGAGAACGACGCATGAAGCTTTCATTTTCGACCCGCGGCCGCTTCGGCGGAAGCTGGCAGGAGCAGATCTCGCTCGCCGTCGAAAACGGCTTTGCCGGGATCGAGGTCTACGACGCCTATAAGGACCGCGCCCTGACCGGTCCCGGCGCGCCCCTGCACCCGGATATGGCGCTGCTGACCGGCAAAAAGCTGCGCGAGCAGGGGCTGACGGTCCCGGTGCTCGACTCTTCGCTCGATATCGCGTCGCCGATGGAAGCGCTGCTGCCGCCGCTTTCGTCCCTGTTTGCGCTGGCGCGCTCCCTGTCCACGCCCTACGTCGCCGTGCGCACGGACTGCGGGGATATGGATACGGTGAAAACCGCGATCGAAGCCCTGCTGCCGGAGGTGCGCCGCGCCCAGGCCGTGCTGCTGATCAAGACCAACGGCGCGTTTTCGGATACCGCCAGACTGCGGGAGCTCCTGGACGCCTTTGCCTGCGACGAGCTGGGCGTGCTGTGGGACGTCCACCATCCCTGCCGCGACTGCGGCGAAACGCCCGATACCACCATCAAGCACCTCGGCGCCTACGTGCGCCACGTGCATCTGCGCGACTCGGTGGACGAAACCACCTACGCGCTGGTCGGGGAGGGGAGCCTGCCGATCCCGGACGTGCTGCGCGCGCTGTCGAGCGTGGACTATATGGGCTTCATCTCCCTCGAATGGAAGCCCGAATGGATGCCGGAGCTGCCGGAGCCGGACGTGATTTTGCCGCATTTTGAGACCTATATGAGCCGCTTTTCCTCCACGCGGGGCAAAAAGAAGGCGCTGTATCCGAATCACGACGGCACCGGCGAATACGTCTGGAAAAAGGACGAGCTGATCGACCTGACCTTCCCGCAGGTGCTCTCGCGCGTGGCGGAGGAATTCCCCGATCAGTACTGCTTCAAATATACGACGCTGGACTATACCCGCACCTACCGGGAGTTTCAGGAGGACGTGAACGCGTTCGCCCGCGCCCTCGTCTCCCTCGGGGTCGGGCCCGGCTCCAAGGTCGCCGTGTGGGCAACGAACGTGCCCGCGTGGTATATCTCCTTCTGGGCCGCCACCAAGCTCGGCGCGGTGCTGGTCACGGTGAACACCGCCTATAAGATCCACGAGGCGGAGTACCTCCTGCGCCAGTCCGATACCCATACCCTCATTATGATCGAATCCTGCCTCGATTCCGATTACCGGGGCATTATCAATACGCTCTGCCCCGAGATCGCTTCCTCGAAGCCGGGGCAGGCGCTGCACTGCAAGCGGCTGCCGTTTCTGCGCAACGTGATCACGGTCGGCTTCTCCATGCCCGGCTGCCTGACCTTCGACGAGGCCATGGCGCGCGCGGATCTTGTGCCGCAGCGGGAGGTGGAGCGCCTTGCTTCAAACGTGCGACCCTCGGATGTGTGCAATATGCAGTATACCTCCGGCACCACGGGCTTCCCGAAGGGCGTGATGCTCACGCACTATAACGTGGTCAACAACGGCAAGTGCATCGGCGACCGCATGGGGCTTTCCACCGCGGACCGCATGATGATCCAGGTGCCCATGTTCCACTGCTTCGGCATGGTGCTCAGCATGACCTCCTCCATCACGCACGGGGCAACGCTTTGCCCCATGCCCTATTTCTCCGCGAAAAGCTCGCTGATGTGCGTAACAAAAAAAAAAATCACC
>CACZGD010000132.1 GCA_902780565.1 Oscillospiraceae bacterium
CGATCAGGCCGTAGATACCCGGCGACGCGCCTTCCCCCTCGCCCAGCTTATAAACGAAAGCCATGAACAGCCCCGAACAGAATGCCGACACAAGATAGCAGAGCAGTGTTTTCACCGCGCCGAGCTGTGTTTCCACGGCGTACCCAACGATCAGCATCGCGGCGGTATTGAACAGGATATGAAACGTCCCCACGTGAAGAAGGGCGGAGGAGACCAGACGCCAGACCTCTCCCTTTTTGATCTTCTGATCTGAAAGACGCAAGGCGCGGTTCAAATGTCCCTTGTTGTGCCCGGAGAGCAGCTTTTCCTTCCGCGAAACCGTAACGCTTTTGGGGATCAGGAAGAAGGTATCCAGAATATAGATGGCGACGATCACCGCGCAGAAAGATATGGTAAAGACAGGCATACGCTTAACCCTCTTTTCCGGGGAAAGTAGTACTGTACACATTCATGTGCCGACTTAGCCGTCGGAAACAGAGATTAACCCGTTGAACACGCCCACGTACACCGTGCCGTTGGGGCCGATGGTGATGGGACCGTAGGAATTGTTCCAGTTTCTGCCGCAGCCGGTGAAAACCTTGTACACCGTTTCGCCGGTCGCGAAGTCCAACGCGGTGAGGTACCACGCCACCGTGTTTTTGGGAATGTCGCCGTTCCTCTCGCGGGTGTAGATGTAAACCAGCCCGTTGCCGGCGGAGAGCTTGGGCACCACGGTGGGCGAGGCCTCCACCGATTCCCACACAACGGTACAGCCGTCGCAGTTTTCGTTCATATCGATGCGGGTCACCCCCGGATAACCGGTGGGGTTCCGTGCCAGGAAGCCGGAGCCGGTGTCGGTGTAATTGTTTTCCACGATAAACGAGCGGCCGAAGGCGATCAGGCTGTTTTCACTCACGCTGTGCCCCGCCTCAAACACGGGCTGCCGCGCCAGCACCGCGCCGGTTTCGCGCTCGTACACCACCACGTTCACGCGCTCGTCGGCGTTGTCCGTAATGGCCACAAGATGCGCCATGGTCCCGTCCGCCCGGGGGCAATCCAGCAGCGTGGGCGTGGTGCCGCTGCCCTGATTGATGGCTCCGGGCTTTAATGTGCTGCCTCTGTCGTAAGGGGTGCGCCAAGTGTAAACGGGCAATTTGTCTTCGCCGATCTCAAAGCGGTACATGGCGTAGTCCGAAACGATGTATACGCCGTCCGCGCAGATGGCGAGCGTATTCTGGATCTCTTCGTTTTCCAGCGTCATCACATACACGTCGCCGCTTTCGGGCTCCACATAGCCCACCTGTCCGGGGCGGGTAACGAACCAGATGTTGCCATCGTAGTCCGGGATCGCGTCCGTGAGATAGGCGCCTTCGGGCAGATAGAGCCCCACCTCCCATTCCTTTTCGACCTTCCATTCCGGCTTTTCGCCGCTTTCATCCACATAGTAGATCTGGATCACGTTGTCGGAATTCGCGATCAGCGGTCGGTCGTCCTTCAGCAGGTGGCAGTAGGCGCCGCCGGAGGTATCGCCTGATATCTTGCTGAAATCCAGCGTTTTGAAGAATTCCCGGGTGGAGGCGCGCTGCGGCAGCCGGGTCTCGGCAAGGATCTCCAGCGTGTCGGCGTCCATCAGCAACAGCCGGAAGCCTACCACGTTGCCGCTGATGCACATGATGCGGCCATGGGAATCAAACATCAGCGTGGCCACCAGCCCGCCGAACACGTTCATGGACCTTGACTTTACCACGGGATCAACGCCCAGCGGGCCGCTGTAGCTGTAGGCGCCGGTATTGTAGGAGTTGCCGTGCATGCCGTTGGTGCCTTCCTCCGCCAACAGCGGATGCGCGAAGCCGTCCACAGTCCCCAGGCTTTTCGCGACTGCCGGACTGCCGTAATATTTCGGGCATCGGGCGGCTGACAGCGGCTGGCGTATCGCGCCGCCGGGACTGGTAAAGAGCATGATGATCGAGGAGATCAGGGATAAAAAGCGGATGAAAAACTGATACATGTTTTATTCCTTCGTTTGCTGTTGCGATATGCATTCTTTGCAGAGCTCTTTCAGCTTTGCTTCGGACAGGATCGTGACGTTGCCGCGGCTGAGACGGACGGCTCCGGCGTTTTCCAGCTGTTTCAGTACTCTGGAGACGACCTCGCGGGAGGAGCTGATCTCACCTGCCAGCTCCTCATGGGTCACCCGGACGCGGCCCGTCTCATCCGCACGCAGCAGCAATACCTGCGCCAGACGTTGATCCACACGGGTAAACAGCATTGCCTCCATGCGTTTCATGATCCCGGAAAACCGTTCCCCCAGCTTTTCGTACAAAAAACAGCGGACGTAGATGTTTTTCTGTTTGATGCCGGCAAGACAGAGGGCAGGAATGATCAGCAGTTCACAGTCGGCATCCGCCAATATCTGCGTTTTAAAGTCGATCCGGTTGAGAGCGCAGGAGGCGGAAAGCACGTCGTAATCGCCTTCACAAACGCGATACAATTGAATCTCACGCCCCTCTTCCGAAAGCATGACGGAGCGCACCGCGCCGCGCAGAACGCGCGTCAATCCAAGGCATTCCTGATCCCGCGCGTAGATCAGACAGCCTTCGGCATACCTCCGCAGACAGGCGCAGCCCCTGATCGTCTCCCGTTCTGCGTCGGAAAGATCGTTCCAAAAGGGAAGCTGCTGCAAATACCGTTCCATATCAGATAAACAGGTTGACGTCGGATTCCTCCGCGTCGCCGAGGTAAGTGCCCACGCCGCCGATCTCCACACCGTCGATCAGCTCCTCCGGACGGATACCCATCACGTCCATACTCATGGAGCAGGCGATGATCTTCACGCCGTTTTCCATGGCTTTTTTCATCATATCCTCCAACGAGTCGATGTTCTTGTCCTGCATGATCTTCTTCATCATCGCGGTGCCCATGCCGCCCATGTTCATTTTGGACAGCTTCGTCCTGCCCGCGCCGCGCGGCAGCATCGCGCCGAACATCTTTTCCATCGCGTTTTTCGGTACCGGCACCTTTTCGGTCTTTCGCAGAGCGGTCAGTCCCCAGAAGGTGAAGAACATGGTCACGGGGCGGCCCATGGCCAGCGCGCCGTTGGCGATCACGAAGCTGGCAAGAACCTTGTCCATATCGCCGTCAAAAACGATGATCGTTTTTCCTTTCTGCCCGGCAGGAGCGTCCGGGACAGAGCCCACGGGAACGGCGCCGCCCTTGCGCAGGGTCGCCGCGTATTCGCCGTTTCTGGTTTCGTTGGATACCAGCGTGTTGCCGGTGCGTTTGCACCATGAAGCGATATCCTTCGCAAAGCCGGGATCGGACGCCGTTACCTCCAGCAATTCTCCCTCTTTCATTTCATTGACGGTTTTATATACTTCCATGATAGGGCCGGGGCACTGCATGCCGCAGCAATCCAGACGCACTCTTTTCACGTTTTCCACGGGTGTTTCCTCCTGGTTTTTGTCTTGCGCAGGGGCGGGAACAGCTTCTTCCGGAGCAGGATGGTTGGAACGGTAGAACCGCGCGCCGCCGGGATAGACGCTGACGTTTTTAAATCCGTTCTGCGCCAGGATGCGGGCGGCGTTGTAAGCGCGCACACCGACCGCGCAGAAGATGATGTATTCCTTTGACGGATCCAGTTCGCCGATCCTGTCCCGCAGACTGCCCAGCGGGATCTCCACCGCGCTGGGCACGCTGTAGGCAACGGTCTCGGCAGGCTCGCGCACGTCCAGTAGCACCGCGTCCGGATGGGTCTCCGGCGCGTCGAAATCCGCGATCTTCACCAGCCCCGTCATGATATTCTCCGCAACGTAGCCCGCCATGTTGACCGGGTCCTTGGCGGAGGAATAGGGCGGCGCGTAGGCCAGTTCCAGATTCTTCAGGTCATGTACGGTCGCTCCGAGCCGCAGCGCCACGCCCAACGTGTCGATACGCTTATCGACGCCCTCCGCGCCGACGATCTGCGCGCCGAAGAGCTTCCCGGTATCCGGCGCGAACAGCAGCTTGAGGGTCATGGGCTTCGCGCCGGGGTAATAACCGGCATGAGAGTTCTGCACGATGATCAGGCTTTCGTAGTCCCTGCCTTTCACCATGCCGCGCTTTTTCAGCGTTTTCTCATTCGTGCCGGTGGCCGCCGCCGTCAGATCGAATATCTTGGCGACCGAGGAGCCCTGCGTACCCTCGTAGCGATCCTCACGTCCGGCGAGGATGTTGGCAAGGATACGGCCCTGCTTGTTGGCGGGGCCTGCCAGGGGCACCATGGTCCGGCCCTTGAATACGAAGTCCTCCACCTCGATCACGTCGCCCACCGCGTAGATATCCGGATCGTTGGTGCGCATGTGATCGTCCACCACGACGCCGCCGCGCTCGTTGAGGAGGATCCCCGCGTCGCCTGCTATCTTGCCGTTCGGGCGCACGCCGATGGAGAGGATCACCAGATCCGCAGCCGTTTCGTCTCCGCTTTTCAGTTTGACGGTGACTTGTTTGCCGTCGTCTTCAAAGGCGGCGACCGGATCAGCCAGCCGCAGCGATACGCCGTTGTCGCGGATGTGTTCGTGCAGCAGCTGCGCCATCTCGAAATCGACCGGAGCCATCACCTGATCGAGGGCCTCGATCAGCGTGACGGAAAGCCCGGCGTGACGCAGGTTTTCCGCCATTTCCAGACCGATGAAGCCGCCGCCGATCACCGCGGCGGTTTTGACGTTACCGTCCTGTACAAGAGCGCGCAGTTCGTCGGTATCCGGCACGGTCCAAAGGGTGCGGATGCGGGGGCTGTCGATGCCGGGAATGGGGGGACGCAGCGGGGAGGAACCGGTGGCGATCACCAGATCGTCGTAGCTTTCCTTATATGTCTCGCCGGTCTGCGAATTCTTTACAGTGACGGTCTTTTTCTCTCTGTCGATGGCCGTCGCTTCGCTGTTGACGCGCACGTCGATCTGAAAGCGTTCCCGCATCAGCTCCGGCGTCATCAGCAGCAGGGCGTTTCGGCTGCGGATCACGTCGCCCACGTGGTAGGGCAGGCCGCAGTTGGCGTAAGAAATGTACTCTCCACGCTCCAGGATCACGATCTCCCTGTCCGCGTCAAGCCTGCGAAGTCTTGCCGCGCAGCTGGCGCCTCCGGCTACCCCTCCGATAATCACTGTTTTTTTCATAACCGGCCTCCTGATCATATGAATTGGGATGATAGTTCTATCATAGCAGTGTTGCAATTATTTTTCTGTGACATTGTCACACAACTAACTGTGGTAGGGCTAGTTTATTAATTGACAATACAAGTATAACACATTGCAGAATTAAATGCGCCTAAAACAGGCGATTTAAAAAGTTTTTTGGGTTTTTGTGAGAAAAAATGGTATACTGAAAACTCCATCGTTCATAAGGAGGGAACAGTATTCCGAAAGTGTATACATCAGAACAGAAACAAGAATGGGTCCAAGCGTACCGCGAAGGAAAAAGCGTAGCCGCGATCTGCGCAGGAGGAGGCCCGTCAAAAAACAGTCTTTATAAATGGATCAAAGAGTATAACGGTTTTATCACTGAAAACGGGACGGAGATTTCAGGACATCGGCTTGTTACTTTGGAGCAACAAAACCGACACTTGACCGAGTTGCTGAACATTTCAAAAGTCTACCCATGTAATGCAAATTCACCGAGAGAAGAAAAACTGCGTGCAGTGGAAAAGCTGGAAGGACAGTTTTCGCTGCACGCAATTTGCGATTATTTATCGCTTCCGCGCGGGACTTATGTCTTTCAAGATAGCTTTGGACCTTTTCTTTTATCTCGGAATGGAGTTGAACCTTCTGCTTTTTGTCTTTAAGAGAATCGTATAACACACCAGATACAACATTGGTTAAATAATCAATAAGAAGCATTATTTGTTAACCCCTTTCCACCATAATACAGATTTCTTGTTTTAGGTTAAACTGAAAAAATGATATTCTATTTACTCTTTACTTTTTGATTTTATTATATCCCATGCGCTTCATTATTGCAATGCTTTCAATACATATAATAATCAAAAAGCACCGCCGCAATGGGCAGTGCAAAATGCGGGCATCTTTATTGGATATGTTCCATTATGGTGTATCCGCCGCCGAAGATGATCTCCAGCTTGCCGTCAGGGTATGCACGGATACATTCGATCATTTGTCGTACAGCCAGATCGTCGTATTCAACGCAGCAGCTTTTCATTTGCTCGATTGCCATTCGCAGACTGTTCTGTTTTTCTTCGATTTCTTCAGCTGTTCGACCGGCTTCTTCAATG
>CACZGD010000133.1 GCA_902780565.1 Oscillospiraceae bacterium
TATCTTATCACCGGCAATGTCTATATCCGGCCGTTCGTGACGCTGCGGGGCGACTGGCAGGACCCCGAGGAAGGAACGGATTACGGCACCGTGATCGTCGCCCGGCCCGAGAGCACGGAGGATAAAACGCCCGCTTTGTTCGACGTGGGCGGCAGCGCCGGCGCGGTGGGGCTGACCGTATGGTACCCGGATCAGTCCATCGACGACGTAAAGCCGTACCCCTACACGTTTTACGTGAACGGCAAGCGGGACTATATGCTCCACACGCTGAAAAATATCACGCTGCTGAATTCCTACCGGGGGATCGGCTTATGCTCCCTCTGCGAGGAGGGCGTGTACCAATGCCACGAGATGACCACGCTGGAGAACGTGAAGGGCACCTGCCTGAAGGAAGGGCTCAACTCCTACAACTCCGCGGACGTGGACGTCTACAAAACCGTTTATATCGAAAACCGTTACTGGGCAGAAGCCGGTGAAGACTACCATGCGCCGTCAGCCGAAGCGCTGAAGGCGTATACCCGTCAGAACGCCACCGGCTTCGTGCTGGGGGATCTGGAATGGCCGGAGATCTCCGACGTGAGGATCAGCGACTGCGCCTACGGGATCCACCTGAAAAAGGGCATCCGGGTGCAGTTCAACGGTTCCTTTTATCAGTTGGATATCCGCCGCTGCGACTATGCGTTTTACGCGGAGGAGGATTCCGTCTGGTCCCGCGGGGCGAGCTGGGGCGTCAGCGTGGCGGAGAGCGTGCTGGAGGGCGGCAAAAGCGCCGTCTGCTATCAGGGCGACGCCGTCTTTGAGCTGCACAACGTAAAGCTGCTGGGCAGGATGCTTGTCCGCAACCCGCAGATCACGTCAAGCGCCCCCATCTGCGTCCCGATGGACAAAACGTATCAGAAGCCCGCTCCGGTCCTGTATACCGTGGAGGCGGACCGCACCGGCAGGACCGACGCCTCGCCCATGGTGCGGGAGGCGCTGGCCGCCGCGGCGCAGACGGGCGGCGTGGTCTATCTGCCCGGCGGGATCTACCGGTTCAACGGCCCCGTGACCGTTCCGGCGGGCGTGGAGCTGCGCGGCTCCTCCAGCGTCGGCACAAGGGACCAGTCCGGCGAAACCAACGGCACGCTGATCCTGTCCTTTTACGGATACGGCGAAGCGGACGCGCCGCTGGTCACGCTGGCCGGGGACGGCGCGGGCGTGAACGGCTTGCGCTTCGATTATCCCCTGAGCGCGCCGGAGAAGGAGAAGGAAGTCCGTCTTGCCGCGTCCCCGTGCATCGCGATACAGGCGGAGGGCAATTACGTCGTCAACAGCTTCGTCAACCTCGCCTCCGTCGGCGTCAGGTGCGAAAACGCCAAAAACGTCTTTCTCAAGCGCCTTGTCGGCACGAGCTATCTGTCTATGATCCAAATGGTAAACTGCGAGGACGTGTGGATCGAAGCCTGCCTGCAGAACGGGAACACGGTGACCCGCAACGGCTACCGTTCTCTTGACGTCCCCGAGCTGCAGGGACGGCTCAGAGAAAGCGATATCTTCGACGTGCTGTTCGAGCCCGTGCTGAAGCAGACCAGCACGTACCTTGATTTTGAAAACTGCGCCGACGTGACCGTGTTCCAGACGTTTATCTACGGCACGAGGCACTACATGCGCGAGCGCGATTCTTCCGTTCTGCTTGTCAACATCGGCTGCGACGGCAACAACGGTACCCAGCCCATGCTCCTGCTGGACGGCGGCAGCGTCGCCCTGCTCAATTCCATGCGCATGGAGGGCAGAATGTACCAGATCGAAAACAGAACCGATTACCGTTCCTATAACAGCATGCTGATCACCGGAAGGTGCAAGGAGTATTCCGTGATGAGGAACAATTCCCCCTGTTCGCTTCTCCCGGAGGATCTGCCGGGGTGGCTGTGCCAGCCGTTCTACCGCATGCTCGCCTTTTTCGAAAAGACGTTTCCCCGCTCCCCCACCTGCTGATCCCGGAAAATAGATAACCGAAAGGAAAACATAAAAAATGGAACAAAAAATCATACCTTGCGTTGAAGGCGACGACGCGTTCGTCGCGGATCGGCTCAACGCCGTCACTGACGCAAAGATCGCTTTTGAAGATGCGATCGAAGACGAACTGGTCGTATTCAAGGTGACCGACAGCGACGGCAGCATCATCGCCGGGTGCAATCTGATCGTCAACTGCTGGCGGGCGGCGGATCTTGACATCCTGTGGGTGGAAGAAACGTATCGCCGACAGGGGATCGGCTCCGCGCTGATCCGCAGGGCGGAGCGCGCCGCGCGGGAAAAGGGCTGCCGCCTGATGACGCTCGGCACCTTCGATTTTCAGGCAAGGCCGCTGTATGAAAAACACGGGTTTTCCGTATGCGGGATTCTGGAGGACTGCCCGACAGAGGGACACACCCACTACGATATGATCAAACGGCTGGACGGCCCCGCCATTGAGAGCGCGGAGGCCGCTTCCTGCGCGTTTGAAATTCAGTCAGGCGATGAGGACGACGCCGAATTCATTGACGATCAGCTCGTGGCATACAACTGGTCGCAGGTGCCCGCCGCGCGTGACTTTGAATGGATCGGAAGGAAGATCCCGGGCGATCACGGCGAACCGGTCGCCGCCGGCTTTGCGGGCGTGAACTTCTGGAACATCGCGTTTATCGAAATGCTGTGGGTGGACGAACCCCTCCGCCGTCAGGGGATCGGTTCCCGTCTCCTTTCGGAGCTCGAGCGGGAAGCGAAGGAAACCGGCGCTTTTATGGTGATGCTCGACGCCCGCGACTGGAACGTGGACTTCTTCAAAAAGCGCGGCTATACGGTGTACTGCACACTCGAGGATTATCCGGACGGGTACGGCAAATACAAACTGCAAAAGCGGATTTGAGGAATCACAAAGGAGAAAGATCCCATGCAATTAGTGGATATCACCAGCGAAAACTGGGAAGACGTGATCTTCCTGACGACAAACGAAAGCGTAACGGTCAAAAGCGGCGAAGAATCCTTTGAGGCAAAAGGGATGCCGTCGCTGTGCGAGAACCACGTGGCGTCCAACGCCTTATCCATCGTTCAGTCCGTCTATGAAGACGGCTGGATCGTCAAGGCGATCGAGCAGGACGGAAAGCTGATCGGCTTTACCATGTTCGGCTGGTGCGAAGAGGAAGGATTTTATGAACTGTGCAGGTTCATGATCGACATCCGTTATCAGAACAGGGGCTACGGGACGCAGGCGCTCAGGATGATCCTTGACGAGATGAAATCCCGCTTCGGCTGCAAAGAGATCTTTCTGTCCACCGGCCCCGGCAACGTCAGGGCAAAGCACGTCTATGAAAAGGTCGGCTTCCGCTCCGAACACAGGATGCTGGACGACGAGGAATTGTACAAGATCGTACTGGAATAGTTGGGAAAGAAACAGAGGATGGAAGAAAAAAACAGGAGGTGCTCCCCGATGAAAACCGGAACCGGCTTTCTCCGACGCGCTTTTGCGCTGCTGCTCTGCTTTTTGCTGCTGATCCCGCCGGTCGCGTCGGTCGCGGCGGGCAACGGCAAACAAAACGTCGACGTCAACCGTTCGGACAGCCTGTCGCGGCTGTTCCGTGACAAGCCGGAGTTCTGCCTCTTCTGCGGCAGGCTCCACACCGGGTTCGCGGGGGCTCTCACGCATTTCTTCCACGACGTCGCCTATTTCTTCTGCGGGATCGTCGGAAGATACCCCGCCGAGGGCCGCATGGTCTTCACGCTGGAAACCCTTTCCATCGGCGCGGACGAGCCGTTCTATTTCATCCACGCGGGCGACACCCACGTCGGTTTTATCGATGAGCGCGACGCAGGGGACGAACGGCTGATGGAAACGGCCAAGCGGCGCGAAGGCGACTGGCCCGCCGCGCTGCGGACACTGGACGACCTGTGCGTGAAGGCAAAGGAGCTGGACGCCATGATCGTGCACACCGGCGACCTGATCGACTTCGTCTCCGAGAAGAATCTGGATTACGCCCGGGATTTTACGGCGCATAACGACGTTTTCGCCTGCGCGGGCAATCATGAGTACCACGTCTACATCTGGGACGACGGCGAGGACGCGCCCCGCCGGGAGCGCGTAGCGGAAAAGGTGCAGTCGGCCTTCACCAACGATATCCGCTTCTCCGCCCGGGTGGAGCACGGCGTCAAGTTCATCGCCGTGGACAACTCCTTCCATACGGTGGAGCAGTGGCAGGCGGACCGGTTCAAAGAGGAGCTCGCCGACGGCATGCCGGCAGTGCTGGCGCTGCACGTACCCGTCTACGCGCCGGATATTTTTGAGTTCCAGATGACGAAGCTGGATTATCCCCACCCGGCGTGGCTGATGGCGGTGCCGGAGGAGCTCATGGCGGAATACAATTACGAGCAGCAGTGGATCGACGAGCAGAAGGCGAACGACGCCACGAAGGAGTTCTACGACCTCATCGTCAATGCGCCGAACCTCAAAGCGATCCTCGTCGGCCACGACCACGCAAACTTCGTTTCGCAGGTAACGCCCACGCTGAAGCAGTACATGGTCGCCTGCGATCAGGGACAGATCTTCTTCGTCAACTGAACGGTCAAAAAAAGCCGAAACCATTTCGGAAGAACAGCCCCGCCGCGTCAAACGCAAGATCGGCGGGGCGTTCGTTTTCAACGGGCCGATACAGCCTGCGTTATCCGTCCGAACAGACGAAAGAATCAAACCGGTCCCGCCGCATTCCGTATAATCTCTTTTTCATGACATTTTCCGTGATTCATGTGCTTGACTTTTAATAATTAGAAATGTTATTATAAGAAAGAAGTTGAATTGACCCGCATCCCTGCAAAAGTCTCCGGCGATCCTCCCTTCCGGTTTCCGCGGAAGCCGCCCGGGAAGGCCGGGACAGAACGAACACCACTTCAGGCATGAATCAGAAAAGCGAGCGGTTTTTTCCGCTTTCCCGCGGAACTCGGCGGGAAACAGAAGCGACATTTGAATGTAAAACGCGTTTCGCCGATCCGGGCTCGTTCCTTGCGCCGGGCGGAAGAGAAACGGCATCGTCGCCCCCGCTGCTCCGGCCGGGGCAGCCTTTCCTTTCCGAACCGAACGGGAGCCGTGCTCCGTATCACCTCTCGCAGCCTGCCGTAAACCTGTCGCAGGGGCTTTGCCGCCGCGCGCCATCGAAATCGGTTTTCTACCTTTGACGACGGCGCGCCGTTTTTTTACTCCCCTCTCCGGCGCGGATCCGCGGACAGAACGGGGAAAATCTCTCGCCCCGGCGCGTGATCTGCCGGGTCCCGGCCCGCAGGCGCGGTTCCGGCGCCGCCGCCCCGGAAGCAAACACACACAGCCGGGAACAATAAAGCTCTTAATGAAAAAATAATAGTATTCCGGTAACAGGGGAAACAAAATGAATCTGAAACGAACAACCGCAATCCTTCTTTCCGTGATCCTGCTGTTCGGCGCCGCCTCTCCGGGTGTCTTCGCCGCAGAAACGGCGGCGGCCAACGAACCGCCTGCCGCCGTGACCGCACTGGAAAAGACCGGAGGCCTGCTCGGCAATCTGCTGGGGCATCTGCTGAAAATGATCACTTTTTCCGACGAGTCCCGGATCCGCAAGGCAGACGTCCGCGATCCGGCAGGAAAAATCAGCGATACCGCGCTGTTCACCGGCGCGGCGGAACAGACCCTTTCCGCCGAGACCTGGCGGATGACGGAGCTGACCTTTACGAGTGAGAAAACCTACGCAGACCCCTTCCGCGACGTGACGCTGGACCTGCTGCTGTACGGAGGCGGCAGGCTTTACACCGTCCCCGGCTTCTGGGACGGCGGCAATACGTGGCGGGTGCGATTCGTCTGCCCCGCGGAAGGAACGTGGCAGTGCAGAACCGTCTGCTCCGACGCGGATAACGCAGCCCTGCACGGCCGGACGGCCACGGTGAACTGCGCCGCTTACAGC
>CACZGD010000134.1 GCA_902780565.1 Oscillospiraceae bacterium
ATACCATAACAATAGCCCTGAACAGCATCCAGGACCAAAATGATTGGAGGTTTGTCTTATGTTGTACATGCCCGGTATTTTTGGTGAAGATCTGATGGATCGTTGGATGAATGACATGGATCGCCAGTTCGCTTTGATGGAAAAACCGCTTTACGGTCACCATGCCAAGAACCTGATGAAGACAGACGTGCGTGAGCACGAGGACGGCTACGAGGTTGAGGTAGAGCTGCCCGGCTTCCACAAGGACGAGGTGGAGCTCAGCCTGGAAAACGGATATCTGACCATCACCGCGGCCAAAGGCCTTGACAAGGATGAAAAGGATAAAAAGTCCGGTCAGATCATCCGTCAGGAGCGCTACGCGGGGAGCCTGCGCCGCAGCTTCTACGTGGGCGAAGAGATCACGGAAGAGGATATCAAAGCAAAGCTGGAGCACGGTGTGCTGACGCTGCATATCCCGAAGAAGGAAGAAAAGCCGAAGCTGCCCGAGAAAAAGACCATTGCCATCGAAGGGTGAGTCCCTACCAAAAACGGTATTGCCCACTGCCGCCCCGTCGGAAACGACGGGGCGGTTTTCCGTATTATGGTATGCCGTCGGGGAGTAGCGGCTATTGCTTCGGGAAACAGCTCGGCTCTGCCTTACGGCTGTCCGGCGGGTTCTATTTTTGCTCTGTCCACACCGTTATCGTCGTATATTACGATCGTATACCGATATTCTTTTTCTCCGTCTGTTACGGTGATACCGGTTTCACCGTATTTATGCGCCTCGATCAGGATCCTCCCCTCCTCTGGCTGTTCAAATGCGACCTCCGCAATGGCGTCGGCCTCCACGGAAAGCATCGCCTCACCAGAGCAGGATGGCAGCGTCTCCTATTTTTAATTCAATTGAAGTGTATAATATAACCAAACAATGAGTTGTCGCAATTTGCTAACAACTCATTGTTCTGTCCCTTTACAATTGTTTTGAAAAAGGATTCATTCGGCTTTTTCAAAGCTGAAATCCTCAAATCTAAGCGCTTCGTCGGCATCGGTATGGAAAACGAAGCAAATACCGTTCGTTCCGGCAGTATTGCTCAGAGCGACATCAAAAGTCTCAAATTGATCGAAACCGCCGGTGCCTCCGATTTCGCAACTGCCGAGCAAATCGCCGTCGGGAGCATCCTTGTGTATCTCCACCATACAGGGCTGATCGCTGCCGTTTGAAGCACGGAGCTTCAGAGTCGCATTAGTCGGCATATTCATAACGTTCGGGAATGACAGATAAGATCCGTCCTTAATGCCGCGCAGCTCAAAGCCGTCTGCGTTTTCTTTCTTAACGATACCGTCGGACGCGACAAAGAACCACTCGCCGTTGATGGCGTCCCACGTCGCGTCATACTGACCGACGCCGACTTTTTTGATAAAATCGTCGGTCACAATATCGCCGTTGTCTTTCATGTGAGCGTAAACAAACTTCGTCGTTCTGTAATACGGATCGAGCGGCTCGCCGCTGCCGTAGTTATCCGGGACGGCGTAAGTAAAATAAGTCTGATTATGGAAGGTGAAGAAGGTTCCGTGGTCGGTAAAGCAATCCTCACAGATCTTTCCGCGGTATGTATAAGGTCCGTATATGTTCTTGCTCGTCGCGTAATCGCCGCCATGGGAATTAAGGTAGTAGGTATCGCCCCATTTGGTAATCCAGCAGGCGTCATTCTCCCAGCCGTCAATAACCTCGACCGCCTTCGGCTCCTCAGCCAGAGAGATCATATCCTCGTTCAGCCGCGCGATATAATATTTCTTTCCGACGACAGTATAGCCGAACATAATATACGGCGTCTTGTTTTCATCATCATCGATGAATACCGTCGGGTCATAGCATGCAGTATCGACGAGCCCCTGCGGAAGAAGCGGCTCACCGAGAGCATCGACGTAAGGTCCTCCGGGGCCGTTCTCACTGACTGCGACGCCGGTGCATCGCTGCTGATCGGAGAAATAGAGATAATACTTGCCGTTTCTCTCCGCCGCGTCGGTGGCGTAGCATTCATGATCTTCACCGAGGAAGGTGTCCTCCGGATGAAGCGTGAATTCCAGATCCCAGTTAACAAGATCGTCAGAAGAAAATACGCGCCAGTCATCCATGCGGTAGATCGGCTGACCGGGGCCGTAATCGTGGCTGGAGAACAGATAAGCCTTGCCGTTAAAAATATGCACGTGCGGGTCGCACACGCCCATATCGGGGAAAACACGTCTGAAATCGCTGCCCTCCAGATTGTCGTTGCTTCGGAAAGTGCTTCTGATCTCCTCAACGGTTCCCGCCGTCAGGTAGTAGAAATAGCTATGCGGTTCGTCGAATTGCAGCCCGAAAACGCCGAGCGGGGCCACGTAATTGGTGGAGTTTGCCTTCGCGTCGGCAGAGGCGTCATATAAAAACCGCCCCGCGAGCAGGGAAGTCGCCTTCGGTGTAAACAGCCCTACGCCGTAGCCGCTGTCGTCCGTCCAAGCGCACCACGTTTCGTTGTTTCCGTCCTTCAGCTGAAAGGCGGGTTTTCCTCCCCAGAACGGAAGCTCCCGCTCCACGCGCAGGTCATCGCCGGTCCAGGGCTGATCGCCGTCGTAGAACCAGAAGTTGCCGAGGGCGCTGACGGTATAAAACGCCGGAAGCTCCTGTTCCCTGTCCTCCCAGGGCGTCCCGAGGAAATCCACCGCCGTATTTTTAACGGACAGCCCACTGTCGGTCAGCTTATACTCGCTTGTGTAATACGTTTGTGTGGGCATGTTGTCCTGCGCCCAATCGAGAGGACGGCAGACGACGCGGATCATATCGTCGCTTTTTTCAACGGCTACAAGCTTGCTGTTGTTCCCATACATATCGCCGCCCTGTACGGGATTGTAGTTCCATACGGAATCGCCGTACACACCGTTTTCATAGCCCTCGATCTCCAGCGGCCCGTAATAGGACTGCTGCACAAGACGACCGGTATCGTGATCGTTCAGAAGATTGCCGTAATTGCCGTTTGCTTTGTCCTCAAACCAGGAAAGCCCGCCGCCCCATCTTAGGTTGACGCCCGCTTTGTAACGCTCGTTTTCAATAAACAAAACGTCTTCCTTCGGCGCATTCTGCAGGCTGCAGGCAAAATCCGAAACGCTGAGGATACAGCGTTCACCCGCGCGGATGGGTTCAAAACGCACCGAGATCAGCCGCGACGCGGTCTTGCGGTCCAGATAGCTGTCCAGCAGCATGGAGGCCATGTTTGATTTCGAGCCCAGCAGCAATTCTTCCTCAATGGTTTTCGCACCCATCCTGTAGGAGAAGACGGCGCGAACCGCCGTTGCGGCCTCGTATGAAAAAGAAATGCGGTTGAAGCTCATCTTTCCCGAAACGAACGGCACCGTTACAGTATAACCGTTTGTTATATCCACAGCAGAAAAATTCAGCTTAGGAACAGGTACTTCGTTTTTTACCTCGATCCCTCCTTTAAACAGTTCCAAAAACATAAATATTGACAAGAACAATGATACAATCTTTTTGAATAATAATGCCATAGGAGATCCTTTCTCGTTTCAGCAAACTGTTTTTATGGGATTCCGGTCGTATCGTTCCCATGGAAACACATCTACGACCGCTCCCTTTCCATTACCTGCTTCATATCAACAGTTTATAACAAATCTGCTGAAAAATCAAGATAATAGAGCGATCATCGTTCGGTAAACAAACTCTTCGATTGACTTTAAACGGCAACGATGGTGCATATGATACCCGGATACCATATGCACCGTGGTAAACGCGGCCGATCCGAATTAATTCAGAAAAGGATAAAAAGTCCGGTCAGGTCATCCGCCAGGAGCGTTACGCAGGCAGCCTGCGCCGCAGCTTTTACGTTGGCGAAGACGTCCCCCCAGGAGGATATCAAAGCAAAGCTGGAGCACGGAGTGCTGACGTTGCGCATTCCGAAGAAGGAAGCGAAGGCGAAGCTGCCTTAGAAAAAAACCATTGCCATTGAAGGTTGAACCCGTTAAAAAACGGTATGAACCATTGCCGCCCCGTCGGAAACGACGGGGCGGTTTTCTGCTTCCGTGGGGGATCAAGTCAGGTCTTTTCCTTCTTTATGGCTGCGCTGCGGTCGCTATGAAATGAAAGCTGTTTTCACCCCGGTCGATATTCTGCACGCCGCTGATCTCGACCAGCACGTTGCAGTCATTTTCGCCGACATAGACCATTTTACGGGTTTCAAAGCGGTCAAAATGCAATTCCCCGGTTCTCAGAACCGTGTTATGATCGTAATCCCATATCGTGTACCAAACGGTGCAGGCCTCGTCGATGGGGGCGGACAGTTCCACCGGCACACTGCCGCGTGCGCCGTATCCGTTGGGAACGGACGCCTTGTCGGGGAAGCCTGCCGCAGCCATCCCTTTGAAGGGATCGAGGAGCAGATATTCTGCGTGTTTGTCCCCGAGCATGGAGATGAGCTTCCAATAATTGTACTCCCCGTTGTCCAGCGCCTTATAGGACTTTTCGATGGCCAGGCCCTTCTTCACATAGAAGCGATTGCCGTCGGCGTACAGATCATAGAAGGAGGCGTGCGGCGGCAGGTCAAAGATGAAGAAGGGGTCCCCGGTTTTGTCACAATAGAAGGTGTTGTTCGTCAGCACAGTATTCTTCCAGGAATAGACCGGTCCCAGGCTGCCGAAGCGGTAGTCGGGGCCCCAGTGGTCGATCAGCGGATTGCCCTTGGCATAGAGGATGTTTCCGTCGAGAATCGCGCCCTCCGCGCCTGCAAAACGTACGCCGCCTTCCAGTATGCTGTTCCTGACCCGCACGCCCGGCACGTCAATCTCGATGTGGACCGCGATGCCGGAGCGGTTGTCAAGGGACGTACATTCCTCCACGTCGATATTCCAGTTGAAGTTGTCGAACCAGAGGTCGTTTGAAATGTTATGGGCGAAATAGCAGCCGCGCCATGTGATATTCTTGCAGACCATCATCTTCGTCGTGGCGGGGTCCGGCGAATCGTATTGGCCCCAGTCGATTTTGTTGCCGATGTTCGTAAACTCGCAGTCCTCCACCACGAAATTCATGCTTCTGAAGCCTGCGCCGATGCCGCCGGTACCGTCGTTGTCAAAGCGGCAGCGGCGGATCAGCACGTCCTCGACCGTTCTGTCGTTGGAGCCGTGGTCAAAGCCCAGCCCTGTGGTGCCGGCGTTGTTGAATGTGCAGTCCTCCACCAGCACATGCTGTGGCTTGCCCATGTTCACCATGGATTTATCCCAGATCATGGAGGCGCAGTTCGTAAAGGTCAGTCCGCGCAGCACAACGTACTCGCTGCTGTTCGTGTCAAGGATATACGCTCCCGCGCCGTTTTCACCCGGCGTTGCCCGTTCCACTTTGCAGCTTCCCGGGTCCTTTTCTGTTTTCAGATATACTTTGTCGGCGTTCTTGTCAATATAATAAGCGTCGTTTTCCAGTTCACTCTGAGAAAGGACAGGTGCAAGCGGTTCGCCGTCAAGAATGATCAGATCCGACCTGCCAATGATCTCGTTGCCGGGGGTGCCGGAACGGAAGGGATAGTTATAGGGCCAGTAGTTTACATAGACGCCCGGTTCACTCGTCTTTTTCCATCCGTCGAAGGGGACGGCCGCCGTGATAACGGTCTCGCCAGGCATTTCTGCTTCGATGATGACGGGCTGCAGCTCCGTGCCGCTTGCGGTCAGGTTGATGCTGCTTTCTTCATATACGCCGGGGGCAATGACAAGTCTTGTGCCGGGGGCTGTGATCGATTCCACGCCCTTTTTCACTGTGGCAAAGGGCAGGTCCTTCGTGCCGGGGTTCCGGTCGCTGCCCGTTTCACCGTTGACGTACAGAACGGTATCGCTTTCCGCCCAGTCGGAAACGGTA
>CACZGD010000135.1 GCA_902780565.1 Oscillospiraceae bacterium
CGGCTGGAGGAGCTCTACCGCGACGCGATGGATTTCGACGGCGTGAAGCGGGAGGGCGACCGGGTCCTGCGGGAGATCTTCGGGGACGGGAGCCCTGCCGCATAAAGCGGTTTCCCCCGCGCTTTTCCCCAAAAAAAAGGTTCTTCACGAAAGTTGTGGTATGAAAGCTTTCGCTGGGGCCTCTTCTCGAAAGGCTTGCGGGGGTCAAGGGGGCGAAGCCCCTTGCCTGCGGAGCATCAAACAACGCGTCAGCAGCGCAGGAGGGGAGCAAAAACAGTCCTGCGTGACTGTTTTTGCGTTGGGAAGACTCCCCCTCGGTGAGGGGGAGATGTCGGCAAAGCCGACAGAGGGGGAGGTCGCCGGGGGTCCCCCTGTGCGAAGCACCATTTCCCCAATCCCACAATTATCCGTGAAGATCCCAAAAAAAACGGGACGCTTTCGCATCCCGTAATACGAATCTTTTTCAATCTCGCGCCGTGCGCGGCCATCACTCCACCGGCGGCAGGGTCCCCTTGGCGTGACCCTCGATGCCGGCGATAATATCCTTCACATAGGCGATCACGCGCCGGAGCAGGGCGATCAGGCGGTTGACGACGTTCTTCACGCCGGTGGGCTCCTCGCTCTCAAAGTGATAGTCGTTGTCGTTCACGGCCTCTGCCCTGACGAAGAGGGGCTCCTCGGGCTTATAGTTCAGGAACTGCCCGCCGGTGGTGGTGCGCACGTTGGCGCCGTCGCGCAGGATCTCCTCCATCAGCCGGTCGAGCTGACCGGGGAAGACGTGGATCAGGTTCCGGACGTACCAGGTGTTGTCCGGGAACAGGCCCACGGACGCGTCGATCTGCCGGTCGGGGGAGAGATAGTCCCCGAAGCCCGCGTCGGCGCGCGCCTTGCGATAGGATTCGGGCAGGGTCTCGTTCACCTTGCAGGTCTTCGCGCCGAAGCTCTGCTTTTCCACCGAGATCATGTAGTCGCCGATCATGTCGCTGTCCTCGGAGACCGGGTACTGCTGGATGCCGTATTCCACGATCACGTTCACCGGCACGCCCGCGGCCTCGGCGGCCTGCAGCAGCTCGCCCTCGCGGAGCTGGACGTTATAATGGAAGTCGTCCGCCTGCGCGATCAGGGTCGCGTAGTCGTCCTTCCTCTCGCCGAACAGATAGTCCGCGTAGTCCTCGTAGTGGTCGTTGACGCAGGAGACGAAGGACAGGGACACGCCCCAATAAGCGCGGATGAGCGGCGCGAAGAAGGAATCCTTGAGCTGGCCGTACATGCGGTTCAGCATGGCGGCGGTCAGGTTGATGCCGTAGGTCTCGTGCAGCGCCTCCACGACGTCGCTGATCAGCGACAGGGTCTCGGCGTCAAGCGAGGTATCGGTCTCCTTGAAGATCTTGGTATAGGCGTCGATATTGTGCAGGAAGCGGTAGGCGGAATCCGCCCCGATGCTGACGTTGCCGGTCATCATCGCGTCCACGTAGCCCACGCCGTTGACGGAGGAATTGATGAAGATCAGCTTTTCGAGATCCCGGAAGCCGTCGTCCTTTTCATATTTATAAAGGTAGGCGGAGGCCAGCGCCGTGCCCTCGCACCGCGAGAGCATCATGACGCGGGAAGCGCCGGTCCTGCGCTTGACGGCGCCGACGAAGTCGTTGATCTGATCCGCGATGACCATGGGCGACAGGCGGGAGTCGGGCCGGAAAATATAGACCGGGTGACTGCCGATGTGGTAATCGGGCCGCAGGCTGCTTTCGCTCCAGCTCCAGTTGATGCCGGTGCCTTCCGGCAGGGTGCCGTCCGGTCGCATGGCGAAGCCCTCGAACGCGGGCAGCAGCACGCCCAGCGCGTGGTCCACGTATTCGTCCCAGTCGCCGGTCAGCACACCCTTGGCGATCATGGGCACGGCGCCGTCCAGCAGGGCGTTCAGATAGTCGCCGTCGCCGAACAGCTCGACGCGGTTGCCGTTTTCGTCGGTCTTATAGATATCCTGCTTGCCGAACACGTATACCACAGGCGTGTTGTCGGCGGCAAACGCCGTCAGGATCGGCACAGCGGACGCAAGCAGCGTCACCGCCAGCAGCAGGGACAGGATCTTTTGCGCGGTCTTTTTCATAAGTTCATTTCCTTTTACGCAATTAATTTTTTGTTCACATTTCATTATACGCCGTGTTGAGCGGGAAATCAAGAGTTTTTTTCAGGGGCCAGAAGCCAGAGGCCAGGGGCCGGGGACCAGGGGCCGGGGGCCGGGGGCCAGGGTCGGGACCTGCGGTCGGCATTATAATAGGGACCGGGGGCCGGGGACCGGGGCGCCGCGCACGGCTTCCCCTTGACATTGTTCTCCCCGTGTGGTAAAATATACCTGAATAATCCCCCTTGGGGGAAGAGAAAGGAAGACCCAAAATGAAACGAAGCTTTACCCGTTTTTTGGCGCTGGCGCTGACCTTGACGCTGGCGCTTTCGACCGTTGCCGCCGTTTTTGCGGCGGGGGCTGCGGGCGACATGGACGCTGACGGCAAACACACCGCCGCCGACGCCCGAATCGTGCTGCGCATTGCCGTGGGACTGGAAAGCGCCGCGGCGTACGTCAATTCCGCCGATATCGACGGCGACGGCAAGGCGACGGCAGCCGACGCCCGCATCGTGCTGCGCATCGCCGTGGGGCTGGAGAACGCCGCGGACTACGACCGTCCCGCGCCCGCCGACATGCCCGAAACCAAAGCCGAGATCGCCGATTTTTATAAGGCGGCGGTCAGGCGCGTCGTCAACGGCGAGGCGGGCTACACCAAGAAGGAATGGCAGACGCTGGGGGACCTGAACGTGACCGGGATCGGCATGGTCGACAACCTGATCCGGAACGTGGCTGCGGGTTATTTCCGGGACGAAACCAACGCCGAGCCGACCGTCAACCAAAAGGGCAGCGAAGACGCGAAGGTCCGCATGAACGATTTCACCCTGACCGATTACTCCAAAATCGTCTCCGCGACCTGCGAACCGACGGCGGACGGCAATTACGCGATCGCCCTCACCTTCGCCGAGGAGGATACGCCGCACAGAGGCTCCTCCTTCCTCGCCGAGGTCGGCAGCGTGCTGCTGTGGGAGGATATCGAGCCGGAGCTGAACAGCATCAGCGCGCTGAGCGAGTATCAGAATATCCACGTCCGCTACAGGAACTACACCGTCACCGCCACCCTTACGCCCGACGGGGAATTCCTCGCGCTGCGCCACCACAGCGATATCCTGATCGGGATCGGCAGAGCGAAGATCCTTGTCGTGACCCTGAAGGATAAGACCGTCGAAATGGAAAACACCGTGCTGTATACCGATTGGAATTACTGAGCCGCAAAACCGGCGGTAAAACCGGGACCGCAGACGCGTTCGCGCCTGCGGTCCGTTGTTATTGTTTATCCGGGAACGAATACCGACCGGGGCGGCGGCCGCAACCGATCCCCGGTCCCTGTCCTCCGCCCTGCTCTCACGGCAGGCGCACGCCGCTCCAGCCGTAAATCTCGCACTGGCCCTTTTTGTTTTTGCCGGTGGCAAGGAGGGTGCCGTCCGAACGCAGGCCGAGGGTATGGTTCTTGCCCGCGGCGATGGCGACGACGTCCCGCCAGCCGAACACGTCGCACTGCCCGTAATTGTTTTTCCCGGCGGCGACGACCGTGCCGTCCGCCTTCAGACCGACGGTGTATTCCTCCCCCGCCGCAATGGCAACGATATTCCGCCACGTGGGAAGGACCGGGGTCCCGCTGTTGCTGTAGCCCGCCGTGACCACGGTGCCGTCGCTTCTGAGGCCGACGGTGTGCCAAAGGCCCGCCGCGACCGCCACGATATTCGTCCATGCGCCGACCTTGCAGGGCTCGCTGCTGCCGACGGCAGCCACCGTGCCGTCGCGCCGCAGGCCCACGGTGTGGTTCGTGCCGGAGGCGACCGCCACGATATCGCGCCAGCTCCCCAGCCGATTCTGCTCGGCGTCCGAAACGCCAAGGGCGAGGACCCTGCCGTCCGCGCGAAGACCGACCGCGCGATAGCCCTTTGCCGCAATCGCGATGATCTGCTCCCAGCCGGGCAGCAGACCGCTGCGCCCGCCGATCGACTTGGTAACGTCGCCGTTCAGGAAGCCGATCACCATGACCGCCCCGTTGTTCAGCAGCGCCAGCGTGCAGCTCTCCCCGGCGGCGACGGCGACCGCGCCGCGGATCTCATAGACGCTGCACTGCCCCGAAAAATTGGTGCCGGCCGCAAGCAGAGAGCCGTCCGTTTTCAGCGCGACGGAATGCGCGCCGCCCGCCGCGATCGTCTGCCGCGCGCTGCCCCACACAAGGGGGCGCGCCGGTGTGGGCTGCGGTTCTGGCTGCGGCGCTGCGGGTTTCGGCTGCGGCGGGGGTAGTGGGACGTCCGTCACGTCGCGTCCGCCCGGCATACGCGGCAGCCCCAAAAGATCCGGCGGCGGCACGGGACGCGCGGGAACCGTTTTCACCGTCGCAGCCCCGTCCATACGCGGGAGTCCCGAAAGGTCCGGCGCGGGCGCGGGATTTGCCGCAGGCGCGGCCTTCGCCCCATCCATACGCGGAAGCCCCGAAAGGTCCGGCGCGGGCGCGGGACTTGCCGCAGGCGCGGTCGGCGCGGCTTTCGCACCGTCCATACGCGGAAGCCCCGAAAGGTCCGGCGCGGAGGCGGGAGTCGGCGCGGCAGGCGCGGCTTTCGCACCGTCCATACGCGGGAGTCCCGAAAGCTCCGGCGCAGGAGCGGGATTTGCCGCAGGCGCGGTCGGCGCGGGGGCAGCCCCGTCCATACGCGGGAGGTTCGTCTGCGCCGTAGGGGGAACGTCCCCGCTGAGCAGTCTTTTTTTCGCCAGAAAATAGCTCTTGTCGTCCAGCACGCCCTGCAGGCGGAGCTCCTGCAGAAGGCGGATCTTTTCCCGGATCTCCGGCGTGACGCCGCCCCCGGGCGCGGGGCAGTCCCCCGTCAGCCCGTTGATCACGGCCGCGAAGTCCGCATCCGTCAGTTTTCCTTGCCGCGCCTGCGCGCGCAGGGATTCGATCAGCTCCGGCGTCAGCACCACCGACGCGCCGTCCGCCTGTCTGTCTATCGCCATAACCATGCTCCTTTTGCCGTTTTTTTTCATTGTAACATGAGCGCCGCGCGATTGCAAGCGGGACCGTCCCTTTCTTTCCCCGAAAAAAAGAAAAAACCGGGCGAAACCCGGTTGTTTTCTTTTGATCTCGGACCGATCAAACAGCGCGCGTGACCTTGCCTGAACGCAGGCAGCGTGTGCAGGCATAAACTCTGCAGGGAGAGCCGTTGACGACTGCCTTCACTCTTTTGACGTTGGGCTTCCAGGTCCGGTTGGATCTTCTGTGCGAATGCGACACCTTGATACCGAACTGCACGCTCTTACCGCAGAAATCACATTTTGCCATCGCAGCACACCTCCTATAATTTATTCGGAAAATTTCTTTTCACAAATCAGCAAACAACATGATAACAGAAAAGAAACCGAAATGCAAGTCTTTTTTTTATTTTTTGGGATCTTTTTTGCAAGAGTAAATTCCCAAAGTAAGTTCCACAGTGGAAATAACCGTGGACGTTAGAGTGGGAAGAAAAAAGTGGTAGACTTTAGTCTGGGAAAAGGAGGTCCCA
>CACZGD010000136.1 GCA_902780565.1 Oscillospiraceae bacterium
GCCGCCGTGCCCAGCGCCGCGGGGATTACCTTGTTGATGATCGCCATCTGCCGGTTGTCGTACCGCTTTTTGACGGCGGCGATGGACATCATGCCGAACAGCCCGCCGACGCCCCCGATGACGGAGATCACGCTGCTCCAGGACATCAGGTTCAGCACCTCGGTGTAGTAGAACGCGCCGAACACACCCGCCACGGCGGAGACCGTTCCCAATGCGTTGCTCAGGATGATCAGCAGCAGGGGCTTGTTCCTGCCCAGGAACCGGAAAGCGTCGAAAAAGCTCGTCTCCTCCACCTGCTGCACCACGCGCTCCTTCACGAACAGTCCCGCCAGACTGAACAGCCCCACGATGAACACGGCGGAGATCAGGCCGCTGAAGGCGAACACCTCCCGCAGGGACCAGCCGATCTTTCCCGTGTTGGAAAGGTCGATCATCACCGGCAGCATCACCACGGTGGCGATACCCCCGATAAAGCCGCTTAAAAACCGCGCGGTGGTGATGGCCCGCGTGCGGTCGGAAGGGGAGGGGCTCATGGCGGCGCTCATGCTCCAGTAGGGCACGTCGCCCAGCGTGTAGAAGAACTCCCACAGCAGGTAAGGGCGCAGCTTGCCGTAGCGGGTGTGGGTCTTATCCACGATGCCGCCCATGATGGGGTCGTTGATCGTGTCCCAGACGCCCAGCACCAGCAGCATGGTGGCCACCGCGCCGTTGGGGATCCCGAACACCTTGATGAAAAACAGCGACAGGAACGACCCGGTAAACATGTTGTAGCTGAAGCACTGGCCCGCGTTCGCCAGACCGAACAGCAGGTTTTCCTTCACGCCCACGTAGCGGACGTCTTTTTTCCTTTCTTCCATGCGCGCCCTCCTTCACAGTCATATGATCGAATTTTTCTTTCTGATAAAAATATAATGTATTACCGCTGCAATGTCAAGCGGCGTTGCCTTTTTTTGCATAACGTCCGGGTGCTGTGAAGACACGGGAAAATGCCGCTAACGAACCGGGGGACGGTAAGAGGGGAGGCAGTCGGGAAAACGTTTCCTTCCCTGACGTCCCGCCCGGTCGGAGAGAGCCAAGCGGCGTGTTTTAAAATCGGAAAGCGCCTTACGGACAACCTGAAAAACCGGAAATGAAGACGGATCGGTAATGAAAACCAACACGGTCCTGCATATGAAGAAAAAAGGAAAAAGCGCATCCCGTACGAAACGGCGGGAATGCGCTTTTCTGTGTGGAGCGGTTATTTTGAAGAGAACGTCAGTTTTGCTTCTGCCATTTTGATGCGTCTTCCAGCCCGACGGAAGCCCGCAGGATCAGGCGCGCGTCGGCCGGGGTGACGGAACCGTCGGCATCCGCGTCGCAGGCCAGATAAGCGGCGGAGCCTGCGGGATAATCCTCCAGCAGCACGGAGCGGCGCAGCGCCAGACGGGCGTCTGCCGGCGTGATGCCGCCGTCGCCGTCCACGTCGCCGGGGGTGTAAGCCGGCGCGGGATTGTTCTGGTCGGGCAGCGGCTGGTTGTCCTTCTTCGGATCCCGCACGCCCCGCGCGTGACCGGCGTATTCCGCCGAGACGGTCACGTCGCCTGCGGGCATGGTGAAGGTCACGGTCGCCTGCAGCGCGTTGGGCAGCGCGACGCCCTTCGTCTTCCAGCCGGAGAACGCGAAGCCCGCGGCAGGCGCGTTGGCAGTGATCGTCACAGACGCGCCCGCGGGGTACGCGTACACGTCCTTCTCCGCGGTCCCGCCTTCCACCGTCAGCCGGTAGACAGGCGCGGTCTTGACCACGCCGCTGTAGGAATCGCCCGCCGCGACGCCGGCGTAGCTTTTCACGCTGCCGGAAACGCCGACCGTCAGCGCCGTATTCAGGGGCAGCTCCGCGGTCTTCAGAAGGATCCGGCTGGTATAGCTCACGCCCGGCTTCACGGGGCTCTTCTCGCTGTTGAGCTTGGCGATAGTGAAGTTCACGGGGCCGGCTGCGGTTTTGAGCGTGAAATTCGCGGGGACGAGCGTCTTCTCATCCATATAGCGGCTGAATTCGATTTCCACGCCGTCGCTCTTCGCGAAGATATTCTTGATGTACGGCGCGTCCTTGCAGACGACGCCGATATTGACGGCGGTCTGGGGCGGCAGCACCTGCAGCCAGGTGTAACCGTCCTGCTTCTTGACTTCCTTGATGTTCGTGCAGCTCTGGCTGTCCGCCGGGGCGTAACCCTCCGCCTTTACTTCCACGAGCCAGAGCCCCTCGGGGACGAACCATTCATAACGGCCGTCCGCGTCGGAGATCAGCGGATTCGCCGCGCCGAAGATCTCCTCCGCGCCGCTGGCCACCTTCTTTTTGGCGCCTTTTACGTTCTGATACAGAGTGACCTCGGCGCCCTCGACGCGGTTGGAGGCGACCGCCTCATAGACGTAGCCGGAGGGGTCGAGCCCCACAAGCGGCGCTTTCATGTTCCGGTCGGGCACCTTCTTGCAATCCTCGTTTTCCGTGACCTCCAGGCCGTTGTTGTAATAGATCCTGCGGATATCGTCCTGCATCATCTCAAGCTCTTTCTGGATGCTGCTCTGATAATCGTCGTTGATCCAGTTGCCGCAGAAGTTGCCGATCGCGGAGATGCCCGCCGTGATCGGAGTACCCCCCAGCAGGTTGAGCGTGCCGGTAAAGAGCGAAACGGCCAGCGTGTCGTTGTTCATGCTCCAGGCTTCCACGTTGAGCTTCGAAAACGCGCGCAGCTTGCTCTGGATGATGCCCTTCCATTCCTCGGAAAGGGAATTATAGCAGGGGGTGTAGACCGTGCGAAGCGCTTCATTGAACCGCTCCTCACATTCGTTGTCCGTCTGATTGTGCGCGTAAGCGCTCAAACCCATCCCGGCGATGGACATGCCCTTGCCGAAGCCGGACATAAACCTCTCCGCATGGACGAAGCCGTGAGCCTTCGCGCCGGCCTCCAGCCAGGACGGGATATAGCCGCTGAGGTCGAGACAGCCGGAAACGACCGTCGCCCTGGAAGGAGCCGCCGCTTTGCGCACGGCCGCGCTGGGCGCGCGTCTGGCGGCGTTGTTTCCGCCGGGTGCTGCGGCGGGCAGCGGATCGTCCGCGTCGGTCAGCAGCAGCGCGGTCTCATGATAGGCTGGCTCCTTGCCGCTCCGATCCTCGATCAGGGTCAGCATAAAGGTCGTTCCGTTTTCAGGGTCGGTCTCGGTGAAGAGGAGATACTGATAGGGCGTCTTTTTGCCGTCGGCGACCTCGACGCGTTCCAGCGAGGCGCTGTCGGCGTTCGCCTTGACGCGCGCCTTCGCGTAATCCAGATCCTTCCCGTACTGCTCCTGCGTCACGGCGCGGTCGGAACCGATGCAGCCGAACTCATTTTCCGGGATGGAGCCGAGATCCTTTCGCAGGCTGTTCATCAGCTCCGGCGCGCTCATGTCGCTCTGCGCGGCCGTCAGAGAGGAGGATACGTTCAGCCCGATCTCACTGAGTTTATCGCGCAATTCCGCGCTTTGTTTTGCCGTCGGCTCGTTCTGCTGCGCGGCGGCCGCCAGAACGGACGAAAGCTCGACCGTCCGGCTCGGGATCCCGTCGACCGGCGGCGCGAAGACGTCCTCTTTCGTTTCGTAGAGCACGCTGATGCGGGTGATCGCGCTGTGGATCCGGAACTCCTCGGAGAGGAAGGTCCCGGTCTTCCCGCTGCGCGTGCCCTTATAATACTGTACGTCGCCGTTCATGAGCTGAACGGCAAATACGACCGGCGAGGACATCAGCTTGCCGATTTTCAGATCGGAATAATCCGTTTTGATCTGGTCCGGATTGGCGAATTCCGCGGAAAGCGTCACGTAAATGCCGTTCCGCTCCTGAGAAGGCGTAAAGGTATAAGCGCCGTCAGCGCTGACGTACCGCGTGGATCTGGACGCGTCCGATGCGGGGCGGTTGGCATAGGTAAAGCCGCTGCGCAGCAGCGCGGCGCCCTTCGTGTTGTGAATGACGGTCGCGGACGCCGATTCGCCTGTCGAGCACGAGGAACGAAGCACGTGCCGCGAAGCGTGGTCTTCGCTGCAGCCGACCAGCGTCACGAGGGCGGAAAAGCGGCCGATGCCGTCCGCCTTTACCTCGGCGACGACGGTATCGCCGTCAAAAATGAGCGCCCGCTCGCCGGCCGGGGCCGTGCCGGAGACCGCGATTGTGTCCGAAACGGTACGCTCCGGCGCGGTAAGATAGGCGCCGGGCGCGCCGACCGCAACGGCGCCGATCGTCTGATCGTTCTTCTCCTGACCGTCGGCGAGCTTGATTTTGGCGGACACGTCAAGCTGGATGCTGCTCTCCTCGTTCGGAAGCACGTAAAGCGTAAAATCCAGCGGAAGCGCGGGCGGATCCTTAAATTCCAGCTCGCCGTGGCCGTTCCAGAGCACCACGTCGTACCGCTCCGCCTCGCCGTCGCCGTCCGCGTCAAGCGTGCAGTAAAACTGTCCCGTGGTATGGTGATCCGCAAAGGAAAGGGAGGAAAGACGCGCGCCGGCAATATCGCCGTCCGTCTCTATATGCCCGGGCATGCGGATGATCTCGTTCTGCGAGGACCAGCTTTCGGGCGCTGCGATCGTGGAATTCGGTTTTGTGATATATACGATGCTTTCGATCGCCGCCGTGTCGACGGTCACGCTGCCCACGTCGACGCCGCGGTTTTTCACAAGCTTGACGGTGATGCGCGTAAGCGCCGCGTCCACGTCCGCCAGCTTCTCCGGCGCGGCAAAGGGGGAGAAGACGACGGTATAGCTGCCGCTCTCGTTCACCGGCGAGACGAATGAAACCGTCTGCGTGTCGCCGCTGATCATCTGACGCTCACCGCTCGTGCCGACGTAATTTCCCTTCGCGTCATACCATATCGCGCCGTACGCGCCGACGCCTTTACGCTTCTGCGCGCGGATCGCGGCGACAAAGCCGGCGCGAGGGAACAGTGTGAGCGTTGCCACGGCGCAGTTGTCGGAGTCGAGCTTTACGGTCCTATCCTTGTCCGCGATCGCATAAGCGCCGGAGCTGACGGAAAGCTGCAGTGTCCTGCCGCCGTCGATCAGGCTGTTGGCATCCTCCGCGTTCCAAAGAGCGTATTTCCCGGAAGAAAGACCTGCGTAGCCTTTGTATTCCTTCTTCAGCCGTTTACCGTCGATTTCGCCGGAGAGGGTGAAGCTTTTGGAAAGGTACGTCAGATATTTCTGCGTCGCCTCATCCGCCGCGGCAGCCTTGTCGAGGGAATAGGAGAGGGAAACGATCGAGATCGGCATCTTTTTCAGGGTGAGGTCGACCGTCGCACCGTCCTTCTGCGGCTTCGTTTCGAGCCGGTTGTCCGCATAGACTTTTCCGTTTGCGTCCAGCAGCAGATAGGACGCATACTGCGCGGTAAAGCGGTTCATCCCGTTGACCGCCGCCGCGCCGTAAAGCGTGAGTCTGTATTTGCCGGCGGTGTCCGATTTTGTGATCGCGGAAAAGCCGTAGCCGTTTTTCAGCGTCTGATCCGC
>CACZGD010000137.1 GCA_902780565.1 Oscillospiraceae bacterium
ACTTCTTCAGAAGAATCATCGCCTGGATCCAGAGCATCTTTAAGAGATAAAGTCAATCTCACAAAAAGGTCCCCCTCGCAAGAGGGGGATTTTTTTGGCCAATCGTTACAAAAATCCGACTGAAAATAGCACACACGGGCGCATCGGCTTCTTTCTCTGTTATAATCAAAACGCGTATCGGATCTTCGCTTGGGGAAGCGGAGGACCGGACGCGCATCTGGTTTTGTCAGGGGCAAACGGCTCCGGCAGGAAAGGAAGAGAAAATGACTACCGCAAGCAAGATCACACTGGCCCGGATCGCGCTGATCCCGGTTTTTATGGCGCTGTTCCAGAACAGCGCGGACAATGAGATCCTTCGCTGGGCGTCTCTGGGCGTCTTCATGCTCGCCTCGCTCACGGATTTCGTGGACGGGCACATCGCAAGAAAATACCATCAGGTCACGGATTTCGGCAAATTCCTCGATCCGCTGGCGGATAAGCTGCTGGTGCTCTCCGCCATGGCGATCTTCACCATGTGGGGGCTGTTCCCCGCGTGGGCGCTCATGATCGTGCTGACCCGCGAGTTCGCCGTCACCGGGCTGCGGCTCGTGGCCGCCGGGCAGGGCGTCGTCATCGCGGCGGGCTTTTCCGGCAAGGTCAAAACCTTCTCCACCATGGTCGCCCTGTGCGTGTGGATCGTCTTCCACGGCATTCCGGCGCTCGACTACACGGTCATCGCCGTCATCGTGCTGCCCACGCTCTGGTCCGGGATTGAATATTTCATCAAAAACCGCGGCGTGTTCGGCTTCAAAAAGAACAACGCCCGCCGAAAAAACGACGCGGCGTGAATCGAAAAAAGCTCTGCCTCCCGCTGCCTTCCCGGGCGGCAGGGCTTTTTTTTAGGAATTGATTAAGAAACCGTTACAAATAAATCATTTACCTTTTCTTTCTCGATCGGATGTGCTATGATACACAAAAACAGAACGGAGGCGGATCTATGGAGCAGGGCTATCTGCGACCTTGGGTCGGCGCGCTGATCTGCGCGGCGGGCTTTGTCGGCGTGTTTGTCGGCGCGGCGCTGCACGAGCGGCTGGCAAGGAAAAAGACTCCGCAGGGACTCACGGATTTTCAGGCGTATCTGTTCGGCACCGGCTTCGTTTACGCGGCGGCGGTCGTCGTGATGATGGCGCTGTTCCTTTGGGACCATTACCGCGGAACGGCGCTGCAGGGCTTCCTGCTGAAGCCCACGGGCAGGGAGGTTTTTCTGCGGATCTTCGGCGCGGGCAACCCCGGCGAAGCGCAGTACCCGCTTTTGGCGCTGGATCTCGGCCTGATCGACATGGTGTTCGGCGCCATGCTCGGCGGCTTTGCCCTGCTGCTGGTGCGAAGGCTCCGGCGAAAGGCGAAGGGGGACGCCGAAAACGCGCTGCTCTACGGCTATTCCTTCCCGCGCAAACGCCCGCTCGATTACCTTAAAACGGAGCTCCGCACGCTGCGGCGGCAGGTCCCGCTGCCGGAATATCTGCTCTGGTGGGCGATGCGTGCCGGGCTCGTGTATTTCGCGGTCACGCGGTGGGAGGACGCCGCCCTGCGGCTGATCTTCATCGCGAACCTCTGCGCCAGCTTCACGATCCCGCTGGTCCGCTTCCTCTTCTTCCCGAAGCTCTTTTTCGGACGGATCAACTACCGGGTCCAGACGCTGCTGAACGTGTTCACCTTCTGCGGCAACTTCCTCGGGCACGGGCTGAACGTCTACGGCAAGATCCCGGAATACGACAAGCTCCTGCATTTCCTTTCGGGCGGGCTCGTGGTCTTCATCGGCTGCGTGCTGATCGAGGGCCTGCGCCGGGGCAAGACGCTGCCGCGGCTGACCAAGGTGTTCGCGTCCTTCGGCTTTTCCTGCCTTGTCATGATCTGCTGGGAGATCTTCGAGTTCTGCACCGATTTCTTCATGCAGAACACCGCGAACCAGAACTGGACGTATAACCCGTCGCCGGATATGCTCTTTTTCCGGCTGTTCGGGCAGGGCGCGCCGCTGCCGGAGGCTTCCGCGGTGCTGGATACGAACGTGGACGTGATCTTCGCGCTGGTCGGCGCGGTGCTGTGCGCCGCCGCGCTTTACGGGCTGCTGGTCCTTTCGGACCGCCGCGCCGCGAAAAGGGAAGCCGAAAAACCGGCGAAGGCGGACATGGAAGCGTCCGCGTCCGCATAAATAAGTGTTACAGTTTTATCATAAAGCTTTTCTTCCGTTTCCTTTTATGCTATGATGGCGGGGGGATGAGAAAAAAGAAACATTGGGAGGAAACGTATGACTGCCTTACGGTATATGGTCGATACGCAGCGGATCGCCTTTGTGCTGGTCGGCTTTCTGGGTGTGTTTGTCGGCTCTTTTCTGTATAACGCCGCCGCGAAGCGCATAAACAAAAAGCGGCTCACGGATTTCCAGAGCTTCCTGTTCGGGACCGGTTTTGTGTATATCCTGCTGATCCTGTGGACCATGGTCACCTTCGTGTCGGATTATTTCTTCGGCACCGCCCTGCAGGGGTATAACATCCGCCCGGACCAGAACGCCCTGTTCTTCGCCATCTTCGGGCGCGGCGTCGCGGGGGAGGATCAGTTCCCCCTGTTTGCGATCGACCTGAATTACCTCTGCGCCATGTTCGGCGCCCTGGTGGGCGGTATTACGCTTTTGTCCGTGCGCGCGGACCGCAACAAGATCAAGGGGGAGGATAACGGGCTGTTTTACGGCTACCGGTTCCCCAAACGGACCGTGAAGGAATATTTTGCGGATGAGGTACGCGCCCTGCGCGAGCAGGTCACGCCGCTTGAGATCGTCTGGTGGTGGTTCGTGCGCGTGTGCATGATCGCCGCGCTGATCTACCGGATCAAAAAGGCGCAGGAGGGCGATTCCTCCACGCCGATCCTGCTGCTGTCTGTGAACCTTGTGATCGCCTTCCTGGTGCCGCTGGTGCGTCTGGTCTGCTTCCCCAAGCTCTTCTTCGGCAAAATGAATTACCGGGTGCAGAGCTTCATTCTCCTCTTCGTGTTCTCCGGCTCCTTCCTCGGTCAGGGCGTGGGGCTGCAGCACTCCTTGGACGATTACGACAAGCTCCTGCATCTGATCTCCGGCGGCGTGGTCGTGTTCGTCGGCTGGGCGCTGATCGAAAGCACGCGGCGCGCGTCTGAGATCCCGCGCGGGCTCAAAACCGTCGCCTCCTTCGGCTTCTCCTGCGTCGTCATGGTCGTGTGGGAGATCTTCGAGTTCTTCAGCGATTTCTATATGCAGGGCTCCATCAATCAGAACTGGCATTGGGAGCCCGGCGAGGATATGTTCTTCTACCGCCTCTTCGGCAAGGGCGTCGGGCAGCCGGGCATGATCGTCGTGTTGGATACGGATATCGATATCTTTCTGGCGTTCGTCGGCTGCGTCATCTGCTCGCTGCTGCTGTACGGAGGCCTTGCGCTGCGGGATCGATCCCGCAAAAAGAATCTGCCGGATGCCGAAAAAAAGAAACAAATGCTCAAAGCGTAACGTCAGGACCCGCGGTCGCTCACCGTCGGGTCTATTTTTGAATCTGTATTTTCAATCCATGAAAATATTTGATAAAAAATGATTTTTGTGCTTGCAAAAGTGTATGTTTTTCTGTATAATGTAAGTAGAATACGGGTGATTGTTACTCATTTTGCCCTATTTTGAAGAAAAACGAGAAAAACGAAAAAGCAAAGTCCTTTTTCTGCGGTCCCGGGACCGCAAAAATGCCGCATATGGCTTCTCGTGCGGCAAGCGGCGCATGTCTTTTTTCAGTGAGGAGGAACCATTTTTGAGCGGAGATTTACATTGCCACACCCGTCTGACGGACGGCTCCATGGGCATCGAGGACATCATTGCGCTCGCAAAAAACCGCGGTGTGGAAACGATCGCGATCACGGACCGGGACTGTCAGGCAGGCACCGTCCGCGCCAAGATCATCGGGGAACGCAACGGCATTCGCGTGATCCCGGGCGTTGAGCTGTCCGCGCTGGATGACGACGGCCAGATCGTCAACGTCCTGTGCTATATGCCGGATTTCGCGGACCGTCTGGAGCGGCTCTGCCACCGCAATTCCATTGCCACCAAGCGCGCGGCGCAGAAAATGATGATCAAGGCGGCGCGCCGCTTCCCGATCACAACGGACGTCATCAAGCGCTGCGCGTCCGGCTCCACAAACCTGTACGTCCCGCACATCATGCACGCGCTGATGGAATGCGGCGCGACCTGTTCGCTGTATTCGGAGCTTTACGAGGAGCTGTTCTCCCCCGAAAGCGAAGCGAACATCATGGAGATCCCGGACTATGCTTCCATCTGGGAGGTGCTGGAGGATATCAAGGACGCCGGCGGCATCTCGGTGCTGGCGCACCCCGCCGCCTACCGCAACGCGGACGCCCTGCTGGAAAAAATGAGAGAGGCCGGTATAAACGGCATCGAGGTGTGGCATCCTACTGCCGATAAGGAGACGACGGAAAAGCTGTACGCCTACGGCAAAAAGCATAAGCTGCTCATGGTCGGCGGCTCCGAATTCCGCGGGATGTATAACCGCCAGCCGCTCACCATCGGCTCTTATCTCACGCCGAAAACGCAGTTGACGGAGATCCTCGGCTACAAGGCGAAGCTCAAACGGCAGGCCAAGCGCGCCGCGGAGGCGCAGGCGGCAGCCGAATAATCAGACAGGAAACGAATATATGGCAGATCGGTTCGACGACAGCGACATGAAGATCGTCGGGCGGCCGGCGACGCCGGCTGCGCAGGCGAACGAGGCGCTGCGGTTTATCGAATATACGTCGAAGGAGCATTTCAACGGCAACTTCCGCAAGGCAAAGGCGCTGGGGGCGAACATCGTCAGCGCCTTTTCTTACCGCGCCGCGCCGGAGGAGCTTGTTTCCCTCATCCGCGAACACGGGGTGGAGCCCACGCCCGCCGTTATCCGGCAGGTGCGCTTTCTGTCCGTGTTCTCCGCGCAGGTCGCGATCGAGAATTTCCTGCCGAGCCAACTGCTCTCCAGCGTCGCCATGGGGGAGCTGTACGATACCCTGCGGCTGTATTCCGCCGATTTTTACGAGGACCTCGCAAAATCCGGGGCGTTTTCGTTTTATAACATGACGCTCTCGTCCCTTTCCGACGCGGCGGACGCCATCGGGCGGCAGTTTGCGGCCCTTTGCGGGCAGCCGGACGATCCCGCGCTCGTCTCCCTCGGCGCCGAGCTGCACCGCCTGAATCTGCAGGTCTACCGCAAGGCGATCAACGGCTACGCCTTCGTGTGACGCATTCTCTGCCGCAACGCGCGGAAAACCCTGACATATCAACAAAAATCACGTAAATTCCCAAAGTAAGTTCCACAGTTGGATACCGGTGGAAGATACATTGGGAAATAAAGGAAATTAGTGTGGGAAAAAGAGAAGATGCACAGAAA
>CACZGD010000138.1 GCA_902780565.1 Oscillospiraceae bacterium
CGCCAGCTGCGCGGTGACGGGCTTTTTTGCGGCCTTCTTGAACACAGCTTCGTCCGTGGTCTCGTCAAACGCGAGCTGGATGATGCCGCTGCGGTCTCTGAGGTCTATAAAAAGCAGGCTGCCGAGGTTTCTGGCTCTCTGCACCCAGCCGAAAAGCGTGATCTCTCTACCGACGTCCGCGACCGTAAAGGTGCCGCAGTAGCCGGTTCTTTTCAGATCCGAAAACAGTTCCATATTATTTCTTTCCTCCGTCCAAGAGTGTTAATTTGGCTTTTTCAAAATCCGCGTCGTTTTCAAGGTGCCCGAAATAGACGTCCAGCGTGAGGTCGGAGAGGACCTCCGCAAAATCAGAAAGATCCACTTCGGTGACGTCGCCGGAATCCATGTTCTTGACCTTGCCGTGCTTGCTTGCGATCTCGTCTTCGCCGAGGATCATGGTAAACAGGGCGTTCGTTTTGTTCGCGTATTTCATCTGCGCCTTGATGCTTCTGCCGGAAACGTCCGTCAGCGCGGTCAGACCGAAGCGCCGCAGCTCCTCCGTCAGGCGCATGGCCTCGAAGCTGCAGTCCGCATTCGCGGGCGCGATATAAATATCGGGGCGCTGTGCTTCCGGGAATTCGATCCCCTGCGCTTCCATCAGCAGTCGCAAACGCTCAATGCCGAGGCCGAACCCGCAAGCCGGGGTGGGGGAGCCGCCGAGCTCTTCCACGAGCCCGTCGTATCTGCCGCCGCCGCATACCGTGCCCTGCGCGCCGATCGCGTCGGATACGAATTCAAACACGGTCCGCGTGTAGTAATCCAGTCCGCGCACGATCCCCGCGTTGACCGAGAACGGGATGTCCATTGCGCGCAGATACCGCTGCACGCTCTTGAAATGCCGGTCGCAGTCCTCACACAGGTAGTCGAGCACCTTCGGCGCGTCTTTGGCCACCTCGCCGCATTCGGGATTCTTGCAGTCCAGAATGCGCATCGGGTTGCGCTCCAGCCTGTCCCTGCAGGTATCGCAAAGTCTGTCGATGTTTTCGGTGAAATAGGCTTTCAGCGCGGCCTGATAGTCCTTGCGGCAATTCCTGCAGCCGATGGAGTTGATCTCCAACCGGATATTCTCCAGCTCGAAGGTATCGAAAAAGTGAGAAGCCAGCGCTATGATTTCCGCGTCCTGCGCCGGTGATTCCGCGCCGAAAACCTCCACGCCGAACTGGTGGAATTCCCGCAGTCTGCCGGCCTGCGGCTTTTCATAGCGGTAGCAGGAGGTCAGATAGTAGTATTTCTGCGGCAGCGGCTCGTTAAAAAGCCCATGCTCCAGAAACGCGCGTACCGTTCCCGCCGTCCCTTCGGGGCGCAGTGTAATGCTTCTGTGCCCGTTATCCTCAAAGGTATACATTTCCTTCTGCACCACGTCTGTGGTTTCGCCCACGCCGCGCTGAAACAGCTCGGTGTGCTCGAACACCGGGGTGCGGATTTCCTGAAAACCGTAAAGCTCGGCGGTATCCGCGAGCGTTTTTTCCAGAAAACGAAGCTTATAGCTCTCGGAGGGCAGCAGATCCGCCGTACCTCTGGGAGCTTTTGTCAGCAATGCCATATGGATTCTTCCTTTATTCGTTATTTGACCAGCTCGCGCCAATCAAGATCGCCGCGTTCGAGTCCGCGTACCAAGGATTCGGCGGTGGCAATGTTTGTGGCGGCGGGGATGTTGTGCACGTCGCACAGCCGCAGAAGATCGCCTGCGTTCGGGTCCATGGGCTTGGGATTCAGCGGATCCCGGAACATGAGCAGAAGGTCGATTTCATTGCAGGAAATCAGTGCCCCGATCTGTTCCGCGCCGCCTTGACTGCCGCCGAGGTATTTTGTAACGGGAAGCCCGGTCGCGTCTTCGATCAGCTTGCCCGTGGTGCCTGTGGCACAAATGGAATGGTGGCTGAGAATGCCGCAGTAGGCGATGCAGAACTGCGTCATAAGTTCTTTTTTTGAGTCGTGCGCGATAAGAGCAATATTCATATCGTCAGTCCCCTTCCTTTCTTTCTATGTGAGCTCCGGGAAAACCCCGAAGGTGATAGCTTTATATACTCTTTATTATGAAATATTAGCACAATCCCCCCGGATAATGCAAGTGTTATTTTATTTTTGACAGAAGGAACGGCACATTTTTTCCGTCCAGCCTGTCCGCAACGCGGCGAAAAGCTTGCCTCGCCGGACTGTTCGGCTTCTGCTCCCACGCCGGACCGATCGTTTTGTCCTCCGGAACCACGCCCAGCAGCCGCAGGAAGGTCCGCTCCATAGCCTCGTCAACAGTCAGGAGCCGCCCTTTTTTGGCAGCTTTGACGGAATAGCGGTTGAGCAGCAGGCGGCAGTCCTTAAGCCCGTTGTCGGCCAGCAGCTCGGCGGCTTTTCCTGCGCCGCGTACGCTGACGTCGTCCGCCGTGGCAAGAATGACCGCCAGCTCCGCGCCTGCGGCCGCTCGGAGCAGACCTTCGCCGAGTCCGGCGGGCGCGTCGAAGATCATGCAGTCGTAGTCTGCCTGCAGATCGCTGACCGCTTTTGCGATGATATCGCGCTCTGCGCGGTCAGGTCGGCTGTTCGGCGCGGGAAGCAGATCGAGCCTTTCTTCCGTCCGGATAACGGCTTCTTTCCCTTCGCATCTGCCTGCGGCGACGTCCGCCCAACTGAACACGGCGTCTGTCCTCTCAAGCAGAATACTCAGCGTATTGATGCCCAGATCGCAGTCGATCAGCAGCACGCGCTTTGTTTTTGCAAGCGCTTTGCCGATCTCGACGGCGGCGGTGGATTTGCCGACGCCCCCCTTGCCCGAGGCAATCACAATGCGTTTCATCATAAAGGGTCCTTTCTCAGGAGAGCTCGTTTTCGGGACGGATACCCTGAATGTCGTTAAGCGTGTCAAAATAGTATTCGAAAATATCCGCGGCGACCTGTGCGGTGGAGGCGCCGGAGCCCGCGTTCTCCACGACGACGGTGATCGCGATCTCCGGATCGTCATACGGGCCGAACGCGATCAGGAAGCCGTCTGTGCCTTCCACAACGTTCCCGTCGATAATGCGAACCTTTTCTGCGGTACCGGTCTTGCAGGCGACCTTCATTTTCAGATCGGCGAGCTGTTCACGGCATGAGGTGACGTTGGCAACGAGATACATGCCTTCCTTCACGGCGTCAAGCGTTTCGGGCTTGATATCCGTCTGCACGGCGATCTGCGGCGTGCGTTCATACAGCACCTGTGAAAAATCGGAGGACAGCACCTTGCTAACGAGATACGGCACGTAGCGTGTGCCGCCGTTGGCGATCGTGGCGCAGTAATTGGTCAGCTGCAGAGGCGAGAACTGGTTATCGGACTGCCCGATGGCGGCCAACAGCGTTTCGCCGGCTTTCCACCCTTCGCCGCGCGCGGCTCTTTCATCATAACCCGCAAGCAGACCTTCGGATTCGTTGATCTCCACGCCGGTCCGTTCGCCGAGTCCGAGCAGCTTTGCCCAGGAGTTCATTTTTTGAATGCCGATCTTGTTCGCGACCTCAAAAAAGAAAATATTGCAGGAATAAGCAAGCGCGTATTTGACGTTGACGGCGCCGTGTGCCGTTTTATTGAAGCATACGAAGGTCTGATCGAGGAAATCGTAAACACCGGTACACAGGATATAACTCTCCGGCGTGATCGCGCCTTCCTCCAGTCCCGCAATGGCGGTGGCGGGCTTCATGGTGGAACCGGGGGAGTAGCCGCTCTGGAACGCGCGGTTCCAAAGGGGATTGCCCGGATCCTTGGAAAGCTCTTCATAATCCTCAAGATAGGTCGTCAGGGAATAATCGGGGTAGGAAGCGGCGGCAAGGATCTCGCCGGTCTTCACATTCTCTACCACCACGGCGCCGGCAGGCGCAAGACCGCCGAGCAGAGCTATTTCCTTGGTTTCTTCCATGATCCGCCGTTCCAGGGAGGCGGCTGCGATCTCCTGCATGGGATTATCGATCGTCAGAATCGCGGTCCCGCCGGTGCGAGGCATGACGGTATATTTTTCGTCTTTTGTTCCGTCCTCATGTACGGTCACGGTCTTTACGCCGTTTTTGCCCCGCAGATACGGTTCCATCGCTTTTTCGATCCCGTTTTTGCCGATACGGTCCGAAAGCGCGTAAGCGGAGGAACGGATCTCCAGCTTTTTGTCTTCATCGTCGCCTGCTTCTTCCAGCGCAGCCTGCGTTTTAGCGTTTTGTTCATTGTATTCATCTGCGTTGATCGCGCCGACGACGCCGAGCAGATGGGCGGCGAGCTTGCCGTCGCCGATATATTTTCTCGCGGAGGTCACGCCGGCTTCCACCCCCTGGAAGCGCACGCCGTTCTCTTTGATATAAGCGACGCTCTGGATCGACGCGCCGACGGCGAAGGTGTAGGGCACCGTCGGGGAGAAACCGAGCCGGTTCATATTATAACGGACGGACATGATCCGGATCGCATCCTGCGGATCTGTTTCGGTCAGATGAAAGCGTTCCGCCATCGCGTCGTATACGTTCTGCGGGGTCGCGTAAGGATTCAGATCCAGAAAATAAGCCGACTTCATCCATGCGAGATCCGCGTCGCGCTCTTCTTCAAATACAGGCGCGCCGTTGATGAGCTTTATCGGCAGGTTGTCGATCCAGTCTTCCTCTTTGCTCTCCAGGAACCGGATGAGATCCAGAATGACGCGATTCCCGTCCTCCACATCTTTGGGGAAGGTCAGCGCGTTAAAAGAGAGCGTGTTGATCTGATCGTTGTAAACGATCGTATTGCCGCTGCGGTCCAGGATCTCGCCGCGGTCGGCGGGGACGGCGATATTGTAAACTTTATCTGTCAGGGACGCGTCGTTTTTTGCCTGCGCTTCCGCCTGTTGACGGAAAAAGACCGTAACGACAAAGCCTCCGCACAAGAGCGCGAAAACCAGAAAAACGAACAGGACTCTGAAATTGATTATTTTCTTTCTCTCGTTCATGACTTATCGGCGGAGCTTTTCCTCCGCAAAACGGATGGGGTAGTAAAACACGGGCGTCAGCACGGCGGAGACCACCATCGCCGGGAAAAACAGGCGCAGGGCAGCATCCGACAGACTTTTGAGCCGGGCGAGCAAAAATACGTACAGTACGCCGTAAACAACGGCGGTAAAAAACAGCGTCAGGACCACCGCGCCCGCAAGCGTATCCCGGACCTTGTAGCGGGCGAGCAGGGAGACGAGCATGGCAAGCAGCGCAAAGGTCAGCGTGAACACCCCGTCGTGGATCGGTGAGACCAAGTCCAGGATCGCGCCGGACGTAGATATTTCCGTCCTGACGGATGTGTTCGTGATCACGGATTTTGACGGAAAGAACGGGTAACGCCAATGCTGAAACACGGAGAAGA
>CACZGD010000139.1 GCA_902780565.1 Oscillospiraceae bacterium
AACGTCCGACGGCTATTATGCGGAGTTCGAAATGCCCGATGCCGACGTAAGTCTGACCCTTTACGGGTACAGCATCACGCACACGGGCGGCGATTTTGAATCGCCAGCCAGTTATTCGTTTGTCGACGACGATCCGAACTATCCTTACACGGTCGTGGACAGTCAGACGGCAACCGGATATAGAACAAGGCGCTGCGTGTATTGCGGAGGAACGAGTGAATGGTGGGAAGACGCTACCGCCTACAGCATTCAACCGGCACAAGCCGATGGGACGATCACGCTTGATTTTTACCATTTTGCAGAAACGGACACGGCGCGTCAAAGACCCTTCCCCGCGTCGCAGTACGCGATCCCCGGACAGCTCGTGTATTTTAAGATGAGCAGCGACGTGCTGTGCGCGGTGAAGGACAGCGTCCGCGTGATTGCGCTCAACGAAACGGATCCGCAGGATGAAATTGCGTGCGCATACGAAAACGGGTATTTTTGCTTTGCCATGCCGGAATATCCCGTTCAGATTTGTCCGGTTTACAAGCATACGCCCGGCGGCATAGAGTATTATAAAAACACCGGCTATTACAGTCAGGATGTTTATATGGCGGAAGCGGTGCGGTACTGTACCGTTTGCGGGAAGGAAGCCTCCAGAGAGCCTCTTCAGAGGGTTTCCATCCTGTCAAAAGCGTCTCAGGGCGTTTCCGCGCATGTGAACTTCCTCAATGTAAAGAGCGACGGTCTGAACGTTGCTCTGCCCGGAACCACGGTTATTGTGAAGGAGCAGGGCTGCGCCGTCGTTGAGGGTCTGTACGTTGAATTCAAACATCCTTACGGAGGCGAGTCCGCCGCCCCGGAGGATTGCTACGTAACAGATCTCGGAGACGGTCTGTATTCCTTTGTCGTGCCCCGTTATCATTGTTATGTAGTCGTATACGGACACGACCAGCACGACTTTTATGAAATCAATCGCACAAACGTGACCGCCACCTGTACGGAGCCCGGCACCGCCGACATCGAATACAAGTGCAGATACTGTAATTACCATCCCACCAGGTACGGCGTTGAGATTCCCGCGCTCGGTCACACCGAGGGCGACCCCGTTTCCGAAAACCTTGTGGGCGCCTCCTGCACCGCGATCGGCACGTATGACGAGGTCATTTACTGCGAGACCTGCGGCGAGGAACTCCGGCGTGAGGCAAAAACGCTCGATAAACTCGACCATACGCCCGGTAAAGCCGTCGTTGAAAACTATGTGGAACCCACCCCCGAAAAAGAAGGCAGCCTGAATCTTGTCGTTTACTGCGCCGACTGCGGAGAAGAACTCAGCCGCGAAACGGTCAGCGTCCCGAAACTTACGCCCGCAGGAGACGATCCGTCCGATCCCTCGCCCACGGGCGGCGACCTCTGCAAATACTGCGGGAAGGATCATTCCGGAAACTTTTTCCAGAGGATCGTCGGCTTCTTCCATTCGCTTCTGTATTTCTTCTCGCAGTTGTTTGGGAGGATCTGATCGTCCGCCGATAATCGACAGCAGGACGATAATCGACAGCAGGAGGCTTATCCGTACAGCCCCCTCAGCCTATTGACGATTGGCCCGTCAGGTGTACGCTGTATCCAACAGGGCCGCTTATAACAGAAAAAGGGCGCGCTGCACAATAAAATGCGGCGCGCCTGTATTTTTGGATTATGGATTATGGGATGATGAGGCAGAAAAATGTAATCGGATATATGAGGCACTTTTGGAAGATTACCTACCTAACACACTTACGGCTGAACGATTTCAAATATGTTTATCGGTCACCGGAGGACCCGGAAGATTTCGAATTATAAGCTTGGATGCTTCAACTATCAAATCTTTGAACGACCAATGATCTTCAATCCGTGTCGTGTTAATGGACTCCCGCAGACAACCGTCAAACAGAACTTGATATAAATTGCAGATCGGAAATTTGTTTCAAGAAAAGAACTAATTGATTCTTATTTGCTAATCAAAGACAATACCAACAGAACAGGAGCAATTGCCCTTAGATTTATTCAAAGACCCTTGGAATTTCAACGATTCCAAGGGTTACTTTTTTATGCTGACAGGTCAATCGGAGCGTTCATACGGATTCCGAATCAAGTTGACAGACGCCTGTCGCCGTCCCAGAGCTGCGGGAACAGGTTGCCGCGGTCCTGCTTCGGCTCCGATTCAAAAATCAGCTCCACGACGCCGATGTTGCAGACGGGATCGGGCGAACGGGCGGGCAGGCCCTTCACCGTGATGCGGGCCGCATCCTGCGTAAAGGGAAGCGCCTCTCCGGTGGGAAGCAGCCGCGCCGCAAGCAGCTTCGTGTAATAGCCGCCGACGGTGAATTCCCCGTTATCCGGCCAGATCCAGTTCCAAACAAAAACGCGGTTGCCCTTGCGGGTGGTGCTGCGCACGCTGAATTCTCCGACTGCCGGGGAAACCTGCCCGTACACCGCGTCGCCGTTGGCGGAAAGCCAGCGCCCCACCTGCGTGAGGGGTTCGATTGCTTCCGCGGGAACGGAGCCATCCGGCGCGGGACCGATATTGAGCAGCAGATTGCCGCAGCTCCCCGTCACGCGCCACAACATTCTGAGGATGCGCTGCGCGTTGTAGCTGTAAGGCGCCGCTTGCGCGGAATCGATATACCCCCAGCTCAGGTCGTTGAAGGTCATGCAGGCCTCCCAATCGCGGTCCATTGGGCGGATCTCCCCTTCCGGCGTGCCGAAATCCTCCTCAAGCCGCGAACGGTTGTTGATGATGATATCCGGCTGCAGCGAACGCAGATACTGGTTGCGGCGCAGCGAATCCCAGCCCTCGTAGCTCTCCAGCGGCATAGCGCAGTCATACCAAAGAATATCGATCTTGCCGTAATTAGTCAGTAGCTCGGCGTTGAGCGCGGTCAGATAATCGTTATAGCGCCGCTGCGAGTCAGGGTCGGTGGCGCAGTCTCTGCCGTCCGGATGCCGCCAGTCCATTACAGAGGAATAGAGCCCCACGCCGAGGTCAAATTCCCGGCAGGCGTCCACATACTCCCGCACGATATCGCGGTGCGGCCCGAAGTTGACGCTGTTGAACGGGTTGACCTTAGAATCCCACAGGGAGAAGCCCTCGTGATGGCGGGTGGTCAGCACCATGTATCTGCAGCCCGCGGTCTTGGCGAGCTTTGCCCATTCGCGGGGCGCGCCGGGCTTCGGCTGAAAGCGGTCCGCCAGCTTTTCATATTCCTCCGGGGGGATATTTTCGTTGGCCATCACCCATTCCTGCCGTCCGAGCAGCGCGTATAACCCAAAATGGACGAACATCCCGAACCGCGCCTCACGCCACCATTTCATGCGCGCGTCACGCGTCGCGGCGATCGCCGCTTCATATTCAGCTTTGGAAAGATAATTCACGATCAGACTCTCCTTTCTGGTCTCAGTGTTATAAACGGCGCTCCACAGAGTAATCGCTGTAGCTCGCCTTTGAGGTCCGTTCTTTTTCAGCAGCCTTTGGGCTTCTGATTGTCGGGCTGCGGCGCGGCGGTAGAATAAACCCAGTTCAGCCGCCCGTACGGTGCGCTGTCACCTTTGGTGTAGAAAGAATAAATATCCGCCGGGTCGCAGTTGTCCGCCCATTTGAAGCGGAAGACGCCGTCGGCCTCCACGCCCACAAGAGCTCTTTCCACCGCGAGCATCAGCCGGTTGCCCTCGAAGCGGATCTCCGCCTGCCCGACGGCTTCATAGCCGTCCCCCGTGATCCGTTCCACCGTCGCCCTGCCGTTTTCGGGGGACGTGCGGTTGATAATGTAGTCATAGCCCTCCCGCTCGCCGGAAACGTTGAGGAAAAGCTGCATCCAGTTGTCGTCCGTGCAGGGCGTGAGATCGGCGGCCGTATCCACGTAGAAATACAGCTTTTCGCCGTCGTGGGCGACCTTCGCGTTGACGATATCGTTCCGGCCGGAGGCGTCCATATAATAGGTATTGCCGTAGCCGCGGCAGTCCCGGTCGACGATATCCCCCTTATAATCGCGGTAAATGCCGGTGATTTTATCATTGTCCCACTGATCGAAGCCGCCGCCGATCTCGACGGTTACGGCTTCCGCCGCGGGCAGAACTGCCGTGCTGCCCTTGAATTCCGCGACACGGTTGACAAACTGCATATAGTAGTTGTCGCCGAGGACGCCCGCAGACGGCTCAAAATCGCGGGAGTATTCCTCGTCGGAGTTGTCGCAGAAGCCGAAGGGCTCGTTTTCACGGAACGTCAGCCGCTGCGCCACCCACTCGTTGAAGCCAGTCACAAAGACGATATCGGGATCGAGCTTTCGTGCAAGAGACCACTGCTCGTCGAAATTATAACCGTACAGCGACGCGTTTTCCGACGTATCCTTCGCGCCGTTGTGCCAGCTTCGGCCGTGGTCGTTCGAGCCGTACCAGGCGGAGGAGCTGAAGCAGCAGGTATCGCAGTGCTGGGCGATGGAGACGTTCATGATGCTCTCATCCCACGGGGAGTTTTTGTAATAGGAGGTCAGCTTGCCGAGGCGGCTGAACTCCATCCACGGGAAGCCGTCGCGCACACGGTCGTCCGGCCACTGCTTCGACTTGATGCGGAAATACGCCTTGACGTCGGCGCGGAGCTCCTTGTCGTCCTTGACGCCGACGATCATGGGCTTGCCGTTCATCTTGAACCACAGCTCGTCGATCTCCGGGTATTTTTCCCGCACAGCGGGGTTGTTGTAGAGCTCGTCATAGATCCGGTTCATCACGGCGCCGGAATAGGAAGCGGTATAGAAGGCGATCTTCGGAACATTCCAGCCCTGCTGATAGTATTCGTACCACACGTCGATCAGATCCAGCGTACGGTCAATATAAGGATTGGCGTTGGTGGCGTCGAATACGATAAAATCAACGCCCGCGTCGGTCAGCATCTGGCAATGCTTTCGCACGACCCACTTATCCGACTGGACGTAATAACCAAACAGCGGCTCGGACCAGTGGTGGAAATTGCCCATGGGACCGCCGCCGGCGGCGACCCAGCTTTCCTCCGAACGATAGGCGTTCGGGTACGCCGCCATGATCTTTGTTATGTCGTACGGCCCGTTCAAATTATGCTCACCGTTCCAAAGAAAGTAGAACACACCCACCTTTTTGTCGCTTTCCCCCGCGCTGACGGTTACCCGGCCGAGAGCGTCCACCGCGGAGAGCGAACCGTTGACGGCAACGGTTTTGACCTTCGCCGGTTTTTCAATGCCGAAAAAGCCCGAAAAGAGGCTTCCGAGGTAAGTGAAAACCAATCCGATGAGTACGAACAGTCTGTACATTTTTAAAATCTCCTTTATACAGAATCAATGGATCCTTCCGGTTTTCGCTGTGCTTACACGACGGATGAATCATTTTCATTATACCGCATTCCCTGTTTCTTTGCAAGAAAAACAAGAAAAATCTGTTGCATTTCTCTGCTGAAATATGATATAATTGTTATGCGGGAAACGCATGCAAAAAACGAAAATCAGGATGGCACGCCATGAAAAATATAATATTACAGGAGGGTCCTGAGCATGTCAATCATCACAAAAATCTTTTCTTTGTTCCTGTCTCTGCTGCTTTCCGCGCTGGGAACAACGGGCATTACGTTTCAGCAGAAGGCAAAGGCGCTGCGTGTTGTTTCCTATATCATCGCCTCGAACGCCGCACAGATGGAGGAGATCGACGATTCGCATTTTGACGATCTCACCGACATCATTCTGATCGGCGACCTGGCGGGCTTCGATACCGCTGGGCGCGTGAACCTCAGCGCCGATTTTGACCGGATCATAACCATCGCCAGAGAAAAAATAGGCAGCCGTCCGATCAGCCTGCACCTGAATCTCTTTGGCCCCTGGGCGTCCGCGGGCGGCACGTTTGAGGAAAATATGTTCGCGCTGGGCGAGGAGCACCGCAAGGCCTTTGAGAGCGGTGTGCTGGAGGAGAACATCCGCAGCGTGTTGGAGAAATACGAACTGGATGGCGTTTTCTTCGATTATGAATTCCCCGTGGCGCAGGAGCATAAGGACGCCTTCAGCGACTTTCTGGTATCCCTGAGAAAGACCCTCGGCGAGAATTACGTGCTCGGCGCGGCGGAGTCCTCCTGGTGCGCGGGGCTTTCCAAAGCCGCCATCCGCGCGCTGGATATGGTGGAGGTCATGTGCTACGACGTGTGGGACGAGGGCACGGGAATCCATTCCTCCTTTGAGATCACCCGGGCGATCATCAAGGGAATGCTGAAGCTGGGCTATAAGCGGGAACAGCTTGACGTGGGAATCCCTTTCTACGCAAGGCCCACCACGGAGGAGGCAATTTGGTACGATTACAAAGAGTATTACGACAAGCTCGATGAAAACGGCTGCGCGCCGGACGAGAAGAACGGCCTGATCGTCTCCTTCAATACGCCCGAGGTGGTATACGAAAAAACGGAATGGACGATCAAGAAGGGGCTCGGCGGTGTGATGATCTGGCATTACGCCTGCGACCTGCCCGCGGATAACGACGCCTCCCTGTTCAACGCGGTGGCGAAGGCAAAGGCGGATATGGCGTCGCGCGGCCTGTGCTGACGCGCCGTATACTGTCACTTTAATAAATAAACAGGATAAACAAAGGAGCAAAAAAATGAAAACCCTGAAAACAACGCTTGCACTGTTTCTTTCTCTTCTGCTTGCCTTCGGCGCGGCG
>CACZGD010000140.1 GCA_902780565.1 Oscillospiraceae bacterium
TGCTACCGGAAAAGGTCCGCTTTCGGTTTTAAGAAATCACCTCGCCAAACTCACAATTTGTCTCTTTGTTTCAAATCCCACAGAAATCCGTGAAGAACCAAGAAAAAGTAGTTTGTTCCGATCTTCGCTTTCAGAAGAAATTCTCTGACCATGCGCGGCAGCTCACCGCAGTAAACGGGACAGACGACGCCCACGGCATCATCCTCGATCTCATCGACCTTTGCTTTGACGAGCTGCGGGATCGACAGCAACTGTCCTCCGAGTTTTTTTGCGACGTAAAGGCTGTTTCCCGTCGCGGTAAAGTATAAAATCTTCATTTCTTAAGTTCCTTTCCGTTCTGTTCTTGCGCGGTTGTCAAGCAGTTTCAACGCTTTGCCAAGATAATGCCCGCAGAAAACGAACAGGCCCATAATTGCCATGTAATCCAGGAAGAAAAAGAAGATGGGCTGCGTCGGGTCCAGAAACAGGAAATGCGTCTTAAGGAAGAGGTATTCTCCGATCTGCCTTTGGACGAACGCAATCGCGCCGTAAGCCGCAATCGCTGCGGCGATTCCTCGCAGAGCCCATGCTCTCAGCCCGGTTGTTTTCGTTTTGCTTTTGCGCATCGCGCTGAGCATCACGTTCCAATGCAGTCCCAGATGCAGTGACATCAAAATGTAGTTAGCATAGGCGCATACCATGTGCACGCTCCGGGCAAACGCTGTCCCTTTGTTGATCGGAAGAAACGCGAATACGTGCTCCGACAGGACGATCCCACTGATGACCGAGGCCATCACCGAGCCGATCAGCAGAAAGACAAGAGCGGTCTGAAAAATGCGGAAGCTTTTGTATCTTCCCTTGGGAAGCGCGCCGAACCACTTTCTGTTCAGGGCATGATGGACCGTGAACAGCGCAAACATGGCAACGCCGAGGATCTCGTGCGTCAGCGTACCGATCAGGGAATACGCCATCAGTCCGATCAGCACCAACGTCATTGCAATATCGACCGTCATTCGAAGCTTCTTCATCTTCCGATCTCCTGTTTTTGCCTTCTGCCGATCGTTATTTGCATTCCAAAAGCACCTCCAGCAATTCTTCTTTCGTAAATCTCTTCGCGCAGCCGCCGGTCAGTATGGTGGAATCGGCAATCGCTTTGAAATCCGTGTCCGATGAGATCCTCATTTCGGAGAATGTCGTCGGGAGTCCGATTTCACGGATGAACGCCGCAAGCGCGTCAACGAACGCCTTGGCAAGTTCCGCTTCGCTTTTTCCCTCCGGGCTGACGCCCCAGACTTCAGTGGCCATTCTGGCGAACTGTCCGGTTGCTTCCGACAGCATGTGCCGGTAAAGCGCCGGATGGATCACCGCAAGTCCCTGCCCGTGATTGCAGTCGGTATACGCACCCAACTGGTGCTCCAGCATGTGGCACTGAAAATCGGTTGTTTTACCGATCTTCAGCATTCCGTTTTCCGCCATGGCCGCCGCCCACAAAAGCTCGCTTCGCGCCTGAAGGTCATTTGGGGCTCCAAGCGTTTTGCGGATGTTGCGGATGATATTCCGTTGGGTCGCCTCGTTGATCTCGTCGGCGTAATTCACCTCACGCGGAGAGCCCATATAGGTCTCCATGCTGTGGGAAAGGCTGTCGAACGCGCCGGAGATGACCTGCTGCATCGGCATCGTCATCGTATAGACCGGATCAAGGATTGCAAAGGAATAAAACGCTCCCCACAGCGGCGATTTCTGCATCTTTTCGTTGTTTGTGATGACCGCGCCGTTGTTCATCTCCGCGCCCGTGCCGAAGGCCGTGACGACGGCTCCCATAGGAATGAACGAGTCCGGCGCACCGTGCTTTTCATATTCAAGGGACCAAATATCATCCTCTGTCAGCGCCTGGGCGGAGACGATCTTGCAGCAGTCGATAACGGAGCCGCCGCCCACGGCAAGGATAAAGTCAATGTTTTTCTCTCTCGCCAGCGCTGCGCCCTCCTGCACCTTGGCATAGGTGGGGTTGGGCATGATCCCGGTAAATTCTGTCACAGTCTTCCCGGCGTCCTTCAGGATACAAAGCAGCTCGTCATAGATACCGTTTCTTTTGATCGAACCGCCGCCGTATGCGAGAAGCACATTCGGACCGACCTTGGCAAGCTCTGCCGGAAGATGCTTCTCTGCGGCTTTTTCGCCGAAATAAACCTTTGTCGGATAGCTGTAGGTGAATGCGTTCATCGTTTTCTCCTTATTCGTGGATTTTCATGCCGTTCAAAGCCCTGACAAGGCCCGGGTCGAAGTGGTTGATGATCTCGCTGTGCCCGAGATCCTTTTCGCCGATCTGCTTCATCTCGTCTTCTGTCAGTTCAAAATCCCAGATATCAATATTCTGTTCCATCCGTTCCACGTGCGTGGATTTCGGCAGGATCGAAACGCCGCGCTGTGTGTTCCAGCGCAGTACGACCTGTGCCGCGCTTTTGCCGTACTTCCGGCCGATCCCGACAAGCAGCGGGTCGGTAAAGATCCCGTGCTTTCCTTCCGCGAGCGGTCCCCATGCCTGCGGCTGGATTCCGTATTCCTTCATAAGCGCCAGCGCGTCTTCCTGTGAAAAGAAAGGATGCAGCTCGATCTGGTTGACCGCCGGTATCACATCCACGTTTTCGCAGAAGTTGGCGAGGACGAACGGATAGAAGTTCGATACGCCGACGGCTTTTGTAAGCCCTTCCCGGTACGCTCTGGTGATACCTCTGTATGCGGCGAAATAATCGCCGAGCGCCTGGTGAAGAAGCACGAGATCCACGTATTCCAAGTCGAGTTTGGCGAGCGAGGTTTTTACCGCCTGATAGGCGGTCTCTTCGTTTTTCTGATCCTGCACCCACACTTTTGTGGTGATAAACAACTCCTCACGGGTCACAAGTCCGTCCCCGATCGCGCGCTTTACCGCTTTTCCGAGCGCTTCCTCGTTCATATAGGCGGCTGCAGTATCCAGCAGCCGGTAGCCCGTTCTGATCGCGTCGTAAACAACTCTTTCGCATTCATCGGCGTCCGGGATCTGGAAAACGCCAAAGCCCTCCAGCGGCATGTTTGCTCCTGTGTTCAGTGTTGCGTATTTCATTTTTTCTTCCTCCGTATAGTATTTGTATTTTTATTAATGCGGCAATTAAAAAGTTTGGAATAAGAAAGGTTGTGCTGCCGCATTAATAAAACGATCATAACGCCGTTTTTTGCCGTTTTACGGCAAAAAACATGGCGAAATATTACTTCGGCAATCATAAAGCCGTCGTTTATCATTCAAATTATTTAATTGCCGAAGTAATAATAGCCTAAACCTTTGACCCAGTCTCTGACGTCGTTTTCCGACGACGCAACGCTGCCGCCTCTGATGGAAAGCGCGTCGCCCGATCGGACCGTCGCGCCTGTAGCGAGCTTTTCTACCGTGGGAAGCGCGCCCGCGCCGTTGGAACTGCCCTCGTGAGAGAAGAAGGGGATGATCGTTTTGCCGCCCCAATCATAGCTTTCCAGGAAGGTCCACATGGACATCGGCAGATCGTACCACCAGACCGGGAAACCGAAGAAGACCGTTTCGTACTGCGCCATCTGCTCGGGTGTAAGATCGACGTTGATCTCGGGACGGATGCCGTTGTCGACTTCGTTCTTGGCACGGTCGGCGGTGTCGTTGTAGTTTTCGGGGTAGGCTTCCTTTGCCGTTACGCGGATCAGATCTCCGCCGGTCTCATCGGCGACCCAATGCGCCATTTTGTCGAGGTTGCCGGACCAGGAGAAGTAGACGACGAGGATTTTTCCGGCGGTCGCTGCCGTCGGTTCCTGTTCAGTTTCATCCGGAACCGCATTCGACACGGCGTCACTCGCGGGTGCTTCGGTGTTTTCCGGTATGGGGGTTGTGCTTTGTTCTTCGTTTCTGACCGTGCCGCAGGCGGCGAGGGAGAACAGAAATAAGGCTGCAAGAATAAGGGAAATTGTCTTTTTCATTTGTGCTTCCTCCGAAATTTCAATAATAGATTTTTTCAAGCCAGCGGCTGATCTTTTCGGGCACGCCGCGTTCGGCGTCGGACATTTCGACCGGAAGTCCGGGCAGAACGTTTGCTTTCGGGCAAAGCTGTTTGACTGTCTCATAGGTGCCGCCGTCGCCGGAGCCCATGTGCGTGTTGAAGGGGATGACCGTTTTTCCGGCGAAGTCATAGGATTCAAACAGGGTGTAAATGATCATCGGGAAGGTGTACCACCACATCGGGTATCCGATAAAGACCGTGTCGTAGTCCGCGATCGGCAGATCGTTTTTGATCGCCGGGCGCTGATCCTCATCGTGCTCCCGCTTTGCAAGACGCGCAAGGGCGTTGTAGTGGTTGCGGTCGCCGTCGTAAGGAACGGCGGGCTCGATCTCTGCGAGATCCGCGCCAGTCTGCCGTGCGATTTCCTCTGCGGTGGATTTTGCGGTCCCGTAGACCGAAAAGTATAACACAAGCGGTTTTTTCATTGGCATTCTCCTTATCATTTGATTTCGCGGCGGTTATATATTTCCCCGCCCTTGTGTCTTAATCATATCACAGGAATGCTTGACTGTCCACTTCCGGCATGTTATAATGGTATTACTCGCAATTATACTTAGGAGGACGTTATGATCGAAATATACCTGCTTGAGCAGCTCGCCGCCGTGGCGGAGCACGGCACGCTCTTAAAAGCGGCTCAGGCGCTTTATCTCTCACAACCCGCACTCAGCCGTTCGATGAAAAAGCTGGAGACGCAGCTCGGCGTTTCACTGTTCGACCGGGATAACAGCAGGATCGCGCTGAACAAGACCGGCCTTCACGCGGTGGAATACGCGAAACGTATCCTTGAACTCGACCGGGAAATGTGCGAAGGCGTCGCTGATTTCGACCGCCGTCAGCGCACCGTTTCGGTCGGCGCCTGCGCGCCGTTCCCGCTGGGAGAACTGACGCCTGTCATACAGGAGCGCTATATTCAAATGGCGGTGACGACCGAGCTTGCCGACGACGAAAGGCTGCTCTCCGGACTGCGCAACCGCGTCTATCAGCTCGCGATCCTGCACGAAAAGCCGGAGGATAAAGATCTTTTCTGCCAGCATTATCTTGAAGAGAAGCTCTTTATCGTCCTGCCGCCGGATCACCAGCTGGCAGAAAGACAATTTGTGACGTTTGAC
>CACZGD010000141.1 GCA_902780565.1 Oscillospiraceae bacterium
TCGGTGGCGCCGTCGCGGTAGGTGACGTCCAGATAGACCACAAGGTCCTTGCCCTCTTCCACGCCGTAGATCTCAATGTGGTCCACGGAGCTGAAGAACACGCCGAAGAGGTACAGGATCGTGGCAAGGCCGGTGTGGCCGCTCTGCCGCACCTGATCGCTGAGCTCGAACACGCGGTGACGGATCACGCCGAGGTCGGGGCTGACGCCCTTTTTCAGCATCGCCACGGGGCCGAGGGCGTTCGGGATGTGCTTCAGCAGGAATTCCACGTCCAGATCGGAGTCCGCCAGCAGCATATTGCACATTTCGGTGACGGATTCGTCGATGGTCACGTCGAGATAAGTCTCCTCGCGCTCCTTCATGATCTGCCCGGTGAACAGGCGGCGGATCAGGTTGATCTTTTCCAGCGCCTTGTGGAAGGTGGCGGTATCCATCGCGGGCGCGCCGTTCTCCTGAATGAAGTTGACGTAATCGGCGGGGGATTTCAGGTCCGCCAGCGCCTCGTCCGTGAAGGTCTCGTTCCGCGCGCCCTGCAGCGCGGGGAACAGCGTAAACAGCGTCAGAATGACGGAAAGCAGGGTCGAAGTCAGTTTCGCAAGCATAGAAAACATCCTTTCCCATGATGATTCTATTGTATTATACAGGATGCCGCCCCGGATTGCAAGCGAATTCCGAAATTTGTACGATTTTTCGACATTTGTACGGAATGTTTCATGAGCCAGAAGCCAGAGGTCAGGGACCGGGGGCCAGAGGTCAGGGATAGGTACCGGAAACGGGTAGAGTCCAAAATCCCGGTAGCACGGCACCTCAGTGCCGTTCGGAACGTCCCGGTCCGAATCCGTCATCGGAAACGGGTAGAGTCCAAAATCCCGGTAGCACGGCACCTCAGTGCCGTTCGGAACGATGTAATTTTCAAATACCTCCCGGTCCGAATCCGGTCGAGTATAACGGGACGGGGTCTGCGGTTTACCGGGGGATTTTTTACCCGGCTCCGTTTCCGGGGACGGATTCTGAACGACGGGCTTCGGGAAATAACATATGCGCCGAACGGCACTGAGGTGCCGTGCTACCGGTGATTTTCACCCGGCTCCGTTTCCGGGGCCTTCCCCGCGCACCCTTCGCGCTTCGCCCGGCTCCCCAACACATAAAAAAAGACAACGGACGAAACACCCGTTGTCGATTTTGTCGCTATAAAGCCCTGATTATTCAGCAGCGGACTCGGACTCAGACTCGGACTCAGCCTCAGTGGACTCAGCGTCGGTAGCCTCAGCCTCGGTGGACTCAGCGTCGGTAGCCTCAGCCTCGGTGTCAGCCTCAGTGGAATCACCCTCGGTCGCGGCAGCCTCGGTGGAAGCGTTGGAAGCGTTGGAAGCGGCGTCGGTGGAACCGTCGTTGTCACCGGAGCAAGCAGCCAGCGCGGAAACAGCGAGAACCAGGGAAAGGATCACAGCAACGATCTTGAAGTTTTTCATTATATTTTCCTCCTAATAATGTGCGGGGCAGCTCCCCGCTTGATGTCGGAACCTCAATTCCATAAGCCATTATACTCAAAGTTTCGCATTTGTCAAGCAAATGTCCTAACTGTTACCGGTTTGTAATTTTTGTCGGCATTTTTGCTATTTTTGGCATTTGCGCCCCGTTTTTTTGTTACAGTTTGCCTCTTGATTTTTACGGATTGTAACTTCTGCCGCACGCTTGACGCGGGCCTCCCGGCGTGTTATGATAAGGATAAATAAAAAAAAGGGGACCCGTTCCCCGGAAAGAGCGCGTCATGGAACAACTGAAAATGTATTATCTGCCCGCATCGCCCCTGTGGCGCGACCCGCTGCCCGCCGGGCTTTCGATCTCCCGCTTTGACGGGAGCGAACGGGATATCCACGCGTGGGCGGACTGTCTCAGAAACGGCGACCTGATCGAGGGCCGCACGGACGAAAAGGCGTTCGCGGACGATATCGGCGACTTTGAGGAGATCAAAGAGCTGGAGGACGTGTTTTTCCTCGACCTCGACGGCGAGCACGTCGCCACCGCCACGGGCTTTCTGTACCCGGAGAAAAACGTCGGGGATCTCCACATGGTCGGCGTGCGGCAGGACTGCCGGGGGCGCGGCTACGCGAAATACGTGCTGCAGGCGGCGGTGGCGCATCTGCTCGAAAAGCAGCCGCGCTTCATCCAACTCACCACGGACGAGCCCAGAAAGGCAGCCATCAAATCCTATCTCTCGCTCGGCTTTCTGCCGGTGGAATACGACTACCGCATGGCGCACCGCTGGCGGGCGGTGCTGAAAGACCTCGGCGTGGAGAAAACCGACATGCTGTATGAGGACGGCACGTTTTACCGGACCCTGACGGTCGAACCGGACCCGCCGGTGCGGGTCGGCGTGCTGGGCGCCGGGCGGGGACTGAGCATCATGGACTACTGCGAACACAGCGATAACGCGGTGCTGGTCGCGGTGTGCGACGCGGACGAAAGCTGCCTTGCCGACGTGCGGGAGAAATACCCGGACGTGGCGCTCTATACGGATTACGACGCGTTTTTGGACCACGGGCTCGACCTCGCGGTGCTGGCGAATTACGCCAACGAGCACGCGCCGTTTGCGATCAAAGCGCTCGAAAAGGGGGTCCACGTGCTCAGCGAATTGCTGCCCGTGCAGAACATGGCGGAGGCGGTCGCCCTTGTGGAGGCGGTGGAAAACAGCGGCAAACAGTATTTCTACGGCGAAAACTGCTGCTTCATGCCCGCGCCCTATCAGATGGCGAAGCTCTTCAAAAGCGGCAAAATGGGCGCGTTCCAATACGGGGAGGGGGAGTACCTGCACAACTGCGAGCCGGACTGGTGCTTCCATTCCCACGGGCAGCGGGACCACTGGCGCAACCGGATGACCGCGTTTTATTACTGCACGCATTCGCTGGGCCCGCTGGTGCATATCGCGGGCAGCCGCCCGGTGACTGTGACCGGGTTCGAGGCGCCGTATAACGCCAAAATGGCGCGCATGGGGGCGCTGGGCGCGCCCTTCGGGGTGGAGATGGTCACGCTGGAAAACGGCGCCATCCTCAAAAGCCTGCACGGGGTCGGCAGCGTGAAGAATTCCCTGTGGTTCAGCGTGCAGGGCGAGCGCGGCGTGATGGAAAGCGCACGGGACCTGACGAAGGCCGGGGGCGTGGGCAGGCTCTATATGAATGCCGACCGCGTGGAGGGCTCGGACGCCGGGGACTTCCGGGACCTGGACCTGACCGACGGGCTGACCGAGCTGGCCGAGGGCGCCGGGCACGGCGGCGGCGACTACTATCTGCTGTATAACGTCATGGAGGCGGTGCGGGGCAACAGGCAGGCCGAGGTCATCGGCGTGTATGAGGCGCTGGATATGTTCCTGCCGGGGCTGTTCGCGTATTTCTCGGTGCTGGACGGCGGCCGCCCGCAGGCGATCCCGGATCTGCGGAACAAGGCGGCGCGTGAGCGCTGGCGGCACGATACCCGCTGCACGGACCCGAAGGCGGCGGGGGAGAACCTGCTGCCCGTCAGCTCCAAGGGGGATCCCGAGATCCCGGACGCGGTGTTCGAGGGGCTGCGGGCGGAACGCGCCCACCGGCTGGGGCTTCGCAAAACCGCCGTCACCGAGCGGGTCTTCCGGCAGGACGTCGGGGGCAGGACCCTGTCCGGCATTGTGACCGTCCCGCGCGATTTTGACGAGACGGCGGACCCCCTGCCCGTGATCGTGTTCCTGCACGGCATCGGCGAGCGCGGCGACGGGGACAGGGACCTCCAAAACGTCAAGGTCCACGGGATCCCGAAGCTGTTTGCCTCCGACCCCGAATATCAGGGGCTCCGGGCGGTCACGGTCTCGCCCCAATGCCCGCCGGACACGATGTGGGTAAATCTCGCGGATGAACTCATGGCGTATATCGACGCGGCGGTCAAAGCCTTTCGCGGGGACCCGGCGCGCGTCGCGCTCACGGGGCTGTCCATGGGCGGCTTCGGCACGTGGGCGCTCATGGGGAAATACCCCGAAAAATTCTGCCGCGCCGCCCCCATCTGCGGCGGCGTGAGGGGGGCGTGGGCAGCGCCCGCCGCCCTGCGGCATAAACCCATCCGGGTCTTCCACGCCGTGGACGACCCCACCGTCCCGATCGAGCTCGATACCCCCGCCGTCAAACAGGCCCTCGCCGCCGGCGCGGACGTTTCCTTCACCGCCTATTGCGGCCTCGGTCACAATTGCTGGACCACCGCCTACGAGAAGACGGAGCTGGTGGAATGGCTGGTGAAGGGATGACGGGAAGGGCCGAGGGCCGAGGGGCCAGGGACCAGGGACCAGGGACCAGAGGTCAGAGGTCGTTACCGGGAACGGAGCCGGGCGGTGGTTATATCGGTAGTACGGCTGCCCACAGCCGTTTTTGTGCCTTGCTGCGGGAGGGTGTCATCCCGGCGGAATGCGGTAACGGATGACGGACCATGTGAATATCCGGGATGATGCCCTCCCCGGCAAGGGGCAACCGACGGACATGGTACCGGCGACGCAGGACGTCCGGGCGACGGACCGGGTATATAACGATACAATGCTAATTTTGGGTGATTCGTCGAATCGCCATATCCTATTATATCCACCATATTCCGCGTACTTCCCCTTGCCGGGGAGGGAATCATCCCGGAATGGACCTGAACTGAATTCCGTCACCTGACCCCGCCGGGATTCATCCCTCCGCCGTCAAGGCAAAGGAACGGCTGTGGGCAGCCGTACTACCATTGCAGGGGGGGCAACCGACGGACATGTTCCCGGCGATGCAGGACATTCGGGCGACGAACCGGGTATAAAACGATACAATGATATTTTTGGTGATATCGTCGATTCGCCGGATCTGGTCATATTCATCGCATCCCGCGTACTTCCCCTTGCCGGGGAGGGAATCATCCCGGAATGGACCTGAACCGAATTCCGTCACCTGATCCCGCCGGGATTCATCCCTCCGCCGTCAAGGCAAAGGAACGGCTGTGGGCAGCCGTACTACCATTGTGACCACCGCCCGGCTCCGTTTCCGGTACCGGGTTCAGACCGGCAGGCTTCGGAAAAATAACAATGTCACGAACGGCACTGAGGTGCCGTGCTACCGGGATTTTGTACTCCCTGACCTCTGGCTTCCCCTGGTCCCTGGCCCCTGGCCTCTGGCCCCCGGATACAAAAACGGGACGCTTGCGCGTCCCGTGCCGGGTATGCTCTCACTGCTCGGACGGGTAGTCGCCCTTGCCGGTGAGCTTTCGCTTGATGATCTTGCCCATACGCTTGAGGGCGTAGGGACCGACGAGGCCCATCATCTCCTTCGCGGTGTGCATATCGGAGCAATGGGGCAGGTCGCGGGTGAGGTGGATCGCGTCGAACTCGCAGCGGGTGGTGCAAAGGCCGCAGCCCACGCACTTGTTGAAGTCCACGGTGGTGGCGCCGCACTTCAGGCAGCGGGAGGCCTCCTTCTTCACCTGCTCCTCGGTCAGCGGCAGGCGCAGATCCGAGAAGGTCTCTCTGGGGTCGCCGGGCTTGAGCCCCGGCGCCTGCCGGGTGGCGTTGTCGTAGGAGTCGATGCGCACGTCGTCCTTATCCAGCTCGATGAACTGCCGAAGGTCTCTGCCGATGGTCAGGCTCTGGCCCTCGTGGACGAAGCGGTTGATGGACACCATGCCCTCACGCCCGTCCGCGATCGCGTCAATGGCGAAGCGTGCGCCGTGGTTGATGTCGCCGCCCACAAAGATATCCGGCTCTGCGGTCTGCAGGGTCACGGGGTCGGCCTCGGCGGTGCCGTTGCGACGGAGCTTCACCTTGCTGCCGTCCAGCAGGTTGCCCCACTCGGCGGACTGACCGATCGCCATAAGCACGTTTTCGCAGTCCACGGTGAGGGTCTCGTTCTCGTCATAGACGGGCGCGAAGCGGTGATCCTTGTCATAGACGCTGACGCACTTCTTGAACACGACGGCCTTGACCTTCCCGTCCTCGACGAGGATCTCCTTCGGGCCCCAGCCGTTTTTGATCTCGATGTTTTCGGCGAGGATCTCGGCGACCTCGTCCTTCGCGGCGGGCATTTCGTCGCGGGCTTCGAGGCACAGCATCGTCACCTTGCCCTTGGTGCAGCGCAGCGCGGTACGCGCCACGTCGGCAGCCACGTTGCCGCCGCCGACGACCACCACGTCGCCTTTGAGTTTTTTGGTCTTGCCGAGGTTCACGTTCTTCAGGAAGCTGACGCCGGAGAGCACGCCCTTGGCGTCTTCGCCGGGCACGCCCGCCATTCTGCCGCCCTGCAGGCCGATGGCGATATAAAACGCCTTGTAGCCTTCCTTACGCAGGTCGTCGAGCGTGACGTCCTTGCCGACCTCCACGCCGCAGCGGATCTCGGCGCCCATCTCTTTGATGATGTCGATCTCGCGCTCGAGCACGTCCTTTTCCAGACGGAAATTCGGGATGCCGTTCATGAGCATGCCGCCGGGACGGTCCTCCTTCTCGAACACGGTCACGGGGTAGCCCTCGGTTCTGAGGTACCATGCGGCGGACAGGCCCGCGGGGCCCGCGCCGATCACGGCGATCTTATAGTCGTCCCACTGGTTGCCCTCGCCGTTTTCGCTGGGGACCTTGAACGCGGCGGGGTTCTTCAGCTCCCACTGCGCCAAAAACTTTTTGATTTCGTCAATGGCGACGGGCTTGTCGATTTTGCCTCTGGTGCAGGCGTCCTCACAGCGGCGGTTGCACACCGCGCCGCACACGGCGGGGAAGGGATTGTCCTGCCGGATGAGCCTGACGGCGTCCTCGTATCTGCCCTCGGCAGCCATGCGGACGTACCCCTGCACGGCGATGTGCGCGGGGCAGGCGGTCTTGCACGGGGAGGTGCCGGACTTGTAGCAGTTGATCTTGTTGTTGTCGCGGTAGTTGCGGTCCCACTTGTCCTCGCCCCAGACGTGGTCGTCTGGCAGCTCGTGGACGGGGTACATGACCTTGGAGCCGTCCTTCTTGCACAGCTTCTGGCCCAGCTTCGCGGCGCCCACGGGGCAGACCTCCACGCATTTGCCGCACGCCACGCACTTTTCGGTGTCCACGTGCGCCCGGTAGGCGGAGCGGGACATATTCGGCGTGTTGAAAAGCTGGCTGGTCCTCAGCCCGTAGCAGGAGCCCGCGGAGCAGTTGCAGATGCCCACGATCCGGTCCGGTCCGTCGAGGTTCGTGATCTGATGGACGTACCCCTTGCGCTCGCCGCGCATGATGATCTCCAGCGCCTCCTCGCGGGTGATATATTCCGCGTCCTTGCCGGATTCCACCAGGAACTCCGCGATATCGCCGAGGCCGATGCACATTTTGCCCTCGATATCGCCCACGCCCTCGCCTCTGACCCGCTGCGCCTTGCGGCACGCGCAGACCATTTTGCAGAACTTGTCGTACTTGTTGAGCCAGTGGGACAGATGCTCCACGTCGGCGCTTTCGATCTTGGGGTCGATGGCCTTTTCGACCGGGATCACGTGCATGCCGATGCCGGCGCCCCCGTTCGGGACCAGCTTCGCGGCGAGCTCCAGCGGCTCCTGCGGCGCAAGGTTGAACATTGTGGCGACCTCGGGGTTCGTGTCCGTCAGGGTCTTGTGCTCGACCATGTATTCGCCGGAGCCGACGACCCACTTCGGGATCCAATACTGGACGTGCCCGTCCGCGTTGTCGCGGTTCTGCTCGATGATGCCGATCCACAGCAGGTGGTCGATGACCTTCTGCGCCTCGTCCTCGCTCATACCGTTGCGGGCGGCAAGCTCGGCGGTGGTGCAGCCCACGCGGCGCTTCTCGAAGCTGAGCATGAACTTGACCTCATCCTTGGTCAGCAGCCGGTCGAGGATCCAGAAATCCATGTGGTTTTCCTTCATGCCGCCGGGGAGCTTGCGGGGGATGGAGTCGGTGATCATCACCGCCAGCTTTTTGACGAGCTTCGCCTTTTCCGGGTCGGAGCAGTGATGACCGTCAACGGGGTAATCGCGTTCGTTGACGTGGATGTTGGGGTTGACTTCTTTTACCATAGAAAAACCTCTGTTATTTGGTAGCGCGGCACCTCAGTGCCGCTGTAAGCAGATGATAAATTGAAACGTTGGAAACAGTTGTTTGCGTCAGGAGCGGCACTAAGGTGCCGCGCTGCGGCGGGATGGGTCAGGCAGTTGGATAGAGGAAGGGTGAAAATTGCAGGAGCCGTCAGACGGCGCAATGCGCCGTGCTACGCGGTAACTTCTCCCCCGGTTGACGCAGCTGAGGCTGCGTGCTACGGGCCGCTTTAACGGCGCAAGGCGGTGTGCTGCAAAAGCAACATTCGTTCATAGCGGCACTGAGGTGCCGCGCTACCGGGATAACGGCGCGAGGCGCCGTGCTACGCCTATTGCCTATTGCCTACTTCCTATTGCCTCATTCGATCGGGATCTTGACCGTCAGATCGCTCGTCGGATACGCGGCGCAGGCGTGGACGTAGTTGAAATCCCTGTCCGCGGCGCGGCGGCCGTCGTTCTCGGGGCAGACGTAGACGCTGCCCTTGAGGACCTTGGTGCGGCAGAAACCGCATTCGCCGCTGCGGCAGCCGGTCTCGATGCGGATGCCCGCCCGTTCCAGCGCAACAACGATACTCTCCGTGGCCTTGGCCGGGATCACGTCCTCGTGAATGCCTCTGCGGACGATCAGGTGGAAGGTCTTGTCCTTCAGATCCATCGGATAGCCCGGGAAAGTAGTGATATCCTTGGCCTGGCCGAAGACCTCAAAGCGCACGCGGCGCTGGGGGATTTCCAGCTTTTTCAGCTCTTCCCGCAGGAAGGCGTACATGACCTGCGGGCCGCAGATGAAGTAGGTGGTGTCGTCGGCGGAATACTTCCTGATCAGCTCGGCG
>CACZGD010000142.1 GCA_902780565.1 Oscillospiraceae bacterium
GTGTAAAATATTCTTGTGGTGTGTTTTTCATTGCAAGTAAATTATACCACAAAAAAGGCTGCAATCACAGTTCTTTCTGAGATTGCAGTCTTGTTTTTTCAGAGACTTTTTTTACAGCCCCCAAATACGGCAGTGAAAATCAATACGAATCGGAAAAAACTGAGGGAATGCCGGAACGTCAAATGTTTTACTTGATTCGTTGCGGTAAAAACGAAGCCCCACCCGAAAAGGCGCTGAGCGCCGTTCGCCGGTGGGACGTTTTTTTGTCAGTCGTTCTTACCGAGTCTTTTTGGCTGTGTCCTTTTACCGAGACGTTCAATACCTGCAAATTCTTTTGCATGATTGATTTGTCGGGCTTTCGTCAGACGACCTCGTATTATCCCCGCGTCCGCCCCATTTTTCGGTTAGCCGAAGGTAATTTTATGCTTTACAAAACAAAAACCTTGTGATATAATAATGTTAGCATTTGCTAACCACTAAGGGCGATGGCAGCCTTCGGAAACAGGAGGTTCCGGCATGCTTTTAACCGTTTTTCTTGCGATTGTATTTTGCGCGTCGATCACGCTGCTGCTGATTTCAGCGGTTGCTTTCGTTCGGGACAACAAGTTTTTCTCTGCCGCGCCGAAGGAAGTGCGCCGATCGCTACAGGCAAGAGACAAAGAGCTGTTTTACGGCGCAAGAGCGATCGGCTGGGTACTGATGACGATCAGTATATAATTCCATTTCTTTCAGCATTACGATCCCGAAACCGCCGAAGCTCTGAAAAACAGAAAATACGGCTTCAACATCAAAAGCCAGCTGCTCAAGCTGTTGGTGATCTTCCCGGCGGCTTCGGCGCCGGCGGCATGGATCTGCACGCTGTTCTGATTGAAACCCCATTCCTGACGCGGTTGTATGAGAAGAAAAATGCTGTGACGCTGATGAAAAAGAGGTGACGCAACTATGAAAACGGTGATTCTCGGCCTGTTGATCCCTTTTTTCGGAACAGCCCTTGGCTCCGGCTGCGTGTTCTTTATGCGGAAATCTCTCAGTGAGAACGTCCAGAAAGCCCTCAGCGGCTTTGCCGCGGGTGTGATGGTAGCGGCGTCGGTCTGGAGCCTGCTGATCCCGGCGATGGAACAATCGGAGGGGATGGGCGTCTGGGCGTTCCTTCCCGCTTTTATCGGCTTCTGGCTGGGCGTTTTGTTCCTGCTTTTTCTGGACCACGCGATCCCGCATCTGCACAGGAACGCGAAACAGGCGGAAGGGCCCAAAAGCAGACTTGCCCGCACCACGATGATGGTACTGGCGGTCACGCTGCACAATATCCCCGAGGGCATGGCGGTCGGCGTCGTTTACGCGGGACTGCGCTCCGGCTATGCGGAGATCACGGCGGGCGGCGCCCTTGCGCTGGCCATCGGCATTGCGATACAGAACTTTCCCGAGGGAGCCATCATCTCCCTGCCGCTGCACGCCGAAGGCGCGGGAAAGCGCAAGGCATTTGTTTACGGCGTGCTTTCCGGTGCGGTGGAGCCGGTTTTCGGCTTCGTTACCGTGCTGGCGGCTGGGCTGATCGTTCCGGCGATGCCGTATCTGCTGAGCTTCGCCGCCGGCGCGATGCTCTACGTGGTGGTGGAGGAGCTGATCCCGGATATGGCGCAGGGCAGGCACTCCCACGTCGGCGTACTGATGTTTACGCTGGGCTTCAGCCTGATGATGGCGCTGGACGTGGCGCTTGGCTGATCGCCGGGGAAAACGGAAAATTAAAAAAGAAAGACTGCGCCGGTCTGCTAAGAAAGTCATCCTATAAAAAAGGTGGGAACTATATGAATCCGGATTCAATAAGAAGCCGCAGCGACGTCATGCAGGAGCGGAGCGACTACAAGAACTGGGTGCCGAAAAGTATGGCGCTCGGGCTTGCCGGCGGCACGCTCGCCGCGTTTGTCCTCTTCCTGCTGCTTGGCGCGACGGACATCATTTTAAAGGGAACGCCGCGACTGATCTGCGCCATTCTGTTCGGCGCCGGCACGCTCGTTTTACTGTTTTATACGTGTTGGATGGCCGCCCTGCACCGCACGTTTGACTATAACGGGAAGCGCAAGCTGGCGAAGACGATCATCGACGGCACTGCCGGGTACGTGAAACTGCCGGAGGGTGGCACGGGGCTGGACGTGGGCTGCGGCAGCGGCGCGCTGACGATCGCCGCCGCGAAGCGGAACCCGAAAGCGGAGATGGTCGGCTGCGATATCTGGTCCGGCGCGTACAAGGCGGTCTTTTCTAAGAGGCGCTGCGAGAACAACGCGAAAGCGGAGGGCGTAACGAACGTCCGATTTACGGAGGGCAACGCGATCCGTTTGCCGTTCCCGGATGAAAGCTTCGACGCGGTAACGAGCAACTACGTTTATCACAACATCGCCGGGCACGACAAGCGGCAGCTCCTGCTGGAGACCCTGCGCGTGCTGAAAAAGGGCGGCTCCTTTGCGATCCACGACCTGATGAGTCAAGCCCGCTACGGCGATATGAACGCCTTTGTGAAAGCGCTGAAAGCGCAGGGATACGAAGACGTCCGGCTGATCAACACGGCGGACGGCACGTTTATGGGCAAAAAAGAAGCCAAATGGCTCGGGCTTGCCGGTTCCGCGCTGCTTGTCGGGAAGAAATGAACACTTTCACGCTTTCCCGCTTCCGTCCAGGAGAAAGCGTTTTTCTCCGGCTGTCAGTTAGCCAAATCTAACCATATGATGAGGCATTCTGTAACCTGTGAAAAACAAGATACCTTACTAAAAAAGGAGAAGAAACGCAATGGGATTATTGAAGGATTACGTCAGTCAGACGAGAAAGCCGGAGGGCTTTCTCGGTAAAATCATGCTGGGCGGGATGAACGGCGGCCACGCGAAGCTTGCCGACTGGGGCATGGCGCATCTGCCGTCTTTGGCGCCGTCGGAGATCGCGGATCTCGGCTGCGGCGGCGGGCGCAATATCGGCGAGCTGCTGAAAAGGTATCCCCACGCGCATGGAACGGCGCTGGATTATTCCGCGCTTTCCGTGGCGAAGGCCGCGGCTTACAACCGTGCCCTGCTCGACGCCGGCCGCTGTGTGGTTTGCGCGGGGGACGTATCAGCCCTCAATCTTCCGAGGGAACATTTTGATCTCGCCACAGCCTTTGAGACCGTCTATTTCTGGCCGGGTCTTACGCACTGCTTTTCCGAGGTCGCAAAGATTCTGAAACCCGGCGGGCTTTTCCTCATCTGCAACGAATCGGACGGCACAGACAAAACGAGCCTGAAATTTGAGAAGATCATCGACGGGATGAAAAACCATACGGCGGAAGAAATCGAAAAGGCGCTGAAGGCCGCAGGCTTTTCGGAAGTGAAAAGCGTTCACCATCCGACAAAACCGTGGATCGCAGTCCTTGCGAGAAAAAAATAAGGAGAATGAATCGATGGAACAGAAAACGCACATTGAAAGAAATACGGTTCAGGAAACGCTGGTCATTCCGCTGTACGGACGCAAGCTCTGCACCGAGCAATTCCCCCGGTTATTCAGAGACGAAAAAGCGGTGGAGCTGATCGGCCGCATCGACTATGATTTTTCAGCGCTGGCGGCAAAGTCAAACAGCTTCGCGCATCGCTTCGGCGCGCTGGAGGTGGCGATGCGGGAAAACGACCTGATGCTTGAAGCGAAGGATTATCTCAAAACACACCCGAAGGCGACGATCGTCAACCTCGGCTGCGGACTGGATCAGACCGCCGAGAACTGCGACAACGGTCTTTGCGGCATCGTGAACCTGGACCTGCCCGACGTGATTGAAGTCAGGAACCGGCTTTTGCCGGACGGCGGAAGAGTGAAAAACGTCGCCGCCGACCTCAACGACTTTTCTTGGTTTGATAAAATCGACGCCGAAAACGGCGTCTGCTTCCTCGCCGCAGGCGTGTTCTACTATTTCAAAACCGGAGATATCAAAAAGCTGTTCCCCGCCATGGCGAAGCGCTTCCCGGGCGGCAGGCTCGTTTTCGACGCGGCCGGCAAACGCGCCGTGAAGATCATGCTGAAAACCTGGGTGAAGGACGCGGGCGTTACGTCTATCGCGGACTTTTTCAGCGTGGACAGCGTGGAAAAAGATATCCTGCCGTGGATGGCGAATGCGGTCGTCACGTATCGCGGCTATATGCTCGGCTACAACGACCTGAAGGGCCCGAGCGTTCCCGGCGCGTTCCGCCTGCTATCGAAAATTGCCGACGGCTTTATGAAAATGCGGATCATCCGCATGGATTTTACGGTATAAAGGAGGCGCCCCATGCTGACGGTCCATGAATTCGGGAAAGAAAACAATAATACCGTCGTGCTGTTTCATCCGCTGGGCGTGTGGTGGGATATCTTTGAATACGTGATCCCGCCGCTGGAGAAGACCTGCAACCTCGTGATTCCCGCCATGCCGGGGCACGACCCCGATCAGCCCCGGACGAATTACACGAGCGTTGAAGAGATCGCCGCCGATATGACGGCGTGGCTCACGTCCCGCGGCTTACAGAAGGTATCGTGCCTTTACGGCTGCTCCATGGGCGGCAGCGTGGTGATCCGTATGCTGGCGGAAGGGCGCATACAAGCCGAGTGCGCCGTGATCGACGCGGGCATCACGCCCTACCGGCTGCCAAAGCCCCTGACTTACGTGATCGGCGCGAAGGATTTTCTGATGACGGAATTGGGCAAGCATATGCGCGTTTCGGCGCTGAAAAGTGTGTTCGACCCATCCAAATATTCGGAGGAGGACCTGAAATACGTGAAAAAGGTGCTCTCCGCCATGAGCGCGACAACGATATGGCGCGGGTTTTATTCCTGCAATCATTATTCCATGCCCTCTCCCACGGCGCGCCAAACCCGCCCGTGCAGTATTGGTACGGCGAGGAGGAGAAGAAGGCCCGCAAAAAGGATATCGCGTACGTCAAAAGGATCTTTCCCGAAACCCGGTTCGTGAAAAACAAGGGGCAGAACCACGCGGAATTCTTCACTTTGCACCCGGCGGCGTTCGCTTCGCGGTTGTCCGCGCTGATCGAGGACAGTAAAAAGGAGGCGCTTTGATTTGAGCA
>CACZGD010000143.1 GCA_902780565.1 Oscillospiraceae bacterium
CGGCGTTCCAATCCGTCTGCTGAATATATCTTTCTTTTTTCTGCCTGGGCGTCAGCTCATACCAGGCGGCGCGCCGTTCCGGTGACGTGGCGGTTTTGTATCGCAAAAAGGCGCTTTTTTGCGGGGCCTTGCGGAAATAATCGTCCAGATACGGTCGGACGCCGCTTTTGGACGCGTCGATTTCCAAGCCCGTCAGAATGGCCAGCACTTCGGTTTCTTCCCGGTACTTTTTCTTTTCCTCTGCCGTCAGGTTCTCATCATACGCAATGACGCTGCGGTCAAAGGCGGTGTTGCACAGTTGGCCGATCCGGTTGGAAAAGGTATCCCGGACGGTCACATAACGGTCGTGCCAATCGTTCGCGTCCCGCAGAACCGGTTCCTCCGCCGGGATATACAGCAGCGGGATGTTGAAACTGTGATCAATGCTGCCGCTGAAATAATTGCGTTTTACGCATTCGTTCACAATAGGATCCGATATGGTTTTGATCATGTCTCCGTCATAGTCCGCTCCGCCGAGCCTGTGGGAGGCAAGCGCCTCCACGCCGACCATCACTACGTCAGTCAGCTTGCCGAGATAATGCTTTCGCATCTGTTCGGGGCGGCGCAGCACGGATAGCCGAATCTCCTCATTGCGGGATATATGAGGATTGCGCAGCAGCGTGCAGATTCGTTCTTCTTCATATACGGCGCCGGGCGCGTAAAATGCGTCCTTTTCCAGTTGGATCGTGATTGCTTCTGAAAAGAACGGTATGGTTTTCCCTGTTATTTTTCTGTTTTTTGTATCGATCAGATAGGAAAGAAATTCCATCAGATCCCCGGACAGATAACGGTTGTCGCCGGCGATCAGCAGCCGTCCGAGGGAATAATCCTTTAGCAGACGCTCCGTCATATCCGTAAACTGTTTTGCGCAAACAGTCTCCCGCACAAACAACGGATTCAGTTTTACGCATTTCCCCAGAGGGGTGTGCTGTTGAGCCATAAATGCGATACGGAATTCTTCGTTTGCGCAAAGGTCATAATACCGCTGTTCCGTTGCTTTGGTGACCCACCGCCGCGGGTCATCGTCCGGGCTATGCTCCCATCCGGCAGGCAGATCCGCAGGACGAAATTCATCCGCCGTCATGGAAAGCGTGGTCAGGAACTGATAATTCAGCTCTGTATACGCCTCCGGTTTTTCCTTGCTGACGTTGGTAATATACAGCGCATGGTCGTAACGGTCGATCGCCTCCAGATAATCTCCCCACGTTTTTCCGTTTTCCTTCAGCCAGCCGTACCCTTTGAACATGCTTTTTGTAAGAATAACATCCACTTCGTCGATCGGATGCTTCTCTCCGTAAATATCCCGGATAAACGCACACCCGGCGCTTTTCAGGAAATCGTGAAAATCCACCGCGTGCAGCATGCCCTTCACAAAGGGCAAACGAACCTGAAACGATGTATGTACATGCCGACCGCAGTATTTTTTGTCCACGATTTTTGCAAAGGCGTTTGCGATCAGCCCTTCTCCATCAAACCGCGTTACCGTTATATCCCGTTTTCCTTCCACACGGCGGTACCGTTTTTCTCCTTCGGAGATAGGCTCGCCTTCAACGGTAATTACGTTCGTTTGAAACGCGTCAAACGTTGGATTATCTACAACGATCACACGGTGGGGTTTCGTCAGACCGATTCCCGTGACTCTTGTTCCACCGGAGAGCATCAGCCCGTTATACGCATAGAGCTTGGATAGCTGACATTGTCCCACGCGCAGATCCAGCATGATTCTGCGGCGGACAGGTTCATACAGCTCAGCGCGGATAAAGGAGAGCGTCGCGTTTCGGCTCATGCTGCCGGACCGTTCAAAGGCAACGAACGCAGCCGGGCCGGAACCGAGATCCAGCGTGATTCCTTCCGGGCGGAACATCGCCTCCGCCCGCTTTTGTCTGTCCAGATATTTTTGTCCGGCGCGCCGGTCGAAGATTCCATTGAAATCCATATATATGATCTGATCCGAAAGATCCGGAATGATCGTATTCTGCGGGACGCGGAAACCGTCTTCGGGATGCAGCACCTTCATGATCTGATAAAAAAGCGCGCAATCGTTCTGCAAAAGCGACGCTCCTGGTTTGATCACTCTTTGCGTCGCGTCCCGGTTCAGATGAAAACGGAAAAAGCCCGGCGTCGTCTCCTCGGCGCAGGCGATCAGGGCTCTGGCGGATAGGGTAAAAATCTTGTATCGGGTTTCCATAGGGTCACGTCTTTCCATTGAGTGACATTATTATATCACAAATACTTTACAATTGCAATAACGAATACTGCTCCCACTTTAAAATAATTCCCTCACAAAATCTCAACAGGGTTTTGTGAGGGAACGATTGTTGCTGATCGTAGCAGGCAAAAGAAGAAAATGAAGCACAAGCAGTATTTCAACCATTAAACCATAGAAGAGGTGATTCGATGTATGATTGCATTTACCGCCACGAGGCGGGAAAACAGCATTTTTCCGTTTTTCGGCGCAGCAAACGACCGTATGCCCGTAAAAATAAAACTGAACGGGAAACGGTCCAAATTCACGACTCTTGAGTCGAGAAAAAATGCCGAAAATCGGCACACCCGATAAAAATAAAACGAAAGGAAGAATCAAAGATGTATCCTACAAAAAAGAATCGGGAATCCATTATCTCCTTCAACGAACGGGACGACCGCGTTGAAGTGATCACCTACAATACGTCGCTGATCAAGCGGCTGACCGCGCTGAGCGAAGAACATCCCGACTGCTGCGAGATCACCTGCGCCGATACGGAAATCGGCAGGTATGAATTCTCCGTCAGCAAGCACAATTTTACGTTCCGGATCATGAACCCCTATACGAAAGAAAGAAGAACCGCCATGCGTAATTATGCAATTTGGCATGGCACTATTGCCGCTGTTGGCAGAAAGGAAAAACAAAATGTCAGAAAAGATGACTGAAACCACGCTTCCCGAATACGGGGAACCCTATTGCGTACATGACCGCTGCCTGTGTCTGGCAAAGACCGTCAAACGGCAGACGATCTATGTTCCGCTGTGCAATTGCGCGCCGTATATCGCCTCGGAGCTGACGGTTTTTGAAAACGGCGAAACAACCCGGCAGTACCGGATCGCCGGGTTTGACCGAGACGGGAATCCGCTGCCCGAAGTAGACGTCCCCGCAAAGGAATTCGGTACGCTGAAGTGGATGGATAACGCTTGGCCGGCCGCCTGCGCAAAAACGGCGGCTGCATCCGTTGAAAAACATATCGAGTATGCCGTCAAAACCACAGGCGCCACCGCGGAACACCGTTACGTCTACGCCTACACCGGTTGGACAAATCTCGGGGGCAAGTATTCTTTTCTTCTGCCGGGGAATCCGGACTATGAGGTGATCCTCCGCGGAAAGCAGACCGGCTACGCCATGGCGGCGGATTGCCCCAACGCCGCAATCGAAGTTCTCTTCGGCATACTTCTGACAGACCGGCTGCCGCAGGAGGTGATCTATCCCTGTCTGGCGCTGGTGTTCCTTTCTCCGCTGAACGAGTTCCTCCGGCGCGCGTCGTATGAGCCGAAATTCATTCTGGCGCTGGTGGGAAGGACCGGCAGTATGAAAAGTACGCTGGCCGCGCTGCTGCTGTCCTTCTTCGGAAAATTCACCGCCACGGATCTGCCCATGTCGTTCCGGGACACGGCGAACAGCCTGCTGTACAACGCTGCCGCGCTGAAGGACGTGCTTGCCTGTGTAGACGACTACCATCCCTCCACCAGAAAGGATTCGGATGATATGAACAAGTCGATGCAGATGCTGGCCCGGGGTTACGGCGACCGGGCGACGCGCGAACGGCTGACGTCAGATATCCGGCTCCGCGATACGCCCCAGCCCCGGGGCAACCTGATCGTCACGGCGGAGTTCCCGCCCGACATCGGCGAAAGCGGCGCGGCAAGACTGTTCATCGTGGAGACGCCCCAGGGAGGGATGGATCTGGAAATGCTTTCGTACTTTCAGCAGAAGGCGCACGACGGCGTTCTGATGCAGTGCATGTACGGATACCTCTCATGGCTGCAGAGCAGCTTTCTGTCTTCGGAGGAGACCGTATCGCGGTTTGTCTCCACGCTGGAGAACCGATACGTAACGCTCCGTTCACAGTGGATCTCTGTCCTGCGAAAGAAGAAGCTGACGGCGCACAACCGGCTGCCGGATACGCTCGCGTGTCTGTCCATCGGCTTCCAGACCATGCTGTGGTTCCTGCAATCGAGAGGCGCAATCACAGACGAAAGCAGGCTTGCGTACCTCGGTCGCTTCAATGATATTTTGGAAGCGCATGCGGCGAAGCAATGCGCCGCCGTGCGGACGGAAAAGCCCACCGTGATATTTATCCGCAAGCTCGTTTCCCTGATCGAAAGCGGACAGGCGGTGCTGCTGGACGCGGATCATCCGGGAATCGAGATCCCGAAAGGTTTCATCGGTTATGAGGACGAGCACTTTTACTATCTCTGTTTTGAGGAAGCGCACAAACGGGTCAAGCAGATGTGCGACACGCAACATGAGGCGTTCGGTATTTCCAGCAAGGCGCTGGCAAAACAGCTGGCGGCGGACGGGTTGATCGAGGTCAGCGGCGACGGTAAAAACACGCGGACGTATCGCTTCGGAAACATGAGCAAGCGTGTGATGTTTCTCAAAAAGGAGGAAGCGGAAAAAATCATGCGTGATGAGGAATAAGGCGGTACGGCGGTACAGCGTCAGAATCCTGTGTCAAGAGCCTGTATTTTTGCAGGGCTCTTATTTTTTTGCGTTACGGTATCGCGTTACAGAAAAATCCGTATCGGATGTATCGCCGTATCGCCAAAATACAAACATTGCTTTTATTCTCCGCCTGTTCTTCTTTTCGCAGTGCATCGCTATTTGCCAGTTTCGCCTTTGTATTACGCCAAGCCGCATACAAAGGCAATTGGGAGTCGGGCTAAGCCCATACCCCTACGCCGAAGGCGTCACAT
>CACZGD010000144.1 GCA_902780565.1 Oscillospiraceae bacterium
TCATAGATCGTTCCCGCAAACAGGAAGGTTTCCTGAAACACCACGGCGGTCTTCTGCCGATAAGCCTCATGCGGGATCTCTCGCACGTCCCGTCCGCCGACCAGGATCTGCCCGGAATCCGGCTCATAAAGCCGGAGAATCAGATTGATGAGCGTTGATTTTCCGGCGCCTGAATGCCCGACAAGACCGATCATTTCGCCTTTTTTGACCGTAAACGAGATATTCTTCAATACGTTTTCATAGACCTTATACCCAAACCTGACGTTGCGGAAGGTGATGTCCCCGGGCGTAAAGGTCGGATCCGTTGTTACGGCGTCCACGTCAACTTCCTTTTCGTCCAGGATCTCAAAGATCTTCAGAAGGCTGGTGGTAAACTCGCCGAGCCTGCGCGGTAGGGAGGACAGCCAGCGCAGCGGTGCGTAAATATACGCGAGAAACAGCGTGAATTCCAATAACTGCCCGACCGTCATGCTGCCGTTGATGACCGCGCGGCCGCCGATAAAGATCACAAGGAATTCGCCGACGCCCATAAAGAAGGAGAGCCACGGAAAAACCAGCCCCCAGAAATGCTCGTTGGATCTGGATACGCGAAACAGCTTTTTGCAGATCGCGTCAAATTTCTCGATCTCGCGCTTCTCGGTCCCGAACGCCTTGATCACGCGGATCCCCTTCACGATATCGTGCAGCACGGAATTGACTCTGGATTCCGTGCGCCACTGTTTTTCGTACCGTACGTGGATCCGGCTCCAGAATTTATAGATCGCGAAAATCACCAGCGGCACGGGGAACAGGACCAAAAACGTCAGGAACGGGCTGATGGAAACAAGGATCACGAATACCGCGATAAAACTGATCAGCTTCTCCAGCGCATATAAGCCCTGTTCCGTGATAAAGCTGCGCACGGTCTCCGTATCGCGCGTGACGCGCTTCATCAGATCGCCTGCCGTCCGTTTCGACATGGAGGTCATGGAGAGGCGCTGGACCTTATCATAGAGCTTTTTGCGCAGAGTATCGGACATCGCGCAGCTGATGCGGTTCGCTCTTCGCTGACTGACGATCCGGAAGAGAACGGAGGAGATCTGCACCAGTCCGATCAGGAAGACAGTGAGCAGGATCCCTTTCCGCATTTCATCCGCAGGCAGAGACGCGTTTGAAAGGTAGCCGTCCACCAGCCTTGCGTTGAGCATCGGCGCCAGAGCGGAGAGCAGGGAAGAGAGCGTGATCAGAACGCTGGCAAACAGTAACGGACGGATGAACGGCTTCACAAGCTCCGCCGTGTGCCGAAGCAGATAACCGCGATCAACGCAGAACAGACATACGTCCAGCCCTTTCGCGTATGAGCGTCCGCATTTCGGACAAACGCGCAGCGCGTGCGCGGGGATCTCCGTCTCCACACCCGTTTCCAGATAGTGGTTGACGACCTTGCAGAATTCCCCCATCTCATTCAGCTTTGCCATGGAGAAACGGCAAAGCGGAATGCTGTCCGCGTGATCGGCCGCCGCGTTTACAGGCGTCAGCTCGAGCGTTGAGCAGCCGGAATAGGTGCGCTGTACCAGCTCGCCCATTCCGTCAAGCGGGAAGACGGTCTCGGTACCGTCAGGATTGCAGCGGACGAGCTTTCCCTCGGTCAACCGAACGGTGCCTTCACAATAAGTATTGGTATCGTTCAGATCGAAGTGAACGATTGTATTCATAGCGGTCACCTCGCTGTATCAATAAATATACGGCTCAAGCTTACGTCTGCTTTTTGCGCCGATCGCGTCAAAATCCGTGATGCGAAACCGATTCCCGTCGATATCCGTAATATCGACGTTTTTCCCGTGTGAGCGGATATTCTTGGAAATATCCTTTACGGTAAAGGACTTTTTCGACTCGCCGACCTTCACGTCAAAATAGAAATGCCCCATCTTTTCTTTGATGGACAGGATATCCGTGATCACCGGACAGAAATACCGCAGGGAAAGCTCGCCGCGGATCAGTGCCTGCTGTTCTTCTGAAAAAGCGGCAACGTCCTCAATGATCCCGAGCTCATTCTTTTCCACGTCTGTGATGCAGATATACCTTTCCGGAGACTGGAAGGGGAGTGCGCGTTTCAGAATCACACGGTCGTGCCGCTCGCCCCGGATCTCTGCGCCGAGGAAACCGGCTTTTTCTTGATAAAAATGACAGTCCGAAGGCGTCACATACTGTGTTTTCAGGCTGTTCGGCGTGATATCATTCGTATTCATCGTTATTCCTCCTCCGGATCCTCATCCGCCGCAGACGCAGCGTCCGTCAGGATCCCCGCTGCTTTCAGCGCTTCATTTTGGATCTCATACAACTTATAAAAGGCGCCTTTCTTTTCGATCAGCTCCGCAAACGTTCCGTATTCGATCAAGGTGCCTTCTTCGATCACGGCAAGCTGATCCGCGTCCCGCAGCGTGGAAAGGCGGTGCGCAATTGCAAGCGTCGTGCGGCCGGTTTTCAGGGCGGACAGCGAATTCTGAATGTTTCGCTCCGTCTCCGTATCCATGGCCGCGGTCGCTTCATCCAGGATCAGGATCTTCGGGTCCTGAATGATCGTTCTGGCGATCGAGATCCGCTGTTTTTCGCCGCCGGACAGCTTTTGACCGCCGGAGCCGACGTAAGTCTCATAAGCGTCCGGCAGCTTCATGATGAAATCATGCGCGCTTGCGGCTTTTGCCGCGGCGATCACCTCATCCATCGTGGCGTCTGGCTTCGCGTATCGGATATTGTCCGCAATCGACCCCATGAACAGATAAATATCCTGCGATACAAGCCCAATATTCCGCCGGAGAGCGTCAAAGCGAATATCCCGCAGATCGATCCCGTCAAGCCTGATAGAGCCTTTTTTGGGGTCGTAAAGCCTTGCGATCAGATTTGCGATCGTGGATTTTCCCGCGCCGGTCTTACCCACGATTCCGAGCATTTCGCCCGCGCGGATCTTCAGATTAAAGGCTTTGATGATCGGTCGTGCAGGCTCATATTCGAAGTCGAGATCCGTGATCTCGATATTTCCCTGAAAATCCCGCAGCTCGACGGCGTCCTCTTTTTCCGTGATTTCGGCAGGGGCGTCAACGATCTCAAAAACGCGCTGCGCGGAATCGGCGCAGCGGGACCACCAGTTCGATACCCAAGCGAGAAAGTCAAAGGGCTCCGTCAGCATCTGCAGATAAACGATATAGCTGAGAAGCGTGCCGGTGGACATGCCGCTTTCGCCTTTTGCGACCATCATACTGCCGATGCCGAGTACGATCACGGTCAGCAGCAGAATCGCAACCTCTGCCAGCGGGAAGACGGTCGCCTCCGTAAGGGCAAGCTTCAGCTCTGCGTCCTTATAGTCGCCGCTCACTTTCGAGAATCTGTCGTATTCCTCGTCTTCCTTCGCAAACGCCTTGATCTCCCTTTGGCCCGCGATGTTATCGCTGACCATGGAGGAGACTTTCGCATGATAGACCCATGTCTTATGATGCATATTGCGGAACAGTTTTTCACCGAAGAACAGCAGCACAAAAACAACCGGAGCCAGGAACAGGACAAGCAGCGACAGCTTCGCGTTCATCAGGAACATCATGATCAGGACGCCGATCACCGTCGTCATTTCCGTAATGATCCCCGGGATACCGTCCACAAAGAACCAATAGATATTGTTTGCGTCGCGCATGACGCGGTCCATCAGGGATCCCGTTTGCTTGGAGGAATAGAACCCGACGGAGAGTCGCTGCATAGCCTTGAAGATCTTGACCTTGATATCATAGATCACACTCGGCATGATGGACCCCTGGATATACTGCCGGAAAGAGGAAAGCGCAGTGTTCAGGACCTTGATCCCTTGGCAAGCACATCGTCAAACAACTGCCTTGTGCTGATCTGCGGGACAAATACGGCGATTGCGGACCCCATCAGCATGATCAGCACGATTACGATGATCTGCGGGATATAACCGCCGAAAAAGCCGAACAGCCGGACTGCAGTCGCGGAGGTCTTGTTATGCTTTTTGCAGTATTCCTTATCCGGCGGACAGGGCGCGCCGCATTTTTTGCAAGTCCCTTCTTTTTTGTGATCCTCTTCGGGCAATTCCACGACGCCTTTTTCTTTATAGGACGCAAACGCCTTCGCGAATCTGTCGAACTGCTCGATACGGCTCATGGTAAAGCTGACGCCGAAAACAGGGCCGTCATCCTGCGAAAGAATCAGCCTGCCGGTCGAGACGTAGCGCTCACATCTGACAGCAGTGATCTTCGCCATATCAAACTGCAGGGTACGGTCGACGATAAACGACGGTTCCAAGCGGTGCTTCTTGCGATTCTCATGAACGATCTCTTCTTTCCCGAACACGAGCACTACGGTATCGGGGGTAAACCAAAGCCTTGCGTCGCAAAACGCCATTTCCTCATCCATATCTCCACTGCAGGCGAACAGGACCCCGTTCGTCGGCAGACCGGCGGAAGCAAAGGCTTTTTCCTCGGCAGGGGAGAGCTGATCTGTTTTCAGATCCCGAGGCGGATGCTTTTTGTTTTGTTTCATCGTTTCACCTCATATAAATGAAAAAACGGCACCGTTCAAAAGAACAGTGCCAGACAAACAAATCCCGTGATATTGCTTCAAAATCGGGAGACGGACATAACACTGCGCACAGATCGAATAAACCGGAACTTGAACATGACGCCGCCTCCTTTCTGATATTTCTAAAGTAATATAACAGTTTCGGATCAGTTTGTCAATAGTTTACAAATAAAATATTGACATCAAAAATCCAAAAAGATATAATATTTTCATCATAAACCCGGGAGGTCACACCATGCTTGACGTCAAACAAAACGCAAAGGACAATCTCAAGTATATGCTGGATGGGATCCGGTATATCTGCGAGCATTACAAAAACCGCTCGCCGGGCTCCGAGAGCGAGCGCGGCGCACAGGATTACTTCAAGAAAGAGCTCGGGAAATATGCGGATACCGTCATTTCCGAGGATTTCAACGTGCACCCCGGCGCTTTCTTCGGTTTCATTCCGCCCGCAGCGATCTTTTCTCTGCTTTCCATCGTCTTTTACTGGATCGGCGCGAAATACGGCAACGGCTTCCTTGTTGCCGCCGTTGTGCTGATGCTGATCGCGGTTCTGATGTTTATCTTTGAATTTCTGTTCTATCGCTCCTTTGTGGACTTCCTGTTCCCGAAAAAGGTTTCCAGAAACGTATACGCCGTCAGAAAATCGGAAGAGCAGGCTACTCGCCGCATCATCTTCTGCGGTCACGCGGACGCCGTCAACGAATGGCGTTACTCTTATATGGGGGAGATCAAAACGCTGGGCCCCGTCATGGCGGGCGGTGTGATCGGCATGCTTTACGTGTTTGGCGTCAACGTCGCGTATTTTATCCGCGTGCTGACGAACGGCTACGCACCTGTCCCGATCGAAGGCGTTTGGAAGGTCCTCGGAATCATCATGTTCGTCTTCGTTCCGTTCCTGATCGCGATCATTTTCTTTATCAATTATAAAATCATCGTCGATGGTGCTAACGATAACATGACCGCCTGCTATATTTCCATCGCGGTCCTGAAGATCCTGCAGGAGAAGAATATCCGCTTCAAGAATACCGAGGTCGGCTGCCTGATCGCAGGCAGTGAAGAGGCCGGCATCCGCGGCTCTCGCGCCTTCGCCAGAAAACATAAGGAAGAGCTCAAGGAGATCGAAACCGTTACCATTGCCATGGACACCCAGCGCGAGATCGAGGCGCTGGCGATCTATACGATCGGCTGCACCGGTACGTCCCACGCGGATGAGGCCGTCGGCGACCTGATTCACGAAGCCGGCGTGAACTGCGGTATCGATATGCCGCGCGCGGATCTGTATCCCGGCGCCATCGATTCCGACGCGTTTGCGCAGGAGGGACTTATGGCGGCAGGCTTCTGCGGCGTCAATCACAACCCGAAGCGCTATTACCACACCAGAGAGGATACAGCCGACAACCTGAACCCCGAATGTATTCAGCTCTCCCTTGAGATCTGTCTGGAAGCGCTGAAGCTCTATGATGAGAAGGGCGGAATCCAGAATTGGAAAAAACAAAAAAAGTAAAAAAAAAGTGTTGACAAACGCAAACCGTTGTGATATATTAATGAAGCCGCAAGGGTAAGGGACTTCCGAAAGTCCCGAATGGCCCGGTAGTTCAGTTGGTTAGAACGCTAGCCTGTCACGCTAGAGGTCGACGGTTCGAGCCCGTTCCGGGTCGCCATTCCCTTGCAGCAAATGCCTTTGTAGCTCAGTTGGTAGAGCAGAGGACTGAAAATCCTCGTGTCGTTGGTTCGATTCCGACCGAAGGCACCACTTGCGGATGTAGCTCATCTGGTAGAGCGCCACCTTGCCAAGGTGGAGGTAGCGAGTTCGAGCCTAGCGAGTTCGAGCCTCGTCATCCGCTCCATTTTTATGGCGTCATAGCCAAGTGGTAAGGCAGGGGTCTGCAAAACCCCGATTCCCCAGTTCAAATCTGGGTGGCGCCTCCATTTTTCTAAATAGTCTATAGGTGTAGTCGGAAGCATAGCTCAGCTGGGAGAGCACTTGCCTTACAAGCAAGGGGTCACAGGTTCGAGCCCTGTTGTTTCCACCATATATGCGGCCCGGTAGTTCAGTTGGTTAGAACGCTAGCCTGTCACGCTAGAGGTCGACGGTTCGAGCCCGTTCCGGGTCGCCACCTCATGGATTTCATTGCGGATGTAGCTCATCTGGTAGAGCGCCACCTTGCCAAGGTGGAGGTAGCGAGTTCGAGCCTCGTCATCCGCTCCATATAGAGACGTTGCAAAACGTCTCTTTTTTTTGCAATAAAAAGGGGAGCGGTTTTGGAACGCTCCCTTTTTGCAACGAATCAGTTGTTGGCGTCATCCGCAGGCTGATCATCTTCCGCCTTCGGCTTGAGCAGGGGCTCACCGCGAAGACTCTCAACAAGAGATCTGATCGCATCGATGATCACATAGATGATGTTTACGAAATTGTTGACAAAATCCTCCATTACAGAAACCTCCTTTCCGTTTTGATATTTTCATTTTATCATCATTCTTTCCATGAATCAATAGTTATTTCAAATTTTTTACCAGGAATACGAGCGCAGCTCGCCATGATCCAGCAAATTCGGGTAATCCCACTGTCTGAGCACCTCGTATACGCCGATTGCAGCGGCGTTTGACAGATTCAGACTCCGCGCCTCACTGATCATCGGGATCCGTACGGAAGTGTCGGGGTTTTCGTGGAGAAGCGATTCCGGCAGACCGGCGGTTTCTTTCCCGAAAACCAGATAAACGCTCTGCGGATACCGGATTTCCGTGTGACGGTGCTTTGCTTTGGTCGTGAAATAGTAGAAATTCTCCTCCGGGTGTTTTTCAAAAAAATCCTGCATGGAGGCATAGTAAGTTATATCAAGCAGGTACCAGTAATCAAGACCTGCGCGCTTCAGCTTTCTGTCATCCACACGGAACCCCATCGGCTCCACCAGATGCAGCTTCGCGCCGGTCGCGGCGCAGGTACGCGCAATATTCCCCGTATTTTGCGGGATCTCCGGCTCAATCAATACAATATTCAAGTCAAACAAATCAATCCATCCTTTCCTCTTGATTCTATCACATTTTTTTGGTAAAATAAAGATATAGGCATAAAAATCTTTCTTCGGGCAACACTGTTTATCGACGGAGGTGGATAGTGTGTCTATGAAAAAGAATTCCATGCTGAAGGTCGTTGGATCGGCCATGGCAGTCGGCGGGACCGTCATGATGGGCTCCGCGCTTCTTTCTTCCTCTTCCTCGCTGAAAAAGAAAGCGAAAAAGACGGCAAGCAAAGCGATCGACGCCGCGTATTCCGTTATTTCCAACGTCCAGAACGTCATGAAGTAAACTCCGCGGAGGGAGCCCCTCCGCGAAAAACATAATATAGGGGTAGGAAAATGAAAAAGAAACTCAGCATTCTGTTGATCCCGGTCCTCAGCATGACTCTTGTCGGCTGTGGGACCTCCACCACGCTGCGTCCGGACGTGCAGCCGACGACCCAGCCGATGCCAAGCGTTACCGCGCCAATCGTGACAGCGCCGAGCGTCACAGATTCGCAGCCGCTGCAGCCGGGCGAAACCGGGATCGTTACAACCGAAACGTCGGCGCCCTCCGTTGAACCGGTGATCAGCGAGCCGCAAAAAGGCTGTTTCTACGGCGCGGATACCGGGACCGATAAGACCTTTACCGGGTTTGAGCCGCTCCCGCTTTCGGACTTCGGCAATCCGCCGATGGAGAACACGCAGGGACTCTCCACAGAGCGGATCGAGCACGGCTTCGGCGTAGCGAAGGATGAAAAGCCGCATGAAGTCAGCGTCACAAACCAGAAATATTTCGATGAAAACGGTCTGAAGGCCATTTGCTACGATAATAAAACAACGGAGAAGATCCTGTATCTGACCTTTGACTGCGGCTATGAGAACGGATATACGGCAAAGATCCTCGATACGCTGCGCGATAAAAACGTCAAAGCCGCATTCTTCTGCACCTTGCCTGAAATGAAAGAGAACACCGAGATCATGACCCGCATCATTAAGGAAGGTCACATCCTCGGCAACCACTCCGTCACGCACCCGGATTTTTCCGGTCTCAGCCATCAGCAAATGTATGAGGAGGTCAAGGGCTTCGACGATTATCTGCGCGAGCATTTCGGTTATTCCGCCATGTATTTCCGTTACCCGATGGGCAAGCACAGCATTGATTCCACGACCTTCCTGAATCAGATGGGTTACACCTGCGTATTCTGGTCGCTTGCGTATGCAGACTGGGACCTGAACGACCAGAAGGGCGCGGACTATGCGCTCGAAACTGTCGTTTCCCGTTTGCATCCCGGCGCTGTGATCCTGCTGCACGCCATCTCTCCGGACAATTCCAACGCCCTGCCTGCGATCATTGACGCAGCCAGGAGCATGGGCTATGAATTCAGACCCTTGTCCGATTTCAGAGCATAAAAAAATGACCCGGCTTCAATTTGTGATGCCGGGTTTTTTCTTATTCGTATTGCGGGCCGGAGAGGGAAGACTGGATGCGCTTGTTGACGTCATTCTTGCCTTTGTGACGGTAGGGAATCACACAGAGTACGATATACATCAGAAGACCGCCGACAAAATTCAGAACGATATCTCCCATCGTATCCATCAGCGCAAATCTGCCGCCGTCAAGCATTTCCTGCGTCAGGGGGAACAAATGAAAGATCTCTCTCCCTGTCTTTTCGGCCTCCTCAAGGGCAGCCTGATAATTCCAATGCTGCGCGTCACCGCCGAAGAACTGATCGTAAGTGAACTCAAACAGCTCCCAGGCGCTGGAAAGGATAAAGCCGAAGCCGAGCGCGCCGAGGTTGATGATTTGATGCGGCGCCGTTTTTTTCAGTTTGAGCTGTGTTGCGCAGAGATACTCGTAACCGATATAAACTGCTTCCGCCGTGCCGAACGCATGCAGGAGCTTATCGTAAAGGGGGAGCGAATAATACAGATTGCAGTACGCGCCGCCGAAGGAACCGAGGAAAAAGCCGGTCGCAGTGATATACTGAAAAGAAGGGGAGAAGTAACGGAATCTGCTGCCTTCCGGGAAAAGCTGGATGATTTCAAAAGCGAACATGCCGACAAGATTTGCAACGATCTGAATCGGCGGATTACTTGCCTTATACGTACTTCCGCTCAGGAACGTCGTATCGATAAATGCGTAAACCATCAATAGTCTCAGGATCCACCAATAGATCAACTGCGGTTTTGTCACCTGACTGAAGATCCTTTTGAAATACCCCTGAAGCGTTGTCTCTTTATAATGCTGCCATGCTTTTTTCATATCGTCACACCTTTGACTCTCTTTCTCAAAATACTATCATATCTTCATTTTTCTATTTTTCCAAAACAGAAAATAAAGTGTTTTTAAGCAGAAATCTTCAATTTGTTCAAAAAAAAGAGATCCAGACGAAACATCTGGATCTTTTGGTGGAGCATAGCGGGATCGAACCGCTGACCTCTACACTGCCAGTGTAGCGCTCTCCCAGCTGAGCTAATACCCCGGAAACAAGTGACATTATATACGAACAATCGGCGTTTGTCAAGCCCTTTTTTAATTTTTTTGAAAAAATTCCAAAATGCGAAGTATAACACAAAAATGACAGCCGCCGGAGTTACCTCCGGCGGCCACAGGGCAGGTCGATCTTTTATTATCCGAACGGCAGAATGCTGCGGACCATGTCTTTGATCTTTCGGAACAGGGACCTCAGGAACTGCAGAATCTTCTGCAGACCGGAGAGCTCCACGTTCGCATCCTCGGCAGTATACGGAGAAAGCTGATCGGTATTAAAATCATACTTCAGGAACTGCGGATACTTCGCATAGGTCTCCACGGTCGCCTGATCGTCCGAATACAGCAGCGTCGTGATGATCTCATCGAGCGGACCGTTCGGCGCGTGATACAGGCCTTTGATGAACCAGGTCTGATCCGGGAACAGGCAGGTGGACGCATCCACGATCTTATCAGGAGAAATGTATTTGGGATCGGCGCTTGCCAGATAGTCGTCGGAAAGCGTGGAGCCGTAATCCGCAACGGTCGCGCCGAAGGAAGAATACTTCGTATCGATCACGCTGTCGCTGGTGTTCTTGTAGGAGGGCGTGATCGGGATGGAGGAATACCCATACCGGGAAAGCACGTAAACATTTGCAACCTCATTGAGATCCTTCAGCGTCTGCGTCTTGTTTTTCCGGACCAGCTCGTTATAGTTTTCGATTCTTGCAACAAGTCCGGAGCGGTCCACGGGAGAATCCTTATAGACGGTATTGAACACGTAGTCCATGGAGGCGTCAAGATACTCGTCCGGCACCATGGCCCAGATCGTAGGCATACCTGCAAACAGCGGTACAACAACGGCGGGGAGCAGTTTCGGAGAAAGCTTTTCAAGCACGTAATTACCGTACTGGCAAATAAAATCAAGCATTCCGGTACCGTTGAGGACCTTAATGATTCCGTTCAGCAGTTTTTCGTATTCGAGCCCCTCAAACGCATATTCAAGATAATACTGAATGGCGTCCGCCGTAAGCGTCATTTTACCGGAAAGGAGCTCGCCGGTATAGGTTTCTCCGTAGATCGCGGTGGTATTGTATACTACGCTTTTAAGTTTAGCGTCGCCGAAAAGGGAAATATAAGACGTCGTGATCACGCCGCCCTGGCTGTGGCATTTAAGCGTTACCTGATCACAGCCGGTGCATTCAAGAACGTAGTTGATAAAATCGTTCAGTTGAGAAGCGCATT
>CACZGD010000145.1 GCA_902780565.1 Oscillospiraceae bacterium
TACAATTAACAATGGTAGTACGGCTGCCCACAGCCGTTCCTTTGCCTTGACGGCGGAGGGATGAATCCCGGCGGGATCAGGCGACGGGAAACGAATTTGTTTTACACCGGGATGATTCCCTCCCCGGCAAGGGGAAGTACGCGGAATACGGTGAATATGACCGAATCCGGCAAATCGACCAATCACCCCATAATATCATTGTATCGTTATATACCCGGTTCGTCGCCCGAACGCCCTGCAACGCCGGGACCCTCCCCGTCGGTTGCCCCTTGCCGGGGAGGGCATCATCCCGGATTATCACATCGTCCGTCATCCGTTGCCAGATTCCGCCGGGATGACACCCTCCCGCGTCAAGGCACAAGAACGGCTGTGGGCAGCCGTACTACCGATAAAACCGCCGCCCGGCTCCGTTCCCGTTACCTTTCCCTCGGCCCCCGGCCCTCGGCCCTCGGCCCTTTACGCAACCTCAACGTCACCGCCCCCTCATTTTCCTCTTGCATTCCCGCGAAAAAAGGGCTACAATGGATGCAGATCATTCCCGGAGGTCCCGTTATGAAAAAGCTGACGCCGTTTGCGTTTCTAATCCTGTTTCTGTGTTTTGCCGCTATGTCGGCGGCGCGCCCGATGAAAGCGGACGGCGGCTGCGCGCATCCCTCCCGCAAGGTGGAGGTGACGGTCCCGCCCACCTGCACCGAGGGCGGCGAAAGCGCCGAGGTCTGCATGGTCTGCGGCGAAACGCTGGACCGGCAGTCCCTGCCCCCGACCGGGCACCGCCCGACTGAAATCGCGGCGATCCCGGCGACCTGCACGACCGGCGGCTTCACGGCGGGCACGGAATGCGCCGTCTGCGGCGAGATCCTTTCCGCGCCGCAGCCCACCGACCCCGCCGGGCACACGGAGGAAAGCATTCCCGCCGTGCCCGCCACCTGCACGAAGGGCGGCATGACCGAAGGGACGAAGTGCGCCGTCTGCGGCGAGCTCCTTTCCGCGCCACAACCCACCGACCCCGCCGGGCACACGCCGGAAGTCATCCCCGCCGTGCCCGCCACCTGTACGAAAACCGGGCTGACCGAGGGGACCAAATGCGCCGTCTGCGGCGAGATCCTTTCCGCCCCCCGGACGACCGCCCTTGCCGCGCACACGGAGGAGACGATCCCCGCCGTGCCCGCCGCCTGCCTGAACCCCGGCATGACCGAGGGGACCAAATGCGCCGTCTGCGGCAAGACCCTGACCGCCCCGCGCGAGACCCCGGCTTTGGGGCACGACTTCACGGGCTACCGGGAGACGACCCCCGCCACGTGGCGCGCCCCCGGCGTGGAGACGGACGCCTGCAGCCGCTGCGGCGAGACCCGCACACGTCCCATCCCGCTGCTCACGCATCTGCCGGACGCGGACTGCCCCACCGGCGACGCGGACATGGACGGCAAGGTGACGGCGACGGACGCGCGGTTCGTGCTGCGCATGGCGGTGGGCTTTGACGACGGGCTGGACGCCGCCCAGCAGGTCCGCGCCGATCTGGACGGGGACGGCAAGGTGACGGCGGCGGACGCCAGAGGGGCGCTGCGCCTGAGCGTGGGGCTGCCCGCCTTTACGCCTGCCCTGCTGCCGGGCTACACCTTCGTCGGCTACACGGGCAACGGCTATCCCCTCACCGAAAAGGACGGCGTGACCTACGTCGTGACGAAATACGGCTACACCCTGATCGCGAATAAGACCTATTCCCTGCCCGCTTCCTACGCGCCCGGGGACCTGACCCCGGAATGCTACGCGGCGTTTCAGCGCATGGAGGCAGGCGCGGCGGCGGACGGGATCTCGCTGTGGATCGTCTCCGGCTACCGCTCCTATTACACGCAGGACAGCATCTATAACCGCTACGTCGCGGCGGACGGACGCGCGGCGGCGGACACCTATTCCGCCCGTCCCGGGCACTCCGAGCATCAGTCCGGGCTCGCGATGGACCTGAACTCCCTGTCCGGCTCCTTCGCCTATACCCCGGCGGGGCGGTGGCTGGCGAACAACGCCCACCGCTACGGCTTCATCATCCGCTACGGCGCGACCAAGCAGGCGATCACCGGCTATATCTACGAGCCCTGGCACGTCCGCTACCTCGGGACCGAGCTTGCCGCGGAGGTGTACAATTCCGGTCTGTGCCTCGAGGAGTTCTTCGGGGTCACGTCGTATTATCATTGAGCCGGGAGGCAGGGCTTCGCCCTGCCTTTTTTTCCTGCTTATTCAAAAATATGTACGAATGCTGTCTTTTTTGTGTCTGTATGATAACGCTCCCTCTTGCATTTTTCGGAGAACGGGTATATAATAAACATGTCGTATGCGACACACTTCGGCAATTTGTCATGTTTCACTTTGTATTTTTCTTCTTTCCATCCTTATCGTCCGCGGCATTTTTTTGTCGCGGGCGATATATTTTTAAACGGTTTTAACTCCGCTTAAAGTCGGCATTCTATACTGGGGGCAGCTCAAGGGGAAGACCCCGGAAAGGAAGCATGACAATGAAAATGAAACTGATCTGCGCGGCAGCCGCGCTGTCGCTTTTACTCACGTCCCTGACCGCCTGCGGCACGGGAGACGCGACGTCCTCCGCCCACGCCGGAAAGCCCGAGCGCACGTCCGGCGCGAGCACGGAAATGAACACGGACGCATTCGCGCCGCCGACCGACGGCGCAGCGCAAAACGCAGACACAAGCACCGAACCCGGCAGCGCGGGCGCGACGGCGGACGACACGGACAAGAGCGAAAACGCCGCCACGGCGGACGACCTGTTCACGAACCGCGATCGGGACCCGAGCTATGACGAGGCTTCGGCGGTGCAGATCGCCCTTGCGGACGGCGCCACCACCGGCGGCGCGGGCGTGACGGTGGACGGCGACACGGTGACGATCACCGGGGAAGGCGTTTACGTGCTGACCGGCACGCTGACAAACGGACAGGTGATCGTGGACGCGGACAAGAGCGTCAAGCTCCGGCTCGTGCTGGCGGGCGCGTCCGTGACCAACAGCTCCGGCGCGGCGCTCTATATCCGCTCGGCGGATAAGGTCTTCGTGACCCTTGCCGACGGCACCTCCAACACCCTTGTTTCCTCCGGCGCGTTCGTCCAGACCGACGACAACAACGTGGACGGCGCGATCTACTCCAAGGAAGACCTGACGATCAACGGCGGCGGCAGCCTGACGGTGACGAGCGCCGAGGGCCACGGGATCGTGGGCAAGGACTCCGTGGTCGTGACCGGCGGCAGCGTGACGATCACGGCGGCGAAGCACGGCGTGCAGGCGAAGGACGACTTCCGTATGCTGGACGGGGCGCTCACGATCACAAGCGGCAAGGACGGCGTCCACGCCGCGAATGACGACGACGAAAGCCTCGGCTATATCTATCTCGCGGGCGGCAGCCTGACGGTGAACAGCGAGGACGACGGCATCCACGCCGAAAACTACCTCACGATCGAGGGCGGCACGATCGATATTCAGAAGAGCTATGAAGGGCTCGAGGCGAAAAAGATCACGATCGACGGCGGCAATATCCGCGTGGTCGCGTCCGACGACGGCGTGAACGCGGCGGGCGGCGCAGCCGGTCAGGGCTTCGGCTTCTTCGGCAGGGGCGGCATGAACGGCGGCAGCAGCGACTGCGTGCTCACGGTCAACGGCGGCACCCTCACGGTCAACGCGGGCGGCGACGGCGTGGATTCCAACGGCGTGATGCTGATTTCCGGCGGCGCGGTCTACGTCTCCGGTCCCACGAACGCGGGCAACGGCGCGGTCGACTATGAGATGGAGGGCGTGATCACGGGCGGTACCGTGATCGCCACGGGCGCCGCGGGCATGGCGCAGAACTTCGGGCAGTCCTCCACGCAGGGCACCATGCTCCTCTCCGTCAGCGGCAGCGCGGGCGATACCATCACCGTCACGGACGAAAACGGGACCGTGCTCGCCTCCTATACCCCCGAAAAGGCGTTCCAGACCGCAGTCATCTCCGCGCCCGGCATCGCAGCGGGCGGGACCTATACCGTCACGGTCGGGGGCGAAGCCCGCACCGTGCAGATGACCTCCACCGTCTATTCCGAAGGCGGCATGGGCGGCATGGGCGGCCCCGGCGGCATGGGCGGTCCCGGCGGCATGGGCGGCAGAAGATAAACGGCACGCGCGGACGCGGAAGGCGGAATACGGAATACAGAATACAAAATGCAGAATACAGAATACAAAATACAAAATTTCGGTTGCGCTTCGCGCGATTGAAAAATAACGGGATAACGGGATGCTTCGGCGTCCCGTTTTTGTATCCAGGGGGCCAGGGACCAGGGGCCAAGGGCCGGTACCGGAAACGGAGCCGGGTGCAAGTTACACCGGTAGTACGGCTGCCCACAGCCGTTTCTTTGCCTTGACGGCGGAGGGATGAATCCCGGCGGGATATGTTGATGGAAAACGAAATCGGTATAAACCGGGATGATTCCCTCCCCGGCAAGGGGAAGTACGCGGTATACGGTACATATGACCAAATCCGGCGAATCGGCGAATATCCCAGTAATAACATTGTATCGTCATTATACCCGGTCCGTCGCCTGAACGTCCTACGTCCCCGGTACCATGTCCGTCGGTTGCCCCTTGCCGGGGAGGGCATCATCCCGGATATTCACATTGTCCGTCATCCGATAACTTATCCCGCCGGGATGAAACCCTCCCGCAGCAAGGCACAAAAACGGCTGTGGGCAGCCGTACTACCGGTCGGGTTGGCACGCAGAATACGGTACATATGACCGATTCCGGCGATTCGGCGAATATCACCAAAAATAACAATGTATCGATAATATACCCGGTTCGTCGCCCGGACGTCCTGCATCGCCGGGAACATGTCCGTCGGTTGCCCCTTGCAATGGTAGTACGGCTGCCCACAGCCGTTCCTTTGCCTTGACGGCGGAGGGATGAATCCCGGCGGGATCAGGTATCGGATGATTCCCTCCCCGGCAAGGGGAAGTACGCGGAATACGGTACATATGACCGATTCCGGCGATTCGGCGAATATCCCAATAATATCATTGTATCGTTATGTTCCCGTCACCGTTCCCCCTGCTCTTACCCCTTTTTCCGCAGCGTCGGGACCATCGTATCCATCCGTCTCTGCGCCTCGGCGAGGTCGTAGCTGATCTCGCGGTCGCCGGGGAAGGTCGGGCGTTTCGGGGAACTATCATGACCCGACCGCTCCGTGGGCATGCGGCCATACCCCGGGACGGCATCCCCCGGGGCTTTTGTGTTCCGCACCGCGTCGGCGGCGCGGTTCATCCAGCCCGCGATGAACCTCGGCATCTCGGACCTGCTTTTGCGGCGTTTGCCGTTTGCCAGCAGCCAGCTTTTCATGTGACGGAGCTGCGTTCCCGCGTCCAGCTCCGGGTAAAGGGCGTCCAGCTCCCGCACGTCCCGTTCCTC
>CACZGD010000146.1 GCA_902780565.1 Oscillospiraceae bacterium
CGGCGGACGGGACGTGCGAGAGATCCCGCATGAGGCTTATCGGCAGAAGACCGCCGTGGTGTTTCAGGAAACCTTCCTGTTTGCGGGAACGATCTATGACAACATTGCCTATGCGCGCGGCGACGCGACGGCCGCCGAGGTGATCGCCGCGGCAAAAGCGGCGAACGCGCATGATTTCATTATGGATCTGCCGGACGGCTATAACACGATCATCGGAGAAAACGGACATAATCTCTCCGGCGGTGAACGGCAGCGCATTTCGATCGCACGGGCGGTGCTGCGCAATCCGGAAATCCTGATCCTGGATGAAGCGACATCCGCGTTGGACCCCGAAACGGAGGGGCAGATTCAGGATGCGCTGGCGAAGCTGACGCAGAACAGAACGACCTTTGCGATCGCGCATCGGCTTTCGACCTTGAAAAACGCCGACCGCCTGATCGTCATTGAAAAGGGGCAGATCGCCGAGATCGGCTCGCACGAGGAACTGATGCAGCATGAGGGGATCTATGCGAAGCTCATCCGCGCACAGCGACAGACCGCGAAACTGACAAAGGACTGATCGGAAATATGGAGCATTATCTGAAAGAACATCTGCAAGATCTCTCCGATCGGGCCGATCGTCAGGGGATCTATACCTATTCCGATTTTCTGACGCCGGAAGAACAGGCGGACCTGCTGCGCGAGAAAAGCCGGTTCGTCCCGTTCGTGCTGTTTGGCGGCGTTTCGGAGACCGAACGAAATCTTGTCCGCTTCGGGGATGAAAACCTGCTCGGTTATCAGGAGGACTTCCCTGTTGTCTGTTTGCGCGTAAAACCGAAAAACGCTCGGTTTGCCGAGGCGCTGACGCACAGGGATTATCTCGGCGCGCTGATGAGCCTCGGGATCGAGCGTTCCCTGCTCGGCGATATCGTCGTGTGTGAGCAGGAAGCGTATATCTTTTGCGTTTCCCGAATCGCGGATTATATCGTGGACTCGCTGACGCAAATCAGAAGGACGCAGATCGTGGTCTCAGCGACAGATGCGCCGCCGGAAGGGACGCTGTATCAAACGGAGCAGCATCGCGCGACCGTAACCTCTCTTCGCCTCGACTGCTTGGCTGCCGCATTTCTGAACCGATCTCGCGGCGCGGTGGACGACCTGCTGCGTGAGAGAAAGCTGTTTCTCAACGGTTGTCCTTGCGAAAACGGTTCCAAACCGCTGAAGCCCGGCGACAAGGTTTCCGTCCGGGGCGTCGGAAAGTTCCGCTTCCTTGAAGAAGTCGGGACCTCTAAAAAGGGGAAATGCGTGATCCTGTTTGAAAAATATATTTAAAATGAAAAGCGCCGCGCTGTGCGGCGTTTTTCATTTTCAGGCTTAGTCTTCTTCGTAGTAATAATCATCCGGCATGACGAAGGGCCGCATATACTGCACGGTATAGGCAACGCCCCAGTCGCCCTTCTTGCCTCTCCAGTTGTGAGAGTGCGGCTCAATGGAAAGCATGCCGTCATAATTTGCGATATAAAGCAACGACATGATCGCGGGCCATTTGGTGGTATCCAGTCCTGCCGGGGAATCGTCGTAGGTTTCGCCTTCGATCCGCAGGTTGCCCTTGATATGCACGTGATAGACGCGCTCTTTCCAGTTGCGCAGCACGGCGAGGTAATCCTCGTTCCGGTTGATTGAATGTGAAGAATCGAATTTGATTCCGAGCTCCGGCAGCGCGCCGAGAATATAGGACCACGCCTTTTCATTGTATACGAAATTGCTCCAGTCGCAGTTATAAACGGCGATCTTCACGTTTTTATCCTTCGCATAGTCAAGAAGGATCCGGAAATAACGGATCGCAAAATCGCAGTTTTCGTAGAAAGAAAAGCCTTCCGTATAATTGCAGCCGACGTTGTACACAGGACAATGCAGAAACGCGGCAAGATCGATCAGGTTTTTATCGTGGTGCAACGCCTCCTCAAGCGGTTCGCCGTTTTTGTCTACGCGCTGCATCCCCCAACGACCGATGGATCCGACTTTTATGCCGTAGGTTTCGCTTCTTGCTTTGATTTCCTCTTTTTGTGCGAGCACTGCATCGGAATCGACGTCCCAGTTCAGACAGAACTCGATCGCGTCAAGACCGTGCCGTTTGACCTCGCGGAACCCTTTTTCGGAATAATCATTGATCATACCCAGAATCATAATGTGACCTCCTTGTTCGGTTTCATTTTTATCATATCGCAAACCGGCGGAATTGTCAATTCCGAAAAGTCGATTATAAGACTTTGTTGTCAATCAGCTTTTGCCTGTGCGCGGCATAAACGGAGTCCGGGATCTGCGGATCGCCGCCGGGGGAGACCGGCAGCAAATTTTCGCCGGCTTTCTCAGGATTCGTGCAGGACGTATCGTTCCGATACCGTTCACGGACTGCGGGATCTCTCAGGTCCGGGATCTCATACGGCATATTGCCGTGCAGGATCGAGCGGTAGGCAAACAGACCGGGCAGGAACATATCCATCGCGCGATATACGTCAATGATCTCCGCCTCAGGATCGCCGAGAATCTTTTTGACGAAGTGCTCCATTACAAGATGATCCGCGCCGTTATGATTGGACGTTTTCCCTGCCTCTTCGCCTTGATACGCAGGCTCATAGCTTGTGAGATTTTTGACTTTATTCTTGGTCAGATTCAGGTATACGAGGTCAACGGCGCCGTTTTCGGCGTCCTCCCGCGCGCTCTCCACACGGCCTTCGCTGCCGTAAATTGAATACCAGATTGAATTTTCAGAGGGACCGACGCCGTGAATGCTTTTCAGCAGCGCGCCGCTTTCGAGCGTAATGATTTCCGTCCCGATCGGACCGGCCTGCGCTCCCATGCGGTACATCCTGTCGTTGAAGGGGACTTCAAACCCGGAGACCCGAACCGGTCGTTCGCCGGTAATGAAGAGCAGCGGACCGATGGAATGCGTGCAGTAATAGGTGGAATACATGCGGTTGCGCCAATGCATCGGGTCCGCAAGGGTCAACGACGCCCAGTCCGGCTCGCAGTTATGCATATACTCCCCTTCTCCGTATTCAAACTTCCCGAGTCGCCCCTCTTTCAGCAGTTTTTTCATTTCCCTGGGCGCAGGCATGTAGCAATAGTTTTCCCCGTAGGCATAGACCTTGCCGCTCTTTTCGACCGCTTCGATCAGCGCGACGGCCTCCGCCATCGTTTCAACAGGCAGCACTTCACTCATGACGTGTTTCCCCGCGTTCAGACACCGGATCGCAAAAGGAGCATGGTCGTTCGCATAGTTCGCAAGAACGACCGCATCCATGTCGGCTTCCTGTAAAAAGCTGTCAAAATCAGAAAAGAATCTGATCCCTTGATTGGGATATTTTGCTTCCATCTCCTGAAGCTTTGGAGAATTATCGCATATGGCAGTCAGTACGGCAGTTTCCGTATTCATGCAAAAACGAATCATGTCCTGTCCCCTGCGCGCGCCGAGGACGCCGATTTTAACTTGTTTCATATTAGCCTCCTGTATCAGCAATGACTGTATGTTCTATTTTACTCCGAATCAAGCAGAAATCAATCTATTTTCTGTAAACAAATAAAAAATCCTGTAACTGGAAAAGTCACAGGATTTTCTCTGGCGCGCTTGAAGGGACTCGAACCCCTGACCCACTGCTTAGAAGGCAGTTGCTCTATCCACCTGAGCTACAAACGCGTATGGAGCGGGTGATGGGAGTCGAACCCACACAACCAGCTTGGAAGGCTGGGATTCTACCGCTGAACTACACCCGCACAACGAATAGTATTTTAGCACCTATTCGTTGTTTTGTCAATAACTATTTTCAAAATAATGTAGGAAATCATCTGTGATGTCAATTGATATGAACCACTTTATTCAAAAAAGAAAAGAGTTTGGTATGTATTGCGTATGGTGGGTTTCCGAACCGGAGCCCGTAGGGCGAAGGCGAGGAAGCCCACCATACGCAGCGGCCGGCCGCTTCACGCTGCAAGCATCTCTTTCAGCAGCTCCGACGGGCTTTTATCACGAAGCGTCCGCATCGGTTTGTTGTTGCTCCAAATCAAATGCTGCGCCAGTTTACTATTCAGATCCTCCACGCTGCGGAAGGTTTCCCAATCGTAGAAATACCTTTGGTCGTTTCTATGGCTTCTTTCGACCTTCCCATTGTGCCACGGAGTTCTCGGCGGGATCAGTTTATGCTGGATTCCAAGCCTTCGTAGCTCTTTGTCAAATGGACATTCCTCTGTTTCACTGATGTATTTGTATGTAAATTCTGTTCCGTTGTCTGTCTGGATCGTCCGAATTTTGAATGGAAACGCTTTCAATAACATGTGTAAAAACTTCACTGAATTCTCCGGCGTATGTTCTTCAAATCCATATACAAAGCGTATTCTTGTGCATTCATCTATTGCCGTCCACTGATACAAATGCTTGTTATCCCTCAGCAGAGCGCCTCTTAAACAGGCATACGGCACTTCTTTGACGTCTATTTGCACCTTTTCTCCGGGAACTAACAATTCCGGAAATCTCCTGTCGTGGCGCCTAGTCTTTCTCGCCTTTGCCTTATCAACCAAGTCCAATCGCTTTGCCGCATAGATCATTCCGCTCAGACTTCTTGTATATCCGGTTGCCTTGGCCTCTTCATACACCCCATCCCAGCCGTATCTTTCATACTTCTTCCAAAACGCTTTGGAGATGATCATTTCCTCTTCTTCTGTATGACGTTTGGGATGATTGTGTGGCCGATGGGATCCTTCCAACAGCGACCGCCAATCCTTTCC
>CACZGD010000147.1 GCA_902780565.1 Oscillospiraceae bacterium
ACGATATCGCTCAGATACACCTTCTGGAACAGCGACATGAGATATTCCGCCTTTTCCTCCGGCGTTTCGCGCGAGAGGATCAGCGGCAAGCCGCCGTATGTAAAATAATCGTCCCACGCTTCGTCCGCGCTGCCCTCGTAGACGGAGCAGAATTCCCGGAAGGAAAGCGGATACATGCGGATCTCGTCGCCGCGTCCGCGGAATTCCGTGATCACGTCGGAGGAAAGGAATTTGGAATTGCTGCCCGTCACGTAAACGTCCGCATTGCGGATGTGCATAAAGCTGTTCAGCACGTCCTCAAACTCCGCGAGAAGCTGCACCTCATCCAGAATGATATAGTAGGTATCCTTATCAACGACCCGCTCTTTCACGTATTTCAGCATATTGTCGGGATCGCGCAATTCCTTGTTGCTGCGGTCGTCCAGAGCGATCTCAATGATATGGTCTTCTTTAACGCCTTTTTCCAGTAGATAATTATGGAACAGATTGAACAGAAGGTATGACTTTCCGCACCGGCGAACGCCCGTCACGACCTTGATCAGCCCATTCTTTTCCCGCCGGATCAGACGATCCAAATAAATATCCCGTTTGATTTCCATATTGTCCTCTTGTTTCTTGAATATATGTGTCTCCACCTTTTTTCGTAATTATTGTATGCGTTTTTTTGTGTAATGTCAAGTACATGTCAAAAAAAACGAATACTGAAAAACTTGTTCTTCATACTGATTTATGGTATAATCCATTCTGTTCTGTAGTTTTCATAAAACATTTTGAAATACTTGTCCAAGTAATAACCGGTGATGAAAGATATAGAAGCGTTAATAGCAGAGAACGAAAAACTCTCCAAAGAAAACGATCTGCTGCGCAAAGAAAATGCAGAATTAAAACGTCAACTTGGTATTTCCTCGCTGAAAACAGCGGATGATCCCGCAAGTAATGCAGTTGAGACTCCCTCCGATGGCGTCACCAAGTTCAGCTCTCCGGAAAAGAAGATCGCGCTGTTCCGCTCGCTGTTCGCAGGCAGGACGGACGTGTTTGCGCGGCGATGGTACGGTGTGACCTCCGGTAAAAGCGGTTACCAGCCGGTATGCGGCAACGAGTGGGACGAAACGCTTTGCGACAAGAAAAAATACAAGTGCTCCGCCTGTCCGAACCGAAAGCTGCTTCCGCTGACGGACGGCGATCTGTTTGCGCATCTGTCGGGCAGAGACAAATACGCGCGGGACGTTGTGGGCGTCTATCCGATGCTCACAGACGAAATCTGCGCGTTTTGCTGTGTGGACTTTGATGAGGAAGACTATCAGGAAGCCGCAACCGCATACCGCGCTGTATGTGAGGCAAACGAAATTCCGGCGTATGTGGAACGCTCCCGCTCCGGCGAAGGCGCGCACGTGTGGATCTTTTTTGCAACGCCGGTTTCAGCAAAAACGGCGCGGCAGCTTGCAAGCGGACTGTTGACGCTGACGATGGCGCAGAATAAGCACGTCCGGTTTTCATCTTACGACCGCATTTTACCGAATCAGGATACGATGCCATCAGGCGGTTTCGGTAATCTGATCGCATTGCCGCTGCAGGGGCCGGCAAGGAAAAACGGTAATTCCGTATTTATAGATGATGCGTTCGAGCCGTATCCCGATCAATGGGCATTTCTTTCCGGCGTGCAGAAAGTCGACGTTGAAACGGTTGACGCATTGGTTACCCGGATCTGCAGACCGACTGAGCTTGGAGCGCTTGTCACGGAATCGGATGAAGCGCCGTGGAAACAGAAGCCCAAGCATCTGACAGCAATAGATTTCAGCGGCAGACTGACGGTGACGTATGCGGATATGCTGTATGTCCCCGACGCCGGACTTTCACCGCAGGGCAGAAACGCGATCCTGCGTCTGGCGTCCTTCCGGAATCCGGACTTTTACAGAACACAGGCCATGCGAATGCCTGTATATAAAAAGCCGCGGGTGATCTGCTGTGCGGAAAACCGCGAAGGTTTTATCGCCATCCCCCGAGGCTGTCTTCCCGCTTTGAAGGAGCTTTCGGAACATTTCGGCGGGATCTGTGAAGTAAAAGATGAAACCAACCCCGGAACGCCGATCCCGGTACGATTTAACGGAGAACTCCGTGAGGAGCAGAAACCGGCGGCCGCCGCGATGCTGAAGGAACAGTTCGGCGTTCTTTCCGCGACCACAGCGTTTGGCAAAACGGTATTGGCGGCGTATATGATCGGCGAGCGGAAAACGAACACGCTGATTTTAGTGCACACGCAAGCGCTTATGGAACAGTGGAAAAAATCACTGGAGCAGTTTCTGTCATTTGAGCTTACGCCTCCGGAGCCAAAAAAGGGCCGTGGCAGAAAAAAACAGTGGTCTCCGGTAGGTCAACTCGGCGCCGGAAAGGATACGCTGCACGGGATCGTTGATATCGCCGTGATGCAGTCGCTGTTTTCCGGGAATGAAGTAAAGGCGATTGTGAAGGATTACGGCATGGTGATCGTGGACGAGTGCCACCATGTTTCCGCTGTCAATTTTGAAGCCGTTTTAAAAGAAGTCAACGCGAAATATGTTTACGGACTAACAGCCACACCCACCCGGCAGGACGGGCATCATCCGATCATTTTCATGCAGTGCGGCCCGATCCGCTACCGGGTGGACGCAAAAGCACAGGCGGAGAAACGGGATTTTGACCATTTCCTGGTGCCGCGGTTTACGTCTTTCCGGAAAACGTATGAGCAGGGCACGATGATCACACAGATCTATTCCGATCTCGCGAAAAGCGAGTTCCGCAACAGCGTCATCGTTTCAGACGTACTGAAAAGCGTGGAGCAAGGCCGAACGCCGATCGTTCTGACGGAACGGAAAGAGCACGCCGCAACGCTGCGCGAGCTGCTATCGGGGAAGTGCAAAAACGTGATCGTACTCACCGGCGCAGCCTCCGCCAAAGCAAAACGGGACGCGGTACAGGCATTGGAAGCGATCCCCGCAGATGAGCCGCTGATCGTGATCGCGACAGGCAAATACGTCGGCGAGGGGTTTGATTACCCCCGGTTGGATACGCTCTTTCTGGCGCTGCCCATTGCGTGGAAGGGTAAAGTTGCACAGTATGCCGGGCGGCTTCATCGGAAATATCCGGGCAAAAAAGAAGTGCTGATCTACGACTACGCGGATATCCGCATTCCCGTGCTGGAGCGGATGTATCAGAAACGACTGAAAAGCTACGCCGCCATAGGGTATCAGGTAAAAACGGATACGGATCTGTCCGCCCCGCCGGACGTGATCTACGATGGAAAAAGCTTTTATCCTGTCTTTTTGCAGGATCTGAAAACCGCGGACAGGGAAATACTGATCGTTTCCCCGTTTATGCGAATGAACCGATTAAAGCAGCTTTTGCCTGCATTTTCGGAAGCGGTACAAAAAGGCGTTTCGGTTTCCGTCGTAACCCGCCCACCGGAAGACTTTACCGGTGAAAACATGGATCTGACAATAGAAAACATTCAAATGTTGGAAAATGCGAATGTAAAGGTGATCCGAAAAAGCAGCTTTCATCAGAAGTTCACCATTATGGATAATAGAACTGTGTGGTACGGAAGCGTTAACTTCCTCAGCTTCGGCACAAACGAAGAAAGCATCATGCGTTTTGAAAACTATGATCTTGCCGGAATACTTACAGATACGGTTTTATGAAAAAAGGACGAATCGTCTGTTTTGATACGGTCTTAAGCATCTTGACCCATATTCTGACCCATAACAGGAAAAACCGCTGCGGAGACAACGGGTCCAAGAGCGCTATACGGAACCGCAACCCGAGATGAAAGGGCTATAAAGCGCCGGAAGCGCCCAAATCGACTCCCCTGCTACCGCTCATAACCCGGAGGTCGTTGGTTCAAGTCCTTCTCCCGCAACCAAACAAATCCCCAAGAATGGCTTAACACCGCCGTTTTTGGGGATTTTTCCTTTTCAAAAATCAAGGCCAAAACCGGGCATTTCCGATTTTGACCCATGTTTGACCCATACGGGAATTTTTACAGAAAATCACAGGGGTCTTTTCGAGCCCCGCCGGTGTTTTCTCATATGGGTTATTTCTTTGTTTTTGCATACCATTTTTTGATACGGGCAGTATTGTTTTTTTCTTGCAGCCTCATCATTTTTTTGAAGATAAAAGCACTTTCATGCATAAAAAACTGGCAAAACCAACCGTTCGTTGTCTGTGGAATACCGTTGGTCAGATTCGCTTGACAAGCAAAAGCGCGTTCTGTATAGTTAAATCAACCAATTATTGTGAAAGGACGTGCACAAAACTATGAAGAAAAACAAAAATCCAACCCTGCGACGCGCCTTTGCGGTGCTTCTAAGCATCACGCTTGCGTTCGGTGCGGCGCTGCCCGCTTTTGCGGGGACGCGCAACGAACACGTGGAGCTGCAGCTCGGCGAAAACGCACTGACGCTGGGAACGGTACTTTCAGACAGCTATTACTATTTTACGCCCGAAACAAGCGGCGATTATGTCATCCGCTCCGTCAGTACCGCCCCGGCCGATCCATATATGGAGTATAATTTTACCTCATATTTGAATCACGGCGAATCAAAAGATTTTTACTGTGTCGTCTCTCTGACAGCCGGACAGTCCGCCGAGTTCCTCATCCGCGATATCGTTGACGACAGTTCCGTCACCGTTATTGTTGAAGAAAAGGAAGCGGATCTGCCCAATCCGCTGTCGCTCGGCGACAACGCGCTTATACTGAATAAAAAGAATTATGCGGAAGATACCGCTTTACCTCCAGCGGCTACGGCCAACCCGGCTGCGTGTGGGGCGATGAGGATATTTCCGGCGGCATGCTGGTCGGGGAAGAATGGTCCTGGCAGTTCAGTTTTGAAAAGGAGCTGACCGGCGGAACCGGCTATGTGTTCAAGCCGTATAATCAGTCCGGCGCGTATGAGGGCGTCGTCACCATCACCAAGCTGGACGCTGCGACCGTAGAACTGGACGCGCTCGCGCTCTCCTTCGGGACCGCGCCCGCCGTGCTGAACACCATCGGCAGCGCGTCGGTGGCGCTTTCCGCAGATTCCTACTGCACCGTGGAATGGAGCTGGGAGGACCAATACGGCAACATGCTTGCCGACGACGATGTGTTCCGCTGCGGTTCCTGGTTTCTGTCTGCGGCCGTAACGCCCGACAGCGGTTACGCTTTCGCGGATAACGCCGCTGTGACCTTTGCCGCGCTTGATGCCGCAGCTGATCACGAGATCGTGGTAAGCGCCAACACGGCGATCATCAACGCCCGGTTCGTCTTCGGCAGCGAAAACGGCCACAGCTATGCCGGTTGGGAGGAAATGTCCAACGCGCAGGTCACGGACGCCGGTCTCGGCGATCCGTATGCGGGCTGCTTTTGGGAACAAAATGTCTGCACCGTCTGTGAATACGCGAAATATCGCGGCGGCGACAGCGCGGAGATCTGCGTGATCGATCTGACCCTTAGCAACGCGCCTGCCGCGAACCTGACGGCCGACGACGTGACGGTCGCAGTGCCGGATGGCCGCCCCTACTATCTCGTCGCGCCCAACGCAGGCGCAAACCCCGACTATCCCGGCTGGATCGGTGATTTCGGCGACGGAATGCGCTTCCTTTGCCGTGCGGACTACATCGGTTTTTGCGTGCTGTTCCCGGCAGAGGGACACTATTTCACCCGGGACGGCGACCTTGAGATCAACATTGAAGTTACGCCCGCCGACGCGGTAACGAATACTGACTATGCATTCCTCTCCGACAGTGACGGCGTTTACGTGAGCGCAGACTTCGCGCAGACCGACCATATCTATACGGGACCCGTCTGGAGCTGGAAGGAAGACTATACAGAAGCCTACGCGGCGTTTGCCTGTGCATACGGTGACTGGACGGTCACGGCCACCTCGCACAATCCCCCGATGACAGTCGTCAGCGAGGCGACGTATACGGCGGACAAGGTGATCAAATACACCGCCACCGTCACGTTCCGCGATGGGACCTATACGAACACCACCGATCCCATAACTGTTGAGGGCACCGCCGCCGCGCTGCTGGCAGCGGATACGCAGACCTTCAACGCTTACAAAGAGGAAAAGGCCGCCGCGCTGGACGCGCTGGCCGCCGAGGGCGACAGCGATGCCTGCGCCGCGCTGATTGCCGACGCAAAGGCAGCGGTCAACGCGTTGTCGTTTGATACCGGCAAAACGCTGGACGAGAACAAAGCGACAGCGAACGCCTCCGCCACGGCGATCTCCGCGCAGCTGGCCGCCAACCTGGATGCGCAACGCGCCGCAGAAGCAGCCGCCGCGCAGCTCGCCGCTGATAAAGCCGCGTTTGAAGAATACAAGGCCGCCAAGGCCGCAGAGCTGGACGCGCTGGCCCAGGGCGGTGACAGCGCGGCAAGCAAGGCGCTGATCGACAACGCAAAAGCCGCCGTCACGGCAATGACCTATGACGAGAGCAAAACGCTGGCGGAGAACAAATCTGAGGTGGATACCAACGCGCAAACCATCAGAAGCCAGTTCACCGCCGATCTCGCGGCACAGCGCGAAGCGGACGCCGCAGCGCAGGAGGAAAAACCGGACGAACCGCAGGATAACCCGCAAAAGGAAAACGCGTTCAAACGCTTCCTGAACAGGATTCGAGATTTCTTCCGCAGGATCATTGAATTCTTCAAAAACGCGTTCACAAAAAAATAAAGGCAGATACCAAAGTACCACATGGACGGGTCGTGTTTTTCGCACGGCCCGCCCGATATGATTTACACAAAGGAGTTGACGACGTTGTCTTCTTATGACGTTTCCGTCTCCTTTCAGGAAGACAGTTCACTGGATAAAATTGAAGTCTTGATCCGTGCGCCGGACCGGAATGCGCAGGTAGAGGAAATACTTGCGCGGTTTAACGACCGGGAAACGTTTCTCGATCTGCCGACGGAGGGCGGTAGGAGCTTCCGCGTGCGGACGGATAGCATCATCCGCATCTACAGCCAGAACCGGAGCAACTACGTGTGCGTGGCGGATGAGACCATCCGCACCACTGCCTCGGTGAACGATCTGTCGCAAAGACTTGACGCTGATAGTTTTCTTCGGATTTCAAGGTTCGAGATCATCAATCTGGAAAAAGCTGTGCACTTCGATTTTTCCATTGCCGGACAATTAAAGATCCGGTTGGAGGAGAATCAGACTGTATACGCTTCCCGGCGATATATCTCCGTGATCCGTAATTATCTGAAAGGCGGTGAGGCAAAATGAAAAAAAAGGTTTTCCGGCGCATGCTGATCGGCTTTCTTGCTGGCGCGGTCGTGGGCAATCTGATCGCCATGCTGTCCGCCGGAAACGGCGCGTTTTATTCGCCGATGCTTTTGGAGCGCTTCGACAGCCCCGTGGCGGCGATCCTCGTGCAAAGCCTGCTTTCCGCCCTGATCGGTGTGGCGGGCATGGGCGGCATGTCGCTGTATGACGAAACCGATCTGCCGCTGGCAGCCGCCACGGCCATCCACTTTGCGATCGTTGAGGCGGTGTTTGTTTCCGCTGCGCTGTTCCTCCGCTGGATGACCTCGGCGGCGGAGATCGGCGTTATGACCGCCATTATGTTCGCCGCGTTCGCCATGATCTGGATTATCATGTTTATCGTGCACAAGCGGGAGGTCAAACAGCTCAACGAGATCGCAAAAGAAAAGTACGAGCTCGTCAGAA